>CAZHTZ010000035.1:0-21171 GCA_964535455.1 uncultured Caldilineales bacterium
TTTCATGACGTCGTTAGCCCCGCGGCCGAAGTAGTCGTGCAGGATGGCGTACTCGGCGTAGAGCTGGTCGTAGACCACGTGCGCCGCGGCGTCGGGCTGGTAGACTTCCTCGCGCAGCCGCGCCATGCGCTTGCTGGCCTCGACGATGGAATCGTAGCCGCCTACCGCCGCTCCAGCCGCCACAGCGCCGTGCATCGCCGAACCCAGAGCGCCGATCTGTGCCGCCTCGGCTACGTAGATCGGCAGGCCGGTCACATCGGCGTATATCTGCATCAACAGCTTGTTGCGATTGGGGAGACCACCGGTGCCGATGATCTCGTCCACTGCCACGCCGTAGGCCTTGAAGGTCTCTACGATCATGCGGGTGCCATAGGCCGTGGCCTCGATCAACGCCCGGTAGATATCCTCCGGTTTGGTCAGAAGCGTGGCTCCCAGCAGCAGTCCGGTCAGATCCACGTCCACGAGGACACTGCGGTTGCCGTTCCACCAGTCCAGCGCCAGCAGGCCGCTCTCGCCCGGCTTGAGCTGACCGGCCTTCTCCTCGAGCAGTTGGTGGATGCTGATGCCACGCTCGGCCGCCGCGGCCTCGTAGGCGGCGGGGACGCAGTTCTCGGTGAACCAGGCGAAGTGGTCGCCCACGCACGATTGGCCCGCCTCGAACCCGGGCGTGTCGGCAATGATGCCGTCCTGCACCACACCGCACATGCCTGGCACGTTCTTCTCTTGGGTGCCGATCACCATGTGGCAGTTCGAGGTGCCCATGATGATGACCATGCGGCCCGCCTCGGTAACGGTGGCGGCAGGGACGGCGACGTGCGCGTCCACATTGGCGACGGCGACGGCGGTGCAGGGCAGCAAGCCCGTCCAGGCCGCGGCCTGGCCGGTCAGGCCACCCGCTTTGGCGCCGAGGGGTGAGATGCTGCGCAGCATTTTCTCGTCGACGATATGCTCCATGCGCGGGTCCAGCGCCTTGAAGAAGGCGTCGGGCGGGAAGCCCTCGGTCTTCGACCACATAGCCTTGTAGCCGGCGGTGCAGGAGTTGCGCGTCTCCACGCCTGTGAGCTGCCAGATCGTCCAGTCAGCCGCCTCGATCAGGCGACCGGCGGCGGCATAGACATCAGGCGCCTCATCCAGGATCTGCCAGGCCTTGGGGAAGAACCACTCCGAGCTGATCTTGCCGCCGTAGCGATCGAGGAAGGTGAAGCCCTGCTCGCGGGCGATTTCGTTGAGTTTGTTGGCTTCGGGCTGGGCAGCGTGATGTTTCCAGAGCTTGACCCAGGCGTGAGGATGGTCGCGCCACTGCGGCAGAAAGCACAGAGGTGTGCCATCACGCAGGGTCGGCAGCATCGTGCAGGCCGTGAAGTCGATGCCGAGGCCGATCACGTCCGCAGGCGCGACGCCGCTGTCTCGGAGCACAATCGGGACGGTCGTCTTCAGGGTTTCGAGATAGTCATTGGGGTCTTGTAGGGCCCAGTCCGGCTCCAGGCGGATGTCCGTACCGGGTAACTTCTCATCGATCACGCCATTGGCGTAGACATAGACGGCGCTGGCCAGCTCGCGGCCATCGGCCACATCCACGATCATGGCGCGGCCCGACTCGGTGCCGAAATCCACGCCAATTGCATACTTTTGTTGGCTCATCGGTTTGCTCCTTCAAGCTGTGTGTTGACCGTGCTACCAGGCCACCTTGACACTCAGGCGCCCGAACTTCAAGTGGCGGCTCTCGCTTTCCGGCTCGTGATAGTAGGTGGGCCATCCGAGATACTTGTCGAGCGCCTCGTGGACAGCATCGGCCGTCAGGGACAGGTTCATCGCCACATGATGCTCGAACCCGTTCTCGCAGATATAGGCGAGGAGTTTCTGCATCTTGGGCACGCGCACCACGCCGTAACCACCGAACGTCTTCATCGGGTCGTCGGTGACGTCCCCCTGACCGACATAGGCCACGATACCGCCGTTGAAGTCGTCAGTCGAGACGCGCAGATAGGTGAAGGGATCCGCCTTGACGCGGGCCTGGATGGCGCCGTAGGTGTTGTCTTTGCCAACCGTGCCGGCGATGATGTCCTGGAAATCCATGATCGGGATGTCATCGCGGCGAATGGCGTTGCTGGAGTCGACGAACACATCCTTCGGCAGGTTGGAGCAGTGGAAGATGACGGCCTTGTCGGGGTCGTCGCCGTAGTTGTTGTTCCAGTCCACGATGGCACTGGGCTTGCCCGAGGCCAGGGCGAGGGCGAGCATGGCCACGGTGCCGGCAATGTCGGACTCGCAAGCCGAAGGCATGAGGCCGTTGCTCATCATGCTCATCAGCGTACAAGGCACAATGCCATAGTACTCTTCCAGCGACGTCCAACACTGCACGGCGCTGGCGACCAGGTCGTTGTCGGCCATCCAGTCATCCACCACCACGCCAAACTTCGCCATGCGCAGCAGAGCCATGGCCGGGGTGCGCTCGGTGGAGACGTAGGCCTGGATCTGGTCGAGCTTGGCCTTGACCGGAGCGGCGGCATCGTCCAGCTTGGCAATGCGGCCAAACACTTCGGAGAGGTCCAGGGTGTCGACGCTGATGCCGGAGCGTTCGAAAAGCTTCTCGCTGAAACGGACGGTGTTGAAAGCGGTGGGACGGGCGCCGATCACGCCCAACCGGGCGTGTTTCATCCCACCCACGACACGACAGACGGAGACGAAGCGACGGAGGTCCTGGCGGAAACTCTCGCTCTCCGGGTCGGCGCAGTGCGTTGTGGTGAGCGAATACTTGATGCCGTACTGTTTCAGGTTGTTGCAGGCCGACATCTTGCCGCAGAACGAATCGCGACGGTTGGCCAGGTTCATCTGGGTGGGTTCATCGGGAAAAGCCTGCACAAGCACGGGCACACCCAGCTCGGACCAGCGCAGGGTGTTGGCGATGGCGCGCTCATCGCCGAAGTTGGGCAGGGTGACCAGGACGCCATCGATCTCGCTGCGGTGCTGGCGGAACAGGTCAGCGCATTTGTGTGCATCGCTGAGGCTTTCAACGCTGCCGTAGGTGGTCTCCTCGGGAGAGAGCGCAATCACCCGGATGCCTTCATCCTCCAGCACTTTGAGCACGGTGGCCCGACCCGTCTCACAGAGATGGCTGGGGAAGAAATTCCGGTTGCCTACGATCACGCCCAGGGTAGGTTGTTTGAAGCTAGCTGCCATAGTGAACCTCCTCAAGAAAGTACAAGGTTACAGGTTGAAGGTTAAAGGTGAGGCCATGTTCAGACCCCACCAGGGGTTACCATTGGTTGCACGGGCGCCCCACCGGAGCTCTCGCGCACCACCAGTTCAGGCTGGAGCCAGATGACCCGCGGAGGCGGCATTTCTTCCCCGGCGGCGGTTTCGACCAGATCGGCGATCTGACTCACGGCGTTGCACCCCAGTTCGTTCTGGTTTTGATAGACCGTGGTCAGCGGCGGCCAGAAGTAGGCTGCCTCCGGCAGCCCGTCAAACCCTACCACGGCCAGGTCCTGAGGCACGCGGATGCCGTGTCGGTGCGCATGATTGAGGACGCCGAGCGCCATCTGGTCGTTAGCGACAAAGACCGCGGTCATCTCCGGAAACTGCTGGTACAGGCGCGTGACGGCCTGCTCGCCGCGGGCCGACGACCAGTTGCCCTGGACACAATGCTGATCGCTGACGGTCACGCCCGCCGAGTACTCTCGGTCCGCCGCCGCCAGCGCTTCCTCCCAGCCGCGCCGCCGCTCACGCGCCTCCCACCAGATCAGGGGACCGGTGATGTGGCCGATGTGGCGGTGGCCGTGGGCCAGTAGATGCTCGGTCGCCAGGCGCCCCCCCACGTAATTGTCAAAGTTGACGATGTGCCAGCCCGGCAGCTCGTGCATGGTCAGAAAGACGATGGGCACGGGGAACTCAGGCAACACCGAGGTAAAGACCTCGCGATTGTCTCCCGCCTCCTGCACGGCCCAGATAATGCCGTCCACCTGGCGGGCCAGCAGGTTGTCGAGAATGGGCTGGACGTCACCGTAGGCGAAATCGGCCAGCTCCTCCAGCAGCAGGGTGTAGCCCAGCTCCTCGGCCTTGGCCGTGATGCCGTTGAGCGTGCGCGAGGGTCCCATGTACTGCAAGCCGGCAGTGACCACCCCCAAGGTATGGCTGCGCTGCCGGATCAGGCTGCGGGCCAGGGCGCTCGGCTTGTACCCCAAACGATCGATCACATCCAGAACACGCTGCCGCGTTTCCGGGGCCACGTCGGGCCGCACGTTAATCACCCGCGAGACCGTCTGGGTGGAGACGAGGGCTTCCCTGGCTACGTGTTTGATAGTGACGCGTCGTCTGCCTGCAGCCGCCATCGACCTGCTTGCCTGTGAGGGTGTTATCGTTCCCGTTATCGTTCACGTGGATAATAACATACATTGCCAGACAGGTCAAGCAACACGCGCCCGAAATGACCTCCGGGAGGTCAGGCCCAACCCTGCCGCAGCGCCTGCGCCCGCTCCGCCAGGTCAGCCATCGTCTGCTGTGGGCCTGTCACCAGGGCGCTGCCGATGCCCGCCGCCGCCGACCCAAGGCGGCGATACTCGGCGATATTGTGCCGGTCGATGCCGCCGGTGGGGACGAACTCGATGTCAGGAAGCGGCGCCCGCAAGGCCGCCAAATACTTCGGCCCCACCACGTCCGACGGAAACAACTTGACCATCCGGCACCCGGCCCGAAACGCCGTCTCCGCCTCGGTAGCGGTGAACACCCCCGGCAAGTGCAGCATCCCTCTCGCTTGCGCCCATTGCACGGTGGCGGCGTCGAAGTTCGGCGCCACCGTGAACTGCGCCCCGGCAGCCAGCGCCGCCTCGAGGTCCGCCGCTGTGCGGACAGTCCCGGCGCCGATGAGCATGTCATCACCCGCCTGTTCCCGCAACAGGCCAATCGCCTCCAGCGCGCCAGCGCTGTTCAGCGTGATCTCCATCACCGCCAACCCATTGGCATGCAGGGTCTCGGCGATGGCCAGCAAGTGGCTGAGGGGAAAGTTGCCGCGCACGATGGCAATGAGGCCATCGCTCTTGATCCAACGGGAGGCGTCTGCGGTAGGGGTGGGCGCGAGCATGGCGCTAAGATACGATGAAAGCGGTCAGAGTGCAAGGGACTGTCCGCTGACCGCTGACCGCCGCTCTTGCTTCCGCGGTCGGTCGTCTGCGGTCGTCCACACCGACCAATCACCGCAGCGATTGCCTCCGCGGTCGGCCGTCGGCCGTCCGCGGTCGTCTAGGGTCCCACGTCCCCTTCGATATAACTCACCTCGCGTCCGTTCCACTCGATACGGTAGACGCCGCGATACATCGCCTGTTCCAGCGTCACCGGCCGGCCCGTCAGGTCGAAAGTCACACGGCTGCGCATCAGCACGGCTGTGTTCTTGTGCACCCGCAGCAGCCGCGAGCACTCGGCATCAAGCGTTATTGCCCGAAACGTCTCGGTCGCCCGCACCATGCGCAGCCCGTGCATGCGTTCGAGCACATAGTAGAGCGATTGCTGCGGCCCGGAATCGGTGAAGTCGCTTGCTTTCAGATCGGGCACCAGATCGACGGCGATATGGGTGGTGAGGATGCCCACCGGATCGCCGCTGATGAAGCGCAGGCGCTTCAGGTGGAAGATGCTGGACGTACGCGGGATCGCCAGCAGCCTGGCATCTTCGGCGCCGGCAGGGATGAGGGCGAACTCGAGCAGCTTGCTCCCCGGAACCAACCCCTTGCGCCGCACCTCTTCGGTAAAGGGGGTGAAGGCGTGGAGGTGCTCTTCGAACGGCTGGGGCAGCACAATGGTGCCCTGCGAGCGGCGGCGGTCGATCAGGCCATCGGCGCTGAGCTTCGCCAACGCCTGACGAATGGGCGTACGGCTGAGCTTGAAGTGTTCCTGCAGCTCCTGCTCCGTGGGCAAAGTGTCATAGGGGAGAAACATCCCGCTCTCGATCCCCTGGCGCAAAAACAACTCGAGCTGGTGATGGAGGGGGACGGGGCTGCTCTTGTCGATCACGGTGCGCGGGTCCACGTTTAGTAAGGCAGGGTGAGTGACCTTGCCACTCTTCGTCGTCACTCGCAGGCGCTCAGGCGCATCGACAGGTGTAGCCATGGACCTGACCACTCTCATCACCAACTAGACGTGTGCTGCATTCGCCACAACCTCAAGCCAGCGGGTAGCGGCGGAACTCGTTGATCGCCTCGTAGAGGGCCACCAGGTTCTCAACGGGGATGCCGGGCTGCACGTTGTGGATCGTGTTGATGACATAGCCGCCGTCTCGCCCGAAGACCCGCATGCTGCGGTGGACCTCTTCGCGAATCGCCTCGGGTGTGCCAAAGGGCAGCGTAGCCTGCGTATCCACAATCGCGCCCCAGAACGTCAAGCGGTCGCCGAAGCGATCCTTTAGCATCTGCGGGTCCATCCCTTCCGCCGTCCACTGTACCGGATTCATGATGTCGAAACCGGCGTCGATGAACTCAGGGATCAGCGGGATCAGACTGCCGTCTGTGTGGATGAAGCACTTCCAGGTGGTGTTAGCGTGGATCCAGTCGTTCAGCGCCTTGTGGAAAGGCCGGAAGAGATCGCGATAGGCCTGGGTCGAGATGAACGGCGCCCGCTGCGTGCCAAAATCAGTTCCGCTCAGGAAGCAGCAGGTCAGTTTTTCGCCCACGGCCTGGTGCAGCTTCTGCAGGTTCGACAGGGCGATCTCGCACTGCATCTCGAACAAGCGGTAAACATAGTCCCGCCGCGCCGCCAGGCTGACGTACCATTCCTCGACATCGCGGATGCCGCGGGGATACTTGAGCCCGGGCGCCGGCACCTGGGCAATATCGCCAAAGGCCATGCCGCCGAAGTTCACCAGCAGGGCCTTGTCGGTCTCGTTCCACAGCCGCTCCGTCTCACGGGCAAAATAGGCCAGATCGTCGTCCGAAATGTGGCCGAATTCCTCCAGGTTGTCCATCGGGTCCAGGTGGTCTTCGTCGATGGGTGGCTGGCGGACGATGGTGTCGAAGTAGAAACCGCCCTTGGGCATACGTCCGCTCGGCGGCGCCGACTGATCCCCTTGCGGGTACATGAAAACGCTGCCGTCGGGCTCCGGCACGGTGTTGAACGCTTCGGGCACCAGCACCGGGGTGCCATCCGGCAGCTCCCACGGCTTCCAGCCTTCGTTCTTGAACCCAAACAACCCCTTCTGCGGCCACAAGCCGATCACATCGACGCCAAGCGCATCCTGCAGGTCGGGCTTGATTTCGCCCAACAACTGGTAAGGCTCGATGATCTTGATCGGGGCGCCGGGTGGATCCAACTTTAGCGCCTGCCGGAGCAGGTACACGGAGCTGGCATGCATACCGGTGGTGGCCGCGGCGCCCAGGTCCAGGGGCACACGATCGGGTTCTTGGTGGTTGAGCGCCAGATGCACGCGCTCGCGTGATGTAAGCATGAGTCTACCTCCTCGTAAAGACGGCGAACCTGGACGGGTTGTTACAGCGCTACCGCAGCTGCGGTAGCGCTGACGGCGCCGGCCACGGCCGAATCGGCGCCGGTGGCCAGGCCCATGACTACCTCGCGATCGACATTGTGGTGATCCAGGAGCGCCCGCATGCGACCGCGGTACATGGCCACCACGCGGCCATAATGGGGGTCTCCTCTCCCTTAAGGATTGGCAGCGCCCAATGGGCGCAAGGATTGCTGCTTGCTGCCGGAATATAAGCGAGCTTCCGATTTAGCATCGAAGACGTGGAGCTTGGTATTCTCAAAGGTGATCCAAACGGGTTCGTGCTCGCGCAATACCTGGGTGGGGGGCACGATGGCCTTGACGATCTCGGCGCCGAGCAGGAGATCGACGATCGTCTCCGAACCCAGGGGCTCGATGACCGACACCTGCGCCGGCAGCGAGAAGCCGTCCGGTCGCGCGTCATAGACACGAATGTCCTCAGGTCGCACGCCCAGCAACACCGCCGCCGGTGGCGTCGACTGGCGTGCGATGGCTGCCTGCAAGGGATGGTCGCTTCCGTCCTCCACATACACGAACTCGCGATGCCGTAACTGCAACGCCTCATTCTCGTGGCGGATGTCGCAAGCCAGGAAGTTCATGGGCGGGCTGCCCACGACCGTGGCCACAAAACAGTTGGCCGGTAGGCTGTAGATCATGTCGGGCACGTCGACCTGCTGCAGCACGCCCTTGTTCAGAACAGCAATGCGGTCGGCCATCGACATCGCCTCAATCTGGTCGTGCGTGACATACACCAGGGTCTGGCCGAGGTCTTTCTGCAGATGCTTGAGCTCAACACGCATTTCCAGCCGCAGCCTGGCATCCAGGTTGGCCAAAGGCTCGTCCATCAGGTAGGCCTGGGGACTGCGAACGATGGCCCGGCCGATGGCCACGCGCTGGCGTTCGCCGCCGCTCAGCTTGGCGGGCTTACGGTCGAGCAAACGTTCGATGTGCAGCACTTTGGCCGCCGCACGCACGCGTTCGTCGATTTCGCCCTTGGGCAGCTTGCGCTCGCGCAGCGGGAAGGCGATGTTCTCGTAGACCGTCCTGTTGGGATAGAGGGCCAGGTTCTGAAAGACGATGGCAATGTCGCGCTCGCCGGGATACACGTCGTTGACCACGCGGTCGCCGATGAACACCGTGCCTTCGTCCGGCCGCTCCAGACCGACGATCAGCCGCAGCGTCGTGGTCTTTCCGGCTCCCGGCGGCCCCAGGACGCAGAAAAACTCGCCATCGCGGATGTCCAGGTTCAGATTCTTGATGGCTTCAACCCTGCCGAAGCGTTTGTTTACCTTTTCGAGCCGGAGATTCGCCACCGACTTGCTCCTTTGCGAAACGCGGTTTCGGCGCTAGCGGATGACCTGCCCCGACTCGGCGTCGAAGACATGGATGTAGTGGGGGTCGAGCACCAACCACTGGTTGGCGCCGAGCGCCGGCCGGTAGTCTCCCGGTCCCGACACCTGCATGGGATCGGGTCCGACCTGCACATGCACAATGGTGCGTGAACCCAGCGGCTCGACGAAGAATACGGAGCCGGGCCAGGCGGCAGCGCCATCAGGCTCCGGGCGAGCCTGGATGAATTCAGGCCGGATGCCCAGGAGGAGGCTGTCGCCTTTGCCCCCCTGCTCGATCAGCCGGCGGCGCCTGTCATCCAGCGGCGTCCGCACGCTGCCACCCTGCTGCACCAGGTAGCCCTGTCCGCCTTCTACCTGATAGCTGCACTTGACAAAGTTCATGCTGGGGCTACCGATGAAGGTGGCCACGAAGGTGTTGTTGGGATGGTTGTAGATCTCGTTAGGCGTCCCGAACTGCTGCAGAATGCCGAAGTCCATGACCGCGATCCTGTCCGCCATGCTCATGGCTTCCACCTGGTCATGGGTCACGTAGATCATGGTCTGACCGGTATCACGCTGCAGCCGCTTCAGCTCACCGCGCATGTAGAAGCGGAAGGCCGCATCGAGGTTGCTGAACGGCTCGTCGAGCAGAAAGATGCGGGGCTGCATCACCATGCTGCGCCCGATGGCGACCTTCTGCATGTCGTTGATGCTGAGCCGGCCGGCGTTAGCGTCGAGCATGCCGGTAAGCTGCAGGAGCTCGGCAACCTTCCCGACCTCTCGCCTGATCTCGTCGGCGGGCCGCTTCTGCACTTTCAAGCCGAAGCCCAGGTTCTGGGCCACGTTCATATGGGTAAAGATGGCGTAATTCTGGAAGACGAAGCCGACGCCCCGCTTACCGGGGGGCACGTCGTTGACCAGCCTGTCGCCAAAGAAGATGCTGCCGGCGGTGGGCTGCTCAAGACCGGCGATCATGTTCATGGTGGTGGTCTTGCCACATCCTGAAGGACCCAGCAGCGCCGCAAACTCGCCGTCGAGAATCTCGAAGCTCAGGCTCTCGACGGCCACGACGTCGCCGAACTGCTTGCGCAGGGTTTCAAGGCGGATACTAGACATGGTGTTCTCGATTCAACAAGGTGCGGGGCAGCTTGCGGGCAACTTGCGGGCCCCCGGTATTTCCGGGGCACTTGCGGGGCTATTTCTTGATGGCGCCAAAAGTGAGTCCGCGCACCAGGTAGCGCTGGATAGCGATACCAAAGATGAGCACAGGGATCAAAGCGATCAGGCCCAGGGCCGCCTTGGGCCCGTACTGCGCCCCTGTCTCGGCCGAGACCAGACGGTTGAGAAAGACCGGTATCGTGGTCCACCTCTCGTTCGTGAGCAGCAGCGCCACCAGGAAGTCGCTCCAGTTCAGGATGAAAACGAAGAGCGCCGTCGCCGCCAGTCCGCCCTTGCTGAGAGGCAACACGACCTTGAAGAAGGCGCCCCAGTAGGAAGCGCCGTCTACAATGGCGGCTTCATCAAGCTCGCGAGGCACCTCGTCGAAGAAGCTTTTCATCAGCCAGACAACAAAGGCGAAGGTAACCACCCCATAGATCACCACCAAGCCCTGCAGCGTATCCACCAGGAAAAAGGCCGCCCACATGATCATGATCGGGATCATGATGGCGATGGGCGGAAACATGCGCAGCTGCAGGATGGAGAACGACAGGTTGCCCACCGGCCCACGAGTGTAGAGGCGGGCCATGCCGCGGCCAATCAGGTCATCGACGATGATGCCGATGGCGATGATGCTGGCAATCCCGTACCACTTGGCAATGATGTTGAGGTACGACCACAGCAGCATGAACGGCATCAGAAAGAGCACCAGCAATCCCAGGCGCGCTAAGGGTATGTAGAAGGGAAACTGCTCTTGCGACGCGGTGTCGTAGCGGGAGAGGCCAAAGGCGGCCAGCACGCCGACGATCATGGCGAACAGCGTGCCAAGGGTGGAGACGACGATGCTATGGCGGATGGCCGGCAGCGCCGAGGCCGTATTGGCCTTGAAGAACTTGCCCACCTGATTCTGGGCCAGAAGTGTCTGGAAGTTCTCCAGGGTGGGGTTCTGCGGCACCCAGTAGATGGTGCCGCCAGCACTGGTCCACTCAGCCTTGGGTTTGAACGCCATAGTCACCATCCAATAAGTGGGGAACAGAGCGACAAGGGCGATGGCCACCAGGAGAATGTAGCGGACGATGGTCTTCCAGGGCTTAGGCTTGGACATGGCTTGATCCCTCGCTTGGTTGCGTCGCCTGGCGCTTGTCCGGCGACTGCAGCGGACGCAAGGCATAGGAGGCGATGACGGTCATGATAACCAGGATGAAAATAGCGGCGGCGGCGGCATAGGACCAGCGAATGTCCTTGAACGCCAACTTGTACATGTAGATGGAAATGGATTCCGTAGCGCGGGCAGGCCCGCCGCCAGTCATCAGAAAGATGGAGTCGAAGATCTTCACGGCTTCCATGCCGCGAATGACCAAGGCAATGACCACCACCGGCTTCAATATCGGCCACATCAGGTAGCGGAACCTCTGGGAGAAACTCGCACCCAGAATGGTGGCAGCGCGCATCTGGTCTTCGGGCATGCCCAGCAGCCCGGAGAGAAGAATCAAGAACATGAGGGGCGTCCATTGCCAGACCTCGGCAATGATGACAGCAATCATCGCCCAACTCCCGTTCACCAGCCAGGGTATCTTAACGTTCAAGCCTGTGAGCGCTGAGAGAATGGCGTTGATGGGTCCGGTGGACTGAAAGAGCATGAAAAACATGTAGCCCACAACGGCGGGCACGATCATCATCGGTGTGAGCAGGATCGTGTGAAAAATACCTTTCAATCGGAAGTTATCCAGAAACAGAAACGCCAGGCCCAGTCCAAACAAGAACTCGAGGGAAACGGCCACCACCACGATGAGGGCCGTGCGCCCCAGGGCCGCCCAAAAATACGAATCGCCAAGCAGCTCGACGTAGTTCTTCCCGCAGTCCCAGTACTTATAGGCATCCCACCAATTGCCGCCGCGCGTCGGCGTCCAGGAGGTCATGCTGATGTAAACCTCCATGAGGAGAGGAAAGACGACAATGGCAAGGAGGAGCAGCCGGGCGGGCATGATGAGCAGCCGCGCAAAGTTGCGCGGATTGCGCATGCCCAGGAATCGCTCCCAAACCCGTTCGGGCCTGGCAATGGCTGTCGTAGGCGACTTCGTACTGATGGTCTGCTCCATTGGACACCTATATAGGAGTGAAGCGCTGTTGCTGATGCGCCGGGTGTAGCGCACCGCGGGTCCTGGCCCTGACGATGACGGCAACGATGACGAACAAGCCAGGAACCGCGAGTGCGCTGCACCGCGGGCTTGATGAAAGACGGAAGGTTCTACTGCTGGGTCGGTGTGTCGACGACGGTCGGCCAGGCGCCTGCCTGGGCCTTGAGTGCGGCGATTTGCTTGTCGCGACCGAGACGATCGGTGATCTGCTCCCACTCGGCGGCGGCTTTCTTCATGGCCTCTTCCGGCGTCGCCTGGCCGGTCATGACGGCCTGCAATTGTGTGTCCAGGGCAGCCACGTACTCGTTGGTGCCGTTGATGTTGATCGGCGGCACCGAGCGCGGAATGCTCAGCTTGTAGGAGTCCACCTGGTAGGGCTTGTAGCTTGCCACCACGATGGGGTCTTCGAAGTCGGTGACCTGGAAGGGATCCATGAAGCCGGCCGGGTTGGCGACCATCCACGGGAAGATGGAGGGGCTGTTGGCCCACTGCAGGAAGAGATAGGCTGCCTCGGCGCACTTCGACTTGGTGGAAACACCCAGGGTGACGTTCGGCCACCAAACGGTGCGGCGGATCAGCTTGCCGTCGACGATGCGTCCGGGCGCCAGTCCCGACGCCATCTTGCCGACGATCTTGCTGTCCTTGTTGCCCGGGTTGTCAAGGAACTTGGGCATGTTGGGGAAGGCGGCCGTGATGGCAGTGCCGCCGGCGGCAATGTTGGCATACTGTTCCGGCCAACCCCAGCTCAGAGCGTCGGGGCTGTGCCACTTCAGCGAATCCGCGTACTCCTTCGTCGCCTGGATGCCGGCCGGGCTGTCAATCAGCGGCTTGGCGGTCTCAAGATCGAAGTACATCTGGTTGGGATTGGCGGCAGAGGCATAGCGCTGGTACCAGTTGGTGAAACCCCAGTACTGGTTGCGCAGGTCGGTGACGCCAAACAGCCCTTGATCCGGCCGGTTGAAGAACTCCGAGATCTGGTCAAGCTGTTCCCACGTTTCGGGCCACTTCAGGTCATAGCCGTACTTGGCCTTGAATGTTTCCTTCTCCTTGGGGTCCTCGAAGAGGTCCTTGCGATAGATCCAGATCTGGTAATCGCCGTCGAACGAGATGGCGACGATGTTGCCGCCGTAGACGTTGAACTGTTGGACGGTGGTCTCACCGCCGGTGTAGTACTTCTCCCACTCCGGCTTGTACTTGGCGACGTAGTCGTCGAGCTTGGCCAGGGCGCCTGCTTCCGCCAGGCTGCCCTTGTCAGGACCAAAGAACGAGTAGATGTCATACTGGCCGCCGCCGGTCGTCACATCCTGGATGATCTTGGTAAACTGATCATTCGTCGGGATGGTCACGATATCCAGCTTGATCCCTGTTTCTTCCTCAAAGAGCTGGGCGACTGAAGGAGCGCCTTCGGGATAGCCTACCAGGAAGTGCCCTTCGGCGCCGCCGCTAAGCTGAACCCGCAGGGCTTCGCACTTCTGGTCCGCCGGCAGCGCTTTCAGACCGGTGATGGCGCGGCCGGCGGGGGTGTCGGCGGCGTACTGGTAGCGCTCGGCGCCCTCGAATCCGGTCGGGCCGCCGATCATCCCTGCGGCCAGGCCCGCCGCAGCGGCCGGCGCCTCCGTCGGTGCGGCGGTGGGTTCGGGAACCTTGGTCGGTTCAGGCGCCTTTGTCGGTTCGGCGGCGGGCGCCGTTGTGGCCTGCGCGCCGCAGGCGGCGATCACGACGCTGACGACGAGCATCGCCATCAGCAGGAACAGGCGCCACGAAAGCGTGCTTGGGTACAAGCCCTTCGCCCTAGGCGCCTCATGCTTGTTGCTCTTCATTCTTGATCCTCCTTCGCGAGTGTAGAGAGAAACAGAGAGAAGAGGCGACCACTGCCCTGCGATAGCGGCCGTCGTCGCTCTTTCACACAACGAAGTCGTTTACGACACGCTTACTTGCGGAGACCGAGCTCCTGCATCATGCCGTTAGTGGCGGCGTAAGCCTCAGCCGCCCAGGCGCGCACACCGGCCTTGGTGGGATCGGGAGGCCATTCCAACTCGAGTGTGACGCTGCCATCGAACCCGGCAAGCCCTAACTGGCGCAGGTACTCCTTGAGGGGAGCCTTGCCACGACCCGGCGGCAGGTCACCATGTGTGGTCAGCGAGTCCGAGAAGTGAACATGGGCAATGCGTCCGGCAAGCCGCTGGATCTCGGTGGGCGGGATGTTGGCCAGGTCCAGATGGGAGCAGTCGACGTTGGCCATGACCACGCCGGGCATGTCCACAGCGTTCAGGAAGGCCTCCATCGTGTCGATGGAGTTGATCAGCGACATCTTGAAGGGTTCCAGCTCGATCGACAGGCGCACGCCCACGGCGTCGGCATGCTCGCCGATCTGGCGGACGCCGTCGACGACGTTGTTCCAAATCCAGTCCTTGTTGAAGCCGGTCTCGAGCTGCCAGAAGTACTCGCCGTTGACCAGGAGTACGTTGTCGGCGCCCAACACCGCCGCCATGTCCACCACGCGCTTGCCCAGGTCGACCGAGTGCAAGCGCGCCGCCTTGTTCGGGTCGAACAGGCCGAAGAGAATCAGGGGGACCGAGCGAATGGGCAGTCCGACCTCCTTGGCGGTTGAGCGTGACGCCTTGATCTGGGCGTCGGACATCTCGCCATCACCGGGGTAGATGTCGATCGTGTCGTAGCCGATCTCCTTGGTCACGCGAATGCCCTCGGAATACGGGTCGACCTCCGTGCCCAGGTACACAGAGTTGATCAGACCGAGTTTCATGTTTGTTCTACGATGTACTCATCGCCTCCTTAGGTGTGTGAAAACGGAACTTGACTGAAGTACGCTTCGCATGATCGTCAGTCGCCACGCCGGGTGGCGACGGAACACCTACTTGGAACCTGCGTCAGCCTTGCGTGATTTCGGACACGAGCACACCGCGGTGCTCGGCCACGGACAGATAGCAGGCATCGACCAGAGCCATGGTGCCGAGATTGTCACGGCCACCGATCTCCGGTTCGCTGTCCTCGGCCACGGCCCGCAGCAACTGCCCCATGGTGCCCTCGAAGGCATCGGGGAACCAGACGTTTTTCCAGCGCGGCTGGAACCAATAGCCGGGTTGGTGCTTGGTGGTGAAGTTGATGGTGCTGGGGCTGCCGTGGGGATAGTCCACCCAGCCAATCGTGCCCCAGGCCATGCCCTCGGTGCCCTCGACACGCCATTTGATGTAGACATCACCTTCGCTGCCCTCGCGCACCGGACCCGACCAGACATCGTCCCAGCTCGACGCCCGGAAGCCGTTGGCATACTCGAGAACGTACAGGGTGATGCCGTCGACGTGCGGGAACTTGGTGCGGGGATCGGTGCGAGCGCTGGCCAGCACACGCTCCGGGTCGCCAAAGAGGTAGCGAAATACGTCCAGGTGGTGGATGCTCATATTGAGGAAAGTGAGGCGGCCGTACTCACGCAAGAAGGGCTGCCAATGCGGGATGCCGCGCATCTCGATGGTGGCCAGAACCGGCTCGCCCAGCATGCCTCGGTTGAGCAGGGTCTTGAGGGCCCGCATCGAATGGTCATAGCGCATGTTCTGGTTGACGCCGAGCTTTTTGCCGGCGGCCTCGCACATCTCCACGACCTTCTTGGAATCCTGATAGTTCATGGCCAGCGGTTTCTGCGCCAGGATGCCTTTGATATGTGGCTTCTTCACCGCTTCGGCGATGATCTCGGGCTGCTGGTCAGGTGGGAAGGCAACGTCGAGGATTTCCACCTCCGGATCGTCCAACAACTCCTGCCAGGTGTCGTAGACCTTGGGGACGCCACGAGCTGCGGCCGCGGCCCTGGCATTGGCAGGGCTGCGCGAGGCAAGAGCAACGGTGCGGAAACCCGCGTTCTTGTAGGCCACCAGGTGGATATCGCGCATGATGAAACCTGCGCCAAGAGCGCCGATGCCGTAGTCCTTCTTGTCGGGCAGATGGGGTAGATAGTCGAGGTCCAGATCGATGAGTGTGGTTTCCATTGTGCGTGCCGACCGGGTCGGTCGGACCTCCTAGCGAATGTGTGGAAGCGTTGCCTTAGCCCTTGGGCTCAGGCCGGACATTCTCGCGGATCAAACGGCGGCGCTCGACGTAGGCGGGCAGGATTTCCGTGCCAGAGCCATCGGCAAACCAGGCAAACGGATCAGTGCTGGCCATCATGGCGATGTTGGCCCAGGGATTGAAGGAGCCAGAGCGAACGATGAACTTGGCACGATAGGCATAGTCCTTCACCAACTCTTCGTGCGTGGTCAGGTGGAAGGTGGCGCCAGCGCCGGTGAAGATGTCTTGCAGCGCCGCGTACAGCGGCTTGTTCTTCTGCAAGATGTCGCCGGCGAAGTGGACCTCCTCCACAAAGACCTCCTGGCGCATGACCCGCAGAACATCGAGCACGTCGGGCATGCCCTCGTAGAAGCCCAGGTCGATGCGCCAGGCATCGGCTGGGATAGGGAAACCGGCATCGATGACCATGAAGAAGTCAGAATGACCCAGGGTGGCCACGGCCTCAGCCAATTCGGGGTGGATGATGCGACCGGAACGCATTAAACGCTCTCCTTGGAATCGAACGGAGGTGAAGCGATAGGGATGGCAGGACGTATTGGCTGGATGCAGCCTGATGTAGACATCACCTTAGCTGCCCTGCTGTTGCAAGAACTGGTTGACTTCCTGACGGTTGTGATAGGAGGGCACGGTGTCCCATCGGGTGCAGCACAGGCCCGCCACGGCGTTGGCAAAGCGGGCGGCATCATACAATGACTTGCCCTCGATCAGACCGGTTGCCAGGGCGGCGTTGAACGAATCGCCGGCGCCGTTGCTGTCGACGGCATTAGGAAAGTAGTAGGCAGGCGCCTCGGTGACGGAATCGGCGGTCACAATCACGCTGCCCCGTTCGCCGAGCGTCATCACGACCGTGCCGCAGCCGTGGGCCAACAATTGGCGGGCGATTTCGACGTCGGGCGTCGGGTCCGTGGGCGAAAGGCCCAGGCAGATGCGCGCCTCGGTCTGGTTTGGGGTGAGAATGTCCACAGACGACAGGTCATGACCCCGTAGGTCCTGAGCCGGCGCCGGATTGAAGATGACGGTAGCCCCGGCACCATGACCCAGTTTGGCCGCGTGCAGCGCCGTCTCCAGCGGGATTTCCAACTGGATGAGCACCACGGAACCAGGCTGCATCTCCAGCGCTGCCCTGTCTACGTCGGCGGGGACAAAGAGCTGGTTGGCGCCGATGTCAACGGTGATGATGTTGTGGCCGGTCATGTCCTTGATGATGAACCCTGCACCCGTGAGCATTTCTGTTGTCGTCCCCAGGTAGTCCAGGTTCACCCCTTCGTCCTGCATCAACCGGATGAAAGCCCGGCCAAAGTCATCGTCCCCCACCCGGCCCACAAACTTCACCGGCGCCCCCAACCTGGCGGCCTGCACGGCCATGTCGGACCCCTTGCCGCCGTAAGCTTCCCGGAAGTTGCGTGCCAGCAAGGTCTCGCCTTTGAGTGGGATGCGATCCACGTCCATGACCAAGGCTACCAGATAGCTACCTATAAGGATGATCTGTGGTGTGTGTGTGGTCACTGTTGCATCCTCTGCATGGACTTATTTGCCGGGAAAGCCATCCATCACGGTTTTGCCGGTGCTGGTGCCGATCATCTCGGCGCCAGCGTTGAGCATTTCCACCGCCCTCTCGTAGGTGTTGACCTTACCCGATGCCTTCACCCGACTGCTCGTGCCCTTGCACACCTCGCTCAACAGGCGCATATCATGTTCATTGGCGGCGATACCACCCTCGCCCCACCCACTCGAGTTCTTGATCCAGGGCACCCCGGCCTCGGCCAGAAGACCCGCAGCGTGACGTTTCTCGGCATCGGTCTTGAGATAGCCAAATTCCAACATGGCTTTCATCGCATGTCCGTCGGACGCCAGCACCAGTTGCCTGCCTTCCTCACGGAACTCGTCGTACATCCCCGACAGGAACAAAGCCATGTTCGGCTCATAGTCGATCTCGTCCGCACCCAGCGCTACACACTCGCGCACCAGGGCGATCTTACCGTGCAGGCTCTCTTGACCAAAGCCCAGACCGACACACGTGGCCACCTTGACGCCGCTGCCCGCCAGCACTTGTTTGCCGAGCGGCACCCAGCAATTGGCGATCATAGCGCCATTGAACCCATAGCCCGCGCAAACCTCAAGATGACGGATGATATCTTCACGCGATGCCCACGGTCTCACATTGGTGAACTGAATCATCCTGGCAAGTTCAGCAGGTGTGAGGGTCCTGGCATCGAAGTGGGTGGCGGCCACTTCCATGCAGCCATCTCCTTTGACGAAAGGCGGTGATGCGGTTGGTAAGTCCTGTTTCACTTCGGCGGTGCAATGTAGCTATGTAACTACAAAGGACCGGGCGGAAGTTTAGCATCTGCGAATGGACGTGTCAAACTCATGTCACCGCCGATCAGCACCTGTCAGAACCTGGTCATGGACAAGGTGGTGGGCGCTCGCGTGCCTGCACTGCGCCGGCAACCCGATCTAGACACTGGCACCCAGCTTACTTGACAGGACTGAATCTTCCGGCTTAGACTATACCTTACTGGACCTTTGTGGTTTTCTCTGTACCTTTGCACGTAGACGGCCATGTCGCAACCGCCAACGCTTGATCGAACCGGACCGGTGCCGATCTTCCAACAACTCGAAGCCTTTATGCGCGAACAGATCCTGTCTGGGGTCTGGGCGCCGAACCACAAGCTGAAGGCCGAAGCAGACTTGGCCGCAGAATGGGGGCTCAGCCGGGGCACGGTGCGCAAAGCGATCGAGGAATTGGCCGAAGAGGGTCTGCTGGTGCGTACGCATGGGCGCGGCACCTTTGTGGCCTCGCAGGTGGTCGAACAACCTCTGGCTGAGCGCATGGTCACCTTCTCCGAAGATCTGATCAGCAAAGGCATACCCTTCGAGACGCAGGTCTTACAGCAGGGTGTGCTGCAGGCACACGGCAAGATCGCCACGTTGCTGGCACTGGCCACGGGCGCCAAAGTCTTTTTCCTGCGCCGGCTCCGCCTGGTGGACAAAGAGGCGCTCATCGTCTTCAACAACTACGTGGTGTACGACCGCTGCCCAGGCATCGAAACTCTCGACTTCACGCATGTACGCCTGTTCGTTGCGCTTGAGGAGCACTTCGGGTTGGGCCTGGATTATGGCAGGCGTTCCTTTCAAGCGCAAAAGGCCACGCGAGTGGTGGCAGCAGCCCTGAACATCGCCCAGAAAGAGCCTGTCATGTACGGTGAGCAACTCACCTTTCTCAGCGATGGCTCGGCGATCGAGTTTTCGGAAATCTGGCTGCGCGGCGATCGGTTCAAACTGTCGGCTGTGGTCAAACGCAGCGGACTCAGCACCATTGGCGTCGCCGTTGCTATGTTCGAAGATGATCTGGGTGTGTTGATCCCCTCTTGATTCCCTCGCAACAAACCCGTTCCTGACCCTTACCGAAGGCACTTTCCCGAAGGCGCCACCATGATTGACACTACGCAAGGAGAAAGGCCTATGACCGACATCGTTACCCCTCGTGAGCGCGTGGCCACGGCGATGCGTCACGAACAACCTGATCGCCAGCCGGTCGATTTCCTGGCTACGCCGGAGATCTGGTCCCGGCTGGTTCAGTCGCTTGGGATTGAGCCGCAACCACTGACCGAAGATGCTTTCTTTGATCCGAATTGGGACGCCGTGATGCGGCACTTCGAGGTGGACTGCCGCGTCATCTCGTACGACCAGTTCGTCAAAGTGCCCGATAAGGCAATGCACCCCGGCGCCAAGGTCGACTGGTGGAATGCCCTCAGTCGCTCGACGCCCAACCGCATGTGGCGCCAGGTCCTGCCCGATGGATCTTCGCGCGACGTATGGGGGCACGTGATCCGCCCGGTTGAAAATCCCAGCGGCGCCTATGAGGAGTTCGCAGTCTGGCCACTGAGCCACGCCACCGGTGTCGATGATCTGCACGACTACCCGTGGCCAGACCCGGATTGGTGGGATTTCAGCACCCTGCCGGAGTACATCAGACAGCTTGATGCGCACACCCCGTACAATCTGCGTTTCCGCATCGGCTCGGTCTTCGAGATCGCCTGGCAGATTCGGGGCATGCAGGAATTCTTGATGGACCTGGTAACCAACCCCGCCATCTGCACCTATATCATGGACAGACTGACGGATGTCTATGTCGAGAACACGAAGCGGGTGCTCGACCTCGCCGGTGACCGCATCGACATGGTCTACTTCTATGACGATGTCGCCACACAGGCTTCGCTGATGGTGTCGGAGCGCATGTGGCAGAAGTACATCCGGCCGCGGCACGAGCGCATCATCGAGGTCGCCAAATCCTACGGGAAACCGGTCATGTACCATTGTGATGGCGCCCTTTACCCGCTCATCACCAAGTTCATCGAGATGGGTGTTGACGTACTCAACCCCATTCAGGTCGACGCCAAGGGCATGGACCCACACCGTCTGAAAGAAGAGTTCGGGAGCAAACTCACATTCCACGGCGGCATTGACATCATCAAGACGCTGCCGCGCGGCACGGTGGATGACGTGAACAACGAGGTCAAAGAACGCTTTCGCGTGCTCGGAAAAGATGGCGGCTACATCATGGCTAGCTCGCACCACATCCAGTCCGACACGCCGCTGCCAAACGTGTATGCCATGTACGATCTTTCCCATCGCTATACCACAGCATCCAACTAAACAAGGAGCCATCATCAATGAGCCGCCAAGAAGAAATCCTCGACGGTCTGTACGAATTCACGCTCAACGGCGAGGCCGAACCGGTCGTCGACTTGACGAAGGAAGGCCTGGAGTTGAGCATGGATCCGATGAATCTGCTCTTCGACGCCCTGATCCCGGCGCTGCAGGAAGTCGGCCGGTTGTTCGAGATCGGTGAGTATTTCGTGCCTGAGATGCTCGTCGCCGCCAACGCCATGTCCGGATCGATGGAAATCCTGAAGCCCTTGATCGCCTTGACCGGCGCCAAGCCCATCGGCACCTTCGTGATGGGCACCGTCAAGGGCGA
>CAZHTZ010000035.1:21271-24540 GCA_964535455.1 uncultured Caldilineales bacterium
AACTCCACCACCCGCCTGACCAAGCAGCTTCTGGGCATCAACTGATCCAGCTATCGCCCTGCCAGGACCCATGCCGAGCGCAAGCTCGGCAACCTAGCGGAATGACACTGTTTGTCCGAGGAGACCCTTATCACCTATGCGACTGCTCACCATTATCGGCGATGACGGCGCCCACCGCCTGGGTGTCCAGGCCGGCAAGGGCGTCGTGGATGTTGCTGCAAGCCTGGCCGCCCGCAAGCCAGGCGCGGCTCCTGTGCCAGCCACGATTGACGACCTGCTGGCCGGTGGCCGCCAGGCCCAGCAGGCGCTCGCCGCCCACATTCAGGACGCTCTGGCGGACACGCCGCGAGCCACCTGGTTCCAGACCGAGTCTTCGCTGCGACTGGGACCCTGCCTGCCGCACCCAGGCAAGATCATCTGTGTCGGCCTGAACTACCGCCAGCACGCCGCAGAGGCAGGACTGGCCGTTCCTGGCACGCCCGTGCTCTTTTCCAAATACAGCAATGCCCTGGCCGGGCCAGGCGAGGCAATCCCGCTGCCTGCCGGCGCCGAGCAGTACGACTACGAGGTGGAGCTGGCGGTAGTAATCGGGCGCCGCGCCCGTAATGTCAGCGAGGCCGACGCCCTGAATTGCGTCTTTGGCTATTGCACCGCCAATGACCTCAGCGCACGCGATCTGCAGAACCGCACCAGCCAATGGCTGCTGGGCAAGACACTGGACAAGTTCCTGCCTCTCGGCGCCTACCTGGTCACCGCCGACGAAGTGGGCGATCCCCAGAACCTGCAACTGCGCACGTGGGTGAACGGCAATCTGCGCCAGGACTCCAACACCGGCGACATGATCTTCCCGGTGGCCTTCGTCATCAGCTACATCAGCCGCTACTTCACCTTGGAGCCGGGCGACCTGATCTCAACCGGCACCCCACAGGGCGTCATCGCCGGGATGGCCGAGAAGCATTGGCTCCGCGCCGGCGACGAAGTCACGGTCGAGGTCGAAAAGCTCGGCCGGCTGAGCAACGTGCTGGTGGCCGGGGTATGAGCGAACAGCGCTACTTCGTTACCGGCGCATTGGGCTTCATCGGCGCCTGGGTGGTCCGCAACCTGGTCCGGGCCGGTGCACCCACGACGGTTTTCGACATCTCCGGCGATTCCCGGCGCTTGCGTCCGCTCTTGAGCGATGACGAGTTGGCGCAGGTTCATTTCGTCGCCGGAGACATCACCGACCCCGCCGTCGTCGAAGTAGCCGTGCGAGACAGCGGCGCCTCGCACGTCATCCACCTGGCCGGGCTGCAGATTCCGTTCTGCAAGGCCGACCCGGTACGCGGCGCTCGCGTCAATGTGGTGGGCACGGTCAACGTGTTTGAAGCCGCCAGGCAGGCCGGGCTGCGCCGCGTGGTTTACGCCAGCAGCACCGCTGTCTACGGGCCCAAAGAGAGCTACCCCCCTGGGCCCCTGGTGCCAGACGCGCCCCACCTGCCCAGCACGCTCTACGGCGTCTACAAGCAGGCCAACGAAGGCACGGCCAGGATCTACTGGCAGGACCACGGCGTCAGCAGTATCGGCCTGCGGCCCTACGTCGTCTACGGCGTGGGCCGCGACCAGGGCATGACCTCGGAGCCAACCAAGGCCATGCTAGCGGCGGCGCAAGGTCTCGGCCACCACATCGGGTTTGGCGGCCGTCTGGACATGCAGTACGCCGACGACATCGCCCGCATGTTCATCAAGTGCACACAGGCGCCGTTCGAGGGCGCCGAGGCCTTCAACCCAGCCGGCAGCATTGTGCACATGAGCGAGGTTGTGGCCGCCATCGAAGCGGCGGCGCCAGAGGTGCGGGGCCGAGTCACCTTTGACAACAAGCCCCTGCCCTATCCTGAGGAGATGGATGCCACGCCCCTGGCGCAGCTTCTGGGTGGGCTGACGCAAACACCCCTGGCCCTGGCCGTCGCCGACACCATCGCCCTCTTCCGCCAGGCCATCGCCGCCGGCCGCTTTTCCTGATTGAGGCACGGACAAACGGAAAAAACACGAAGCGCCATCGCCTTTCTGTCCGTGTGATTCTGGGTTACTCTGTGCCCCAGTTCTCGTGCACCCCATAAGGGGACAGCGTTGGATATCGAGCAGCCTGATGAGCTGGTGACGTACCTGCGGCGACGCGACCTGATCGGTCGCGATGAGCGACCGCGTGCCCGGGTGCTGCAAGGGGGCGTTTCCAACCGCACGGTGCTGGTGGAGCGGGGGGACGGTGACGCCTGGGTCATCAAACAGGCGCTGGCGAAGCTGCGCGTCCAGGTCGATTGGTTCAGCAGCCCGGAGCGCGTCCACCGCGAGTCCCTGGGTCTGCGCTGGCTGGCGGTGCTGGCCCCTCCGGGGTCGACGCCTGGCTTTGTGTATGAGGATGATGACGAGCACGTGCTGATCATGCGGGCTGTGCCGGAGCCGCATGCCAACTGGAAGACGCTATTGCTCGAAGGACAGATCGAAGACGAGCATGTCGACCAATTCGGGCGGCTGTTGGGAGCACTCCACCGCCATGCCTGGGAGCGCCGCGCCGAGGTGGAGCCGATCTTTGCCGATACAAGCTTCTTCGAATCCCTGCGCCTGGAGCCGTATTACGGCTTTACCGCCGAGCAGGTTCCGGCCGCGGCGCCTTTCCTGCACGACCTGGTCGCAGACACGCGGGCGCGACGCCTCACTCTGGTGCACGGCGACTACAGCCCGAAAAACGTGCTCGTCCACGACGGGCGGCTTATCCTGCTCGACCATGAGGTCATCCATTTCGGCGACCCGGCGTTCGACCTGGGCTTCTCCTTGACCCACCTGTTGAGCAAGGCCCATCACTTGCCTGACCACCGGCAGCCCTTCGCCGCCGCCGCCAACCGCTACTGGCAAACCTACACCGGCGCCGTGGGCGCGACCCCCTGGGTAGAAGACCTGGAAGCGCACGTCGTGCGGCAGACGCTCGGCTGTCTGCTCGCCCGCGTCGCCGGGCGTTCGCCATTGGAGTACCTGGATGCCTCTGAGCGCAGCAACCAGCAGGCGGCAGTCCTTGCTCTCATGGCAACCCCTCCTACCGGCGTGCCGTCGCTCGTCGCCCGGTTCCTGGCCGAGGTGTCCAACCGGGAGCGGAGATGCCACTGATCCCGGCTCGACACGTCGCCCACCAACTGCGCCAGCGGCGTCAAGAATACGTAATTGCGCATTACGTAATTACGTGCTCGGCGTTCGCTCAAATTTTCGTTGAAAAGCCAGATTGATGCAGTAGTTCGCAT
>CAZHTZ010000036.1:0-23242 GCA_964535455.1 uncultured Caldilineales bacterium
ACGACTGAAGTCGTTACTACCAGCCCATCACATCATCGCTGACGAGCTACTAGCGATGGGATACCAAATGGTAGAGTATTTCGGATCCAATCTCGCCAGGCTGAGTATAGCGACACCGACCAGAAGCACTCCGGCCAAGCTGGCGCCCCGGATGGCAGAACCTGGCAAGACAGCAAAGATCGACCCTACAATCATAGCCGTGCAGAATGAGGCGAGACCCAACATACGCCAGGGGAACTGAAGGTAGCGCACCAAAGGAGCGTGCCCCCAAAATGGGGCGCTGACGTCAAGTTGAACAGCCAGAACAAGGAGCAGGATGAGGCCGAAGACGGCGACGTAGAAGCGGAACTTGCGGGGTTGCACAAGTATTGCCACCAGCGAAATGCCAACGAGGAACGCCTGCCAGAGGGCAAAGTGAAAACGCATTGAACCCCAGTAGTCGAAGACAAGAGAGGGTTGCACCAGTTCTCTCGCGGACACCAGGTTGTTGATGACATCAGTGTTTTCACCAAACATGTTGGCGACGCTCACATACTTAGTTTCCAGAAGAGCTGGCATCCAATAGAAGGCGCTCAGTCCCAGCCCAAGCCCCATTGCCGCTCCCACCCATAAGAGCTGTCGCCACCGTCGCTGCCACCATGCCAGCAGCACGCAGTATAGAGTCACCGTAGGCAAGATGTACAGGGTTGTAACGTTGTGTGCCAGCATAATCAGTGCGACAAGGCCCGCACTGACAATGATTTGGCCGCCGTTTTCTTCAACGAGCAGGCGATGAAATGCCCAAAAAACCCAGGGTATGAGGCCTAGTGCAAGACTTTCGGCGACGGCGCCACGCTCATAGACGACGACAAGTAGATACGGCGCCAACAGATAAAGCATGCCGCTAACCAGACCGGCAAGACGGCTGGAAAACAGCCAGCGTGCGAAAAGGTAGGCGCCGACACCCGCCAACACCAGGTTGAGCGTGAAAACCGCTTTCGACGCCTCGATGAAACCCAATCCTACCCAATGAAAAACCAGTGCACCATAGCTCGCGAGGGGGCATAGTACTGAAACAGCGGCCCTCCATAGGTGAAGTTGATGTTAGGACCCAAACGCGGAAACATGATCCCCTGACGCCAGGCCTGGTCAAGTTCAAATACTCTGTAGATGCCGATGAGCATATCGGCTTCACTACTCACACCCCGCTGCCAGAATCGCGCGATTGCGAGGATGGTGGTCGTGAGGATGATCGCGATATGTGCGTAGTCCGCACGGGTCCAAGCCAATGGAGCGATGGGCGCTTGTGATTCACTGTGACTCGATCGCATCACAACTTCTCGTTCCCTGCCCCTCCGTTTCGAAGCGGCCATGTGCAAGTTCCGCCTGAACACGCAGAGGGAATGCCAAACCACCCCGATACGAAGCAGGCAAGACTAAAGATATTCTCGCACAACAGCGGTCGCCTCTCCAATGACAGGACACCTTTTTGCGACAAAGGTTGGCGCTGGCAACGAACTGGGCGATAGCACCTTTGTGACCTCAATGGAGTCAAACATGAAGGTTAGTAATACAAGTAAAATGCACTCCCGCCGTACTGGCTGTTTTGACGTTCCGCCGCGGCATGGCTACAATGGCCCAAGCATAGTCGAACAAATGAGCTAATCTTCCCCACCCGCCTCGCGTCGACCTCCCCAATGCCACCCAAAACTCACGTCCAATACGTCTGCCAGCAGTGCGGCCACAGCCAGGCCAAATGGGCGGGGCGCTGCCCCAACTGCGGAGAGTGGAACAGCCTGTTGGAGCAGATCGAGCAGGTTTCAGCCAGAGGCGAGCGCGGCCTGCTGCCATCCAGCGCCGTGGCCCCGTTGGCCCTGCCCGATGTCCCCCTCGACAGCGGCGAGCGCATTCCCCTGCCCATGAACGAGCTGATGCGGGTGCTCGGCGGGGGTATCGTTCCCGGCAGTGGCGTCCTCATCAGCGGTGACCCCGGCATCGGCAAGAGCACCCTGCTCATCCAGGTGGCGGCGGCAGTGGCCGCCGGTGGGCGCAAGGTGCTTTATGTCAGCGGCGAAGAATCGGCCCACCAGATCAAGCGCCGGGCAATACGCCTGGGTTTGAGCTCCCCCAATCTCTACCTGCTGGCGGACGTCAACGTGGACAACGTGCTGGCCCAGGCGGAGCAATTGCAGCCCGGTCTGATCATCGTCGACTCCATCCAGGCAGTGCAGCTCGATTCAGTGCAAAGCAGCGCCGGCAGCGTTACGCAGGTGCGCGAGAGCGCGGCGGCGCTGTTGCGAATGGCAAAGTCGTCCAATATCCCACTGTTCCTGGTGGGACATGTGACCAAAGAAGGGATCATCGCCGGGCCGCGGGTGCTGGAGCATATGGTCGACACCGTGCTCTATCTGGAGGGTGACCGTTTTCACAGTTACCGGCTGCTGCGGTCGGTCAAAAATCGATTCGGCTCAACCAATGAAGTGGGCGTCTTCGAGATGAACGCCGAAGGGATGGTCGAGGTGGCCAACCCCTCCCAGGTTTTCCTGGCCGAACGCCTGCCCAACGCTTCGGGCAGCGCCATCGCCGTGCCCATGGAGGGCACACGGCCGCTGCTCGTCGAGGTGCAGGCGTTGGCCTCCACGACGTCCTTTCCGCAGCCGCGACGCACGGCCAACGGCGTCGACATAACCCGCCTGCTTCTGGTCACGGCGGTGCTGACCAAGCGCGTGGGGCTGCGCCTGGCCGACCAGGACATATTCGTCAACGTGATCGGGGGCCTCAAGATCGCCGAGCCTGCCAGCGATCTGGCCATTGCCCTGGCCATTGCCTCCAGCGTACACAACCGGCCCGTCGCTGCCGACCTGGTCGCGGTGGGCGAGATCGGCCTCAGCGGCGAGCTGCGTTCGGTCAGCCAGTTAGTGCGGCGGCTGGGCGAAGCGCAGCAGTTGGGCTTCACCCAGGTCATCGTGCCCACACTGCCCAAACGCCGGGCAGCAGGTGATGCCCTGCCCGAAGGCCTGCAGATCATCCAGGCGCGATCGCTGGCCCAGGCCATCGAGGCCGGGCTGGTGCGCTAAATGGGGGCAGACGGCGTCCCAGCTCCCCGGCGCCGCTACTTCGCCTTGGCCGGTGTGGGCGCTTTGGCCGCCTGCTCGGCCGGGACCGGCTCTTCCCAGGGCTCTGCGGGCGCCGGACCTTCACCCTGCATGACCAACTCGCCGTGCAGATAGGCGCCCTCGTCGAGTAAGAACGAAACCACCCGGATCACGCCCCACATGCGTCCACCCTCCAGCAGCTCGACACGGTTTGCCTCAAGGTTGCCCTTGTAGGCCCCAGCCACCGACACGGTGTCGGCCTTGATATCGGCCAGCACGCGAGCGTCGGGCCCGATGATGACGTTGCCCAGCGTCTCGATCCTGCCCTCTTCGACGACGCCATCGATTCGCACCGATCCCTCGCATTTGATCTCGCCGTGCATGGTGGCGTGCAGGCCGATGGTCACTTCGATTCGGTCGGGTTCGGGGCGTCGTTCGCGTCGTAGCATGAGAGAAACTCCGGAAGGGTTGGGTAGGGGCGATTTGTAGGGGCGATTTGTAGGGGCGATTCATGAATCGCCCCTACTCCGGAAGGGTTGGGTAGGGGCGATTCATGAATCGCCCCTACCGATGATCGATCAACTCAGATGTTTGAGCAGTGGTCCCATCGATTCGCCGCCGTGGATGCGCGAGATCGCCTCGGCGAGAAGGGGCGCAACAGACAGAACCTTTAGCTTGGGATGGCGCCTTTCCTCCGGTACAACGATGGTGTTGGTCACCACGAGTTGCCGGATGTGCGGCGCATCAAGGTAGGGCAAGGCGCTGGGGAGCAGCACCGGATGCGTGATCGCCAGGTAGATCTCCGGCCGGGCGCCCTTGTCGATAAGAGCATCGACCTGCTTGAGCACACTGCCGCCGGCGATAATGTCGTCGAAGACGACAGGCGTTCTGCCGTCGATGTCGCCGATGGCAACGGTCTCCACGATCTCCGGGCTGATGCGACGCTTGTGCATGAGCACCAGATCCAGGCCCAGCAGTTGGGCAAAGCGCCCGGCGAGCTTGGCCCGGCCCACGTCAGGAGCCACCACCACAGGGTCAGGCAAGTTCAGCTCCCGAAAGTACGTGGCAAACACGGTCATGGCCGAAAGCGGATCGACCGGTATGGTGAAGAAACCCTGCGTGGCCTCGGCGTGGATGTCCACATAGATCACACGAGTCGCCCGCATGGTCTCCAGCATAGTGGCAACCGCCCGTGCGCTGATGGCCTCTCGCCCGTGTGCCATGCGCTCCTGGCGCGCGTAGGGGAAATAGGGAATGACCACGTTAATGGTGTGCGCTGACGCCCGGCGGAGGGCATCGACAAAAAGCAGCAGCTCCATCAAATTGTCATTCACCGGCCGCGAACAGGGCTGGATAAAGAACACATCATCATCCCGCACCAGTTCGTCGATGGAGACGTGAATCTCCGAATCGGGCAGTTGCAGCGTCGAGCAACGCCCCAGGGGCACGTTTAGAGTGCGGGCGACCTCTTCAGCCAGGCGCCGGTTGGCCGAACCTGAGAAGATGCGCAAAGCGTGACGGTTGTACGACATGGTGCTTTCTGTCCACCTTGCAGCCGGTAGGGCGTTGGACCAGACTGCATTATATGTTACGATTCCTGCCCTACCCAAACCCGCACGGCAATCAGCCCCCAACACAGATGCACCCGGCAAGAACCCGACATGAGGACCAAGCTGCTGGTGGCGACCCACAATCCTGGCAAAGTACAGGAGTACCGCGAGCTGCTGGCCGACTTACCCCTTGATGTGACCTGGCTTGATGCAGAGGGCATCACCTTCGAGGCCGAAGAGAACGAGGACACCTTTGAAGCCAACGCCATTCGCAAGGCCACGGCTTATGCGGGCGCCGCTGGCCTGCTCACCTGGGCGGACGACAGCGGCCTGGAAGTCGACCATCTTGGCGGATGGCCGGGCGTTGCCTCAGCGCGGCACGCCGGACCAGAGGCCACAGACCAGGACAGGGTTCGCATCCTCCTGAGTCGTCTGGAAGGCGTGCCGTGCGAGCAGCGGACGGCGGCCTTTCGCTGTGTGGTGGCGCTGGCCTGGCCTGACGGCAGGGTCCTCACCGCCAGTGGGTCCAGCAGCGGCGTCATCGCCGAGCAGCCGGCCGGAACCAACGGCTTTGGCTACGATCCCATCTTCTTCGTCCCCAAGTATGGCCGCACCTACGCCCAACTGGCCTCGGATGAGAAGCACGCCATCAGCCACCGGGGCCGGGCGGCACGGCAAGCACGGGTTCTTCTGGAGCGCTACCTCGTGAAGGAAGCCGGAGAATAACGCTTCCGGCGCCAGAAACAACACGACGACGACGCTGAAACCAGCAACGCCGTCGTGACACAAATGGGGAGGGAGATAATCAGGAAATCGCGGTGGGCACGGAGGCCTGGTGACCTTCCATCATTGCCACCAAAGCATCGAGCACTGCATGCGCACGGTTCAACTCCGCCTGCGTCATTTCACCCAGTGCCCCGTCCATGCCGTCGAACGCCCGCTCCCACGCCATGGCGACCAACTGCCTTCCGGCCGGCGTGATTTCGACATGGACAGCGCGGCGGTCATCCTCGCTACGTGAGCGTTGGACCAAACCATCGCGCACCAGGCGATCGATGATCCCGGTCATGGTGGCGGAAACCTGCAGCACATGTTTGGAGAGCGCACCCATGGTGCTGGTGCCGCCCAGTTCGACGAGGGCGTTCAGCGTGTAGAATTGCGGCACCGTCAGGTCTAAGTCCGCCAACTCTTGGGCAAACCGGCGATGTTGCAGCCAGTTGAGCTGCATGAGCTTGTGGCGCAAGGCCTGATGTCCAGCAGTAGGGGGTTGGTCACGCATACGGCGAACCGTAACACGCGAATGAGTAAGCCTGGGGGTATCGGCTGCAAGCAAAGTTATCACCTGTGTCCTCCAATCGATCCGATTCTCGGTTCGCCTTATCTGACTGCGATGGCGAGCTCACTGCGAGCAAGCACCAAGATTCGTTTACCAGATTGTATGGGATGCGTGGCTTTTTCTCAATACCTCTGAGCTTACGGGATGCTTACAGTTTCGTGCGCGACGGTCTTTCGGCGCCACGCGCACCTGCTTACCAGACGCGAAGGCACAAAAGTACCCACGCGTATGCGTTTGCCCAGCCCCGACCTGAGCTTACGATACGCGCCGCAGCCGGTCCATGAACCCAAACATAGCGCCGATGACAGGCTCCGGTTGTTCGAGCATCAGCATGTGCCCGGCGCCCTCGAACCACGTCAAATCGGCGCCGGCGATGTGCTCGGCCACATACGTCGCCGTCCTGGGCGGCGTCATCACGTCCAGCGTGCCTGCCAGAATGAGCGTGGGCGTCTGGCAGTCTGGCAGTTGCTCGCGCACGTCGAAGGCGTTGCAGGCAACCCAATCACCATAGAAAACGTCGAGGTCAACGGCTTGCAGATGCCGCAGGTATTGGCGTTTCTGCTCCTGACCGGCCCGGGGGCCGTGCACCCACTCGACGAGTTGGGCTGCCACCAGGGAGGGTTCAGTGCGAACATTGGCAAGGATTGCCGGCGCCACGCGCAGACGGGCGTCCGTCGCCACCAAAACGAGCCCAGCCAAACGGCTAGGATAGTGCAAAGCGAACTGCAAGGCGATGGCCCCACCCATGGAGTGTCCGGCCAGGACAAAGGCGGGCAACTGCATGGCGGTCGCCCAAGCCGACAGGACTTCGACGTAGGCGCCGATGCTGTCCCGGCCCGGCCCCTGCGATCGCCCGTGACCGGGTAGATCGAGGGTGTAGACATCGTGGTCTGGCAATCGGCGTAGACCTGGAGGCCAGCTCATCATGTTCATGCCGGCGCCATGCACCAACACCAGGGGGATACGCTGGCGCTGGAGATCTTCCCGATGCTCGCCATAGTGCAGGCGCTGGCTCTGGACGCTAAGGTAGGGCATGGAACTCCTCCCGGTGGTTTGCGGAGACACGACTTCGCGGCGACGCTCGAAGTGTAGCAAAGCCTCCGGCCGTGACCAAGCACAAGCGGCAGTTCCGACGCGACGAGGGCCGCCCCTCGACTTGAGGAAGCGGCCCCCGTGGCATTGTCTCGTCCCGGCTGACAGCAGTCGGGGTCATGGGTTTAGCTCTGCTCGCTAGGCGGTTCCGGTGCGTCAGGGGTCATTGGCGACGCAGAGGCTGTGGGCGCCGGACTCGCAGGCATCAGATCGGTCGCAGGTGAGACCAACGGCTCCTCAGGAATGACGATCCAGGCGATGATGTAGGCAAGGATGCCACCGCCACCCCAGACAGCCAGCAGCAAGACAGCCAGCCGTACGAGGGTCGGATCGATATTCAAGTAGTTGCCGATGCCGGCGCAGACGCCGGCGATCATGCGTTCGTTGCGGGGACGGTAGAGACGTTTCGTTGTCATGGAGAAGGCTCCTTCATAGATTGCATCATGCGATTCTGATTGCCATTACGAGCGAGCTCCCCGCCGGGTTTCAGATGCAAATGCAGACAACGAAAGCGCCGCCCGGTCAGCGGGCGGCGCTTGATTCCTGCAAACGGGCCAGGTTGGCTACAAGCCTGAGGCGCGTAGATGAGCGCTGAGCTGGAAGGAGGTCACGTTGTCGGGGTTGTAGCGCACCCGCACCTGGCCACTCCGCTCGTCAGGAATGATCTTGTCAACCCCGGTGATGGTCAGCGCTTTGGTGGCGCGACCGATCCAGTCCTTGCGATCGATGCTATCAACATAGAGGGTTGTCCACAACATCTGTTGCGTCATCTCGGCCTCACAAAATGAAATGGGAAACGAACGTCTCGTGATGCTCTCTTTGCCTTGATTATAGCACCGCGCGATCACCAGATGGCAAAACCAGCCAGAGACGCTCTCAGAGCTGCGGTCCTGCTGCCGGCGTCTGTCTGTACTGCTCCACCTCGTCCAACAGGTCCTCCGCTGATTGCCGTCCCGCCTCTGTAAACGTGCCGAGCATGGCCGCCAGCTCTTGAACGCGCTGGGCGCCCACCAACGTGTGGATACGGGTGACCATACGATCGCCTTCCACCAGCTTTTGCACGGCCAAATGGCAGTCACCATAGGCGGCTATCTGCGCCAGATGGGTGACGCACAGCACTTGATGGTCGTGGGCAAGCGCCGCCAGCTTGCGACCTACGATGGCGCCCACGCGACCCCCGATGCCCTGATCGATCTCGTCGAAGATAAGAGTCGGGGTGGCATCGGCGCGTGAGAGCACCTCCTTCAAGGCAAGCATCAGACGGGCCGTTTCGCCGCCGCTGGCCACCCGCGCCAGCGGGCGCAACGGCTCGCCGGGGTTGGCCGAAACCAGGAACTGCACGCGGTCGATGCCGGTGGCATCGAAAGCCAGTCGCCGGTCGCTCACAAAGCAACCGTCGGGGTCGGGATGGTGTTCGATCTCCACCTGGAAACGGGTGCCGCCCATCCGCAGATCGGCCAACTCTCCTTCAATGGCTTCCGCCAGGCTGGACGAAGCCGACCGCCGCTCCGTCGAAAGCTGGGCCGACCGCTCTCCGATGACGTGGAGGAGCTGGGTTTCCTCGGCTTCCAGTTCGGATGTGCGGGTCTCGCTGCCCGCCAGGCGTCCTAGCTCGGCACGCGCTTCCTTACCGTAGGCCAGAATCTCAGCGATGGTATCACCATACTTGCGCTTGAGTTGGAAGATGAGTTCCAACCGCTCTTCCACCTCAGCCAGCCGATCGGGGTCGAAGGCGATGCTCTCGTTGTAGTCAGATAGGGCGCGGGCCAGGTCGCTCAGGCGGTCGAGCGCCTCGGCAGCCTGCTCCTGCAAGCTGACCAGGTCCGGATCGACGCGGCTGATCTTTTCGAGGCGACCTGTCACCTCACTCACCTGGTCGAGGGCCGAAGGCATCTCGCTATCGCCGTCACCTAACAGGCGATAAATGGCCGCTGATTGACTGGCCAGGATTTCGGCGTTGGCCAGCCGGCGACGTTCGCTTTCCAGGGTCTCGTCTTCGCCGGTGACCAGGCTGGCAGCGTCGATCTCGTCCGCCTGGTAGCTGAGCAGGTCGATGCGTCGCGCCAATTCACGGCCATCGCGACGCAAGCCGTCGAGCTCGGCACGCACCTGGCGCAGACCTACGACCCGCTGCGCCAGTTCGCCGCGTGACGCTTCCAACTCGGCATAGGCGTCGAGCAAGTAGATATGCGCCCTTGAGTTTAACAGCGAAAGATGCTGTCCCTGGCCGTGGATGTCCACCAACTGCCCCCCGACCTCAGCCAGCAGGCTCTGGGCAACGGCGCGACCGTTGATGCGGGCAACGCTGCGGCCACCGAGGCGCACTTCACGCGCCAGGATCAGGAGGATGCCGTCCCCCTCCAGTCCCTCTTCGGCCAACCTGGCATGGATGCGTTGTCCGGTTTCGCCGTGCAACTCGAAGAGGCCCTCGATGCTGGCGATTTCGGCGCCACCACGCACGACGTCCCGGCTGGCGCGGGTGCCGAGCAGCAGTTCGATGGCGTCGATGATAATGGATTTCCCCGCGCCCGTCTCACCTGTCAGCACACTGAACCCGGGATGAAACCGGAGCTGCAGGTCATCGATGATGGCAAAATCCTTGACGCGCAGTTCGCTGAGCATGATGGCCTTAGCAAGTGCGACGCACCTTGAAGGTGCGTCGCACGTCAGTCAAGAGCGGAAACGTGTGCGAGCATAAAGGGTGCTGACGGCCAGAGCTACGAACACGCCTACGGTGATCAAGCCATAAATGCCCCGGGACAGCGCTAGCGGCAGCCCGACCAGCGCTGCCGCCCCCAGGACGATCACCGTGACTATCGTGTTAAGGTTGCGCGAGCGCTTCCGCCCTGCCGCCTGCCAGACCACCTCGGCCAGAGCGCCGCCCGCAGCCGGGCCGGCAAACACGGCCACAATCCAGCCAATGAAGCCCGGTAGGAAGAGGCCGAGCAGACCGCCCAGCACCCCGAGGATGATGCCGCCCACAGCGGCGGCGACGTAGGCCAGGAGCTGGTTCGCGGTCTTGGCCGTATAGAACTTGTCTTGTTGGCCGCGCACACACTCGCGGCACCTGTAGCCCACCGGCGTCTGCACCGCACACTCCGTACAGATGGGCTTGTTGCAGCGGTTGCATCGCAGCATGGTCTCGCGATCGGGATGGTTCGCACAGTGCAGTGTCTCAGGCGCAGAGAGCGCCTGACCACCGCCATCAAGCCGGGCCAGAGCCGCCTTCGCCTCCTGGTTGAACGGGTCCATGGTCAGCACGCGCTCGACGACCTGACGCTTCTCTGCCGGGTCATCGACCAGGCTGGCAAGTAGCAGCCAGGCATCCTTGTCGTTTGGCTGGATGTCAACAGCCTGGCGGCAGAGACGAGTGGCTTCCTCACGGTCCCCCGCCACGGCAGCGGCGCGAGCATCTTTGATCAGATTGTAGGCGGTCAGGTCATCCATAGGGTTCTCGAATGGCGAAAAGTAAATGTGACGCAGTTGGAGGTCAGACGTTCCAGCGTAGGCGGTCCATCAGCGTCTTGTAGAAATAGCTTTGTGGCTGCAAACGCACAAAACGGGCCGCATGCGGGCCTGATGTGACGAGCACTCTATCACCATCCTGAAGATCGATCAGGAACTGCCCATCCACAGTGAGGATGGCGGCATGATCGGTCTGCACTTCCAGACTCACCATGGCGCCCCGATTGAGCACCACGGGACGGGCAAGGCTGAGGTGCGGAGCGATGGGCAAGAGCAAAATGTTCTCCAATTCAGGCGGCAGGATGGGGCCACCGGCGGCCAGGGCATAGGCGGTCGAGCCGGTCGGCGTCGCCACGATGACACCGTCGGCCACATAGGTCGTCAGGGAGCTTCCGTTCACCCCGGCGTGGATGCGGATCACGCGGGCGAGACTGCTGCGACTGACGACGACATCGTTCAGCGCTTCCAGTTTGTCGTCAAGCAGCTCGTCCCCGCGCCAGGCCTCGGCCTTGAGCATGAGACGCTGTTCCAGCCAGTAGTCACCGGCGAGCACCCTGGGCAATTGCTGGCGCCAGTCATCGGGCTGCACTTCGGTCAAGAAACCCAGCCGGCCGAGGTTGACGCCCAGGAGAGGAATGCCATAGCGGGCGGCGACGCGGCCCGCACGCAGCAAGGTGCCGTCCCCACCCAAGGTGATAAGCAGGGCGATATCGCCCAACTCGCGGTCGATGACGTCGGTGTCCCAGCTTGAGCCAACCCAGGTGCGATGCCCTTGCGCTTCAAGCCAGGCGGCAATGTCGGCCGCCAGGCTCTGGGAGGTGGGAATCTTGGGATGGTGAAGGAGGCCGATGCGCATGTGTCTGTGGCCGCTGATCAGAAGTCCTGCCCTGAGAGGACAGGCGACGGGGACGAATCGGGATGCCGGTTGGTCTCGAAAGCCGCGGAGCTCGCAAAAGGCTGACCGGCATCGATGCGCTGCTGTAGTTGGGCGGCAAGCCCAGGACCGCCAAGTCTTTCCACGCGGCTGCCCGATTTCACCAACGCGTCCTGTATCTTGCGCGGGAGAGCCTGCTCGCCGCCAATAAGAGTCACGTTGCGTGCCACCATGGCCTCGCTTTGGGTGGAGGCGATGGCGGGCCGGAAGCGAGCGACATAGCGTAACATGACCCCATAGGCAGCGAGATCGAGTGGCAATTCGCCGATCAGCAGACAGTGTTCGACGGTCTTGCCCGCAGGCTGCGGTGCAATCTGGGTGAACGTTACCCAAAGCACGCGGCGGCCATCGGCCTTGACCTCTGCGCGCGTACCCAGACCCTGCGGCTCAACGAAATAGGCGCCAGCGCCCAGGGGTGCAAACTCACACACGGCCGGGCCATACTCGGGCTTCTCGCCGGTGCGCCGGACCATGCCATTCCAACCGTCCGTCCATAGGCGCACCGGCAGATCTGGATGACCGTCGATGCGCACACGCACAACGGCAAACCCAGGTGAAGCGCCCCCATCGCTGACCGTGGCGCGCCAACTCCCGCCGGCCGCGGATGACTGCAGGCGAAGCGTCACTTCGACGGTGTCCGTGCCATCGACCTGGACGTCGGTAGTGGCCTCACCCTCGGCTCCGCTGACCGTCAGGCGATAGGCGCCGTCGCGCAGTCCCGTGAAGCTGAAATGGCCTTCGACATCGGTTACCTGCGCCAGTTGCTGCTCGGCAGGGCCGCGCAGCGTGACCTTCAGCCCGGCGCCACCGGGAACGACGCCACGAATGACGCTCTGCGCCGGCGGCAGGGAGGGCAACGCGAAGTTAGCGACGCGCTGGTTAGTGCCATCCATCTCCAGACCGTCGCGACGAGCGTCGGTTTCGGGGACCAGGAGAGAGTAGACGCCGGCTCCCAGACCCTCGAAACGGTACATCTCGTCAGCGCCGATGGTGGTGCTTCGATCACCAGCGGATCCCCGCAAGACGATGGTCCGTCCGGCGCCGTTAGCGACGCGACCACTGATGACGCTGGTCGTGATGGGTGCTGGCGTACTCGGCTGGGTCGGTGGTGTGAAGCGCACCATCAGTGCACGCGTGCTATCCACTACTACCTCGGCCTGGACGCCGATGCCCGCGGGCGTGATCGTATAACGGCCGGCGCTCAAAGGGGCAAACTCAAGCGCGTAGGGACCATGCTCGGTCTTGCTGCCTGTGAGTTGGGCGTAACCGGCCCAACCCGTGGTCGCAATTTGAACCAGTAGATTGAGCTTGCCCTCAACACTCACGCGAATCACCCCGAACCCCGGGGAGCGTCCCACATCCGTGATGACCACCTGCCAATCGGGCGTTGGCGGCGGCGGGGATGGGGGTTGGCCCACATCCACCCGGAGGGCGTTGAAGCCATCGACTTTCAGGTTGGTGCGGACGATCTGGGTGCCGGGGACGGACAGGCGATAGGTGCCGGCCGGCAGCTCTTCAAAACGATAGGCGCCGGTGTCATCGGTGATGGTTTCCGCCGCTGAACCCGGCCCCCGCAAGATGACGCGCTGTTGGGGTTGGTCGTAGATGATGCCGGCGATGATACTATGCACGGCAACTGGGGGCAGGGCGCTGCGATCGCCATTGTCGGCGTCGGTCGCAGGCAGGCGCGGGATCTTGGGCACGGCTGCCAGTGCTTCCACCGCTGGCAGGCGCCCATCCGGCCACGTGGGTGAGTACCAGGCGTGGGTTTCCCAGCCAACCCCGCGCAGCACGGCGTTGCCCATGAGCCAGAAGGCTGTGCAGAAGTAGTAGGGCGGAGCTGCCGGGTAACGCTCGCTGACGCCCATCATGATTCTGGCAATTTCGGCGACTTTCTCTGCCTGGAGGGCGGGTGTGGTGGAGGGATAGCGAGGATCATCGTCCTCGCCGACGATGGGGCCGTTTTCGGTGGAAAGGATGGGAAGATAGCGCCCCAGGTGCTGATGGCACAGCCCGGCCAGACGTTCGTAGACGCGAAAACTGGAGGGGTCATCGTGAACGGACTGGCCGGAATTCACACCCTTACGGCGCTGCTGGTTGACGAAGTCGCGCGAGCGCAAGCGCCAGTTCCGCCCCTGCCAGGCCGCCATCCCCAGGCGATCGTATTCCGCCCTGGTAATCTCCTCCCCCTGCTGGTTGACAGTGTCATAGGGATAGTCGAGAGGGTGGTTGATATCGTAGTTGTGGACGGCAATCCAGACCGGCTCATCGAACAAGGAGCGACCTGCCAGCCTGATCATCCTGCCGATGAAATCCCACTGGTTGCCGATAGCCATAGCCGGCACCGCAGGGTAGCCGCCTGCTGCCAACACTTTTTCCATGTCCGCCAGGGCGGCGCGGGCGGCCGAATCGAGGGCATTTGGGGGTGCTATGCCGCCTTCCCACTCCGTCCCGAGATCGGGTTCGTTGTTGAACTCGAAGTACTTGACGCCTACGCTCACGTAGTCTTTCAGATACCCGATTTCTTTGCGACTCAGCGTGCTCTTCTCCAGGTCGAGCGAGTTGGGTCGCGGACGATAGACGCGCACCACCGGCATGATGCCTGCACCCAACAAGAGCTGGGCGAATTCCAGGCCGCCGTCGTGCAGGAACTTGACCCATTTCACACCCAGCCGCTGCAGCTCCGGAATCCAGCGGCTGCGCAGCTCACCGGCGCCGACAAGGCCGGCGTTGCCGCCGCTCCAGTGCATGCCAATGCCGTTGTCTTGCGGGGGACGGGGATAGTCTTGCAAGCGCATGGGGGAACCTCGTTGCGCACATTGGGATGCGCAGGGGGTGTGGCGGCGTCACCCTGACGGCAGGACGCCTACCCTACCCGGCGCATCAACCTGTCAACTGGCTGCCTAGCCAGTCGATAACTTCGTCTTGTTTCACAAACGTCTGGCTGCCGGCCGTGAGATCGCGGACCGTGACGGTATGGTTCGCAAGCTCGTCTTCGCCAATCAGAAGGGCGAAACGCACGGCTGCACGGTCGGCCGTCTTGAGTTGCGCCTTCAGGCTGCGATCGCCAAAGCTGAGAAGGACGGGAATACGCGCCACGCGGATGTCGTTCACCAGGCGTACTGCAGTTGACTTGGCCTGGGCGCCATGGTGTAGGACGCTGACTTGAGGGCGGTCCAGCGCTGGCGGTTGGATGCCCTGGCCGCGCATGCTCATGACGATGCGCTCGATGCCGATGCCAACACCCACACCGGGCGTCGCCGGACCTCCCACCGATTCGACCAGGCCATCATAGCGGCCACCACCGCAAAGCGCATTCTGCGCCCCCAATTCCTCACCCCACACCTCGAAGACGGTGCGCACGTAGTAGTCGAAGCCGCGCACCAGACGTGGGTTGATGATGAAAGGCAAGGACAGGAGTTCAAGGTAGCCGATCAGAGCGCGGAAATGGTCGGAGCAGGTCTGACACAGATGATCAAGACTGCGCGGGGCACCGGGGAGCAGCCGCAGGGTCGCCTCTTCCTTGGTGTCGAGAACGCGCAATGGGTTCACCTGGAGCCGGCGTTGGTCCACCGCAGGCAGGTTGTCCCAATGCGCCTGGAAATAGGCGACGAGTTGCTGGATATATGCGGGACGGCATTGCGGACAGCCGATGGAATTGAGCTGAAAAGTGAGAGCTCGGAAACCCAACTCGTGATACAGGCTGTAGGCAAGCTGCATGATCTCAAGATCGGCGGCGGCATCATCCTCACCCAACAGCTCGGCATTGAACTGCACGTGCTGGCGAAAGCGACCTGCTTGCGGCTTCTCGTGGCGAAAGAGAGGGCCAATCGCAAACAGCTTGACCGGCTTGGGCCAGGAAGCCATGCCGTGCTCCACATAGGCGCGCATGAGGCTGGCCGTAAACTCCGGCCGCAGGCTCACATTGGCGCCGTCCCGGTCCTCAAAGGTATAGAGCTCCTTGTCGATGACCACCGCCGAGCCTTCCTGCAGGCCGCGCAAGAACAGCCGGGTTTCCTCCAGGATGGGGGGATCGATCTGGGCATAGCCGAAACGATCGGTCAGTTCCTGCGCCTTGCCTATGATCTGCCGCCAATAGCGAAAGTCGTCGGGAAGGGTGTCGTTGAAGCCTCTGAGAGTTTGGAAACGCATAAGGGAAGCTGGGTCTGAGTGCCGGCGAGGAGCAGGATTCAATCGAGCGCTTCGCTGCCGCAGGCGTGGCGGAAGCCACAGCGGCGGCAGCGCGTCGGGTCGTCGTGACTGCGTCGAACCTGGCGAGCTTGCCGGGCCTGGCGCATGGCGGTAAGGGTCTGCAAGAGGGTAGCGCGCAGGTCATCGGTGAAGGGCAGACGCACAGTGGTATTGGCGTAATGCACAATGCCGTAGGGCGGACGGCTGCCGGTCGTGTCCTCCACCAGCAGGCAGTAAGCCGCCAACTGGAGTTTGTGGGCAGGGTAGGGGTCGGGACCGGCCAGGCGGCTTGATTTCACTTCGACGGGCACGAGGCCGTCAGCCGTATCCACCAGATAGTCAGGCCTTCCCACCAGCCCGTACCGCCGGGAGAGAAGGGGCCGCTCGCTGCGGCGCCAGGCGCCCACATCGGCGGCGATCACTTCACCTGCCGGCAAGCCGGCGCTCTGGCGTTGGCGCTCTGCCCGAAAGTACAACCCAACGCCCGCCAACAGCAGGACCGCAGCCAGCAGCAACAGGATGGCGATCATCCCTGGGCGCCGCGAAGACCGGTGTAGGGCAGGATCACGATGGGCATACCTCGTGGGTTTTTGGCGGTAAACCAGGCAGCGTCTTCGGGCGACAGGCGGATACACCCGTGCGATGCCGGCGCCGCGCCGAGGCTGTCTACGCCTTCGTAGACTTTGTCTCCGGCGTCGCTAAGGCGATAGGGCAGGCTATGAATCAGATAGTCGCCGCCGTTGAGGTTGAAGAGCCACCAGCCGTCGTCGGCCGTCACGCCACCTCGTCCCTGAAAGGTCCCCCAGTAGTGACCGATCACGCCGGACCACGCCGGAGTATCCCATCCGTAACGCGGATCGCCGGTGGTGATGTGCAGAATGCGCTCTACCTTGCCGTCACGGACAATGTGCATCTGTTGGTTGTTCTGGTCGATGACGACATAGGCGCCGTGAGGATCGATGTCGTGCGCCTGGGCGATGGTGACCACCCAGGCGGCGGGTTTTAGTGTGTCCGCTGCACCGCCGGTCTCTGGGGTCGCTGTGGGCAGCGGCGTAGCCGTCGGTGTAGGCGTAGCCGTCGGCAGCAGGGCAGCGGCCGCGCGAAAGCCATTGGCCGCATTGCCAAAGAGCGAGACAGCGGGAGTCTTGGTGGCTGTCGGGGTGGCAGCAGGGCTGGTTTCGGCGTCGGGGCTGAACACCATGCCCAACCCCAAAACAGCGACGGCGAGGATGCCGGCCAGGCCGATAAGCCAGGGGGCGTGAGTGCGAGTCATGGAAGGGTAGAAAGGGAGCGAACAGGTGACCGTACCGTTAAGGTTCCCGGTTTGACAGCACCCTGGTTATAGCAAAGTGAGAAACGCCGCCACTAACAGCAGCAATCCGACGATCAGCAGGACCAGGGCGACAACATGCGTTCGTGCGGAACCTGCAACAGTACGACCATGGCGTTCGTGGGCGCGAGTTCCTGCCTGCAGCGCCGCCGTGTTGCGATTTTCGTAGCCTTGACCGGCCAGCCACCACGCCCGCTGGCAATAAGCCCATTGGGCGATTTCGCTGGCACGTATCAAGGCGCCATCAGGTGGGCCATCAGGCGTCAAAGGCTCAGGTGTCAATGATCTGGCGCTCGAAATCCCGCAGCGCTTGCTCCAGTTTGCGTTGGCGCCGGGCAGCGGTGAGGTCGCCGCGCGTCCGCTCGACCACCCCGCGCACCATGTCGGTCTGCCGGCGCAGGCCGCCGGTGATGGCGTCGGGGAAATCGATGGTCACCAGCTCAGTGTAAATGTCATCCATATAGACGAACAGTACCTCAGCCTCATCCAGCCGCTCCTGGCGGTCCAGATCGAGAATGAAACGGCGCAGCTCGCCCGCCGCTTCGGCCAGGCCGCCCAGATACGCAGCGTGGGGGATGCCCAGCGCTTCTGGGTTGGGCAGAGCATCATGCTGGACAAGCGCAAAGACAATGTGGGCTTCGGCGACTTCCTTCAACGCATCTTCGGTGTACCCGGCGTGATAGAGGTCTGGGTAGGCGGCCAGATCAGAAGTCATGGCGGCGGCCAGCGCCCGCGCCTGCACGAGCAGGTCGCTGGCTTCGGGGAACTCGTGGCGGTGCGTAGCTCGAATGCTGAGGGAGCAGAAGCGAATCAACTCGCGCGAGCGTGCCAGCGCCCGGTCACGAGCGGCGTTCTTTGCTTCGAAAGCGTCGCGGATGCGATCGATAGTAGTTTGCAGGTTTTCCAAGGTCTTCTCGAAATTGCAGGCTTGAACCCCAATTATAGCGCAGATGTGCCCCTAGCCTGGAGAAGTATTCGCCACTAGCGCATGCCCAGCGGCAGCACGCGATCCACCAACCAGGGCGCCAACCGTTGCAGCCGCCAGATAAGCCGTCCGTAGGGGCTGAGCACGACCAACCGCCGCCGGCGCGCGGCGGCATCCAGGATGGCATCGGCGACCTCTTCGACCGTCTGCCTGCCGGGGGCCTTGCGGGCTTTGCTCGCTTGTTCTCCCCCTGCCGTTTTTTGGTGCCGGCTGCCCTGTCGGATGATGCCTTTGTTCGACAACTGCGCGCCCTTGACCAAATAGGGACAGACTGTGACCACGGCAACACCGTACTGCCGCAGCTCTGCAGCCAGGCTCTGCCCGAAGTTGTTCAGGGCGGCCTTCGAGGCGCTGTAGGCGCCGCTCGTAGGTGTGCCCACGAACCCGCCGACCGACGACACATTCACCACCACCCCGCGGCTTCGTTTCAAGTGAGGCAGCGCCGCCCGCGTACAATACACCACCCCAAAGTAGTTCACGGCAAACTGCCGCTCGATATCCCCCGGCTGCAAGTGCTCAAAAGGTCCCGACACGATCATCCCGGCATTGTTCACCAGCACATCGACTCCGCCAAAATGAGCGACCGTGCGGTCGACGAGCGCCTGGCATTGATCCGGGTCGGTGACGTCGAGGGTGAATGGCAGAGCCACCTCGTGACCGCCAAGCTCGGCCGCAAGCTGCTCCAAATCAGCAGTGGAGCGGGCGGCCAGCACCAGCCGGGCGCCGGCGCGATAGAAGTTGATGGCCGTGGCCCGCCCAATGCCGGTGGAAGCGCCGGTAATGATGACGACTTTGTTGGTGAAATCAGGCATAGGTGAGTTCAGCATAAGCGGGATACATCGCTTTCAGTATGAAGTGGCCTTCTGGGCAGCGTGTTAGTCCACTGACGCTCAGATGCCATTTGAAGAGTCCTGTCTGATCACGTAAAGAGGAGTTGTTACACAGCCTCGATACGAATCAGACGGGATTGAGGACATTGTCGCACAACATGATTCGCTACGCCAGTGACATGACGGACGCGGAATGGGAACTGATCAAGCCCATGCTACCTCTGGCACGAACAGGACCAGGGCGTCCGCTTGTGATCAACATGCGAGAAGCAGTGAACGCCATGTTCTACGTTGGCCGTACGGGCTGCCAGTGGGAGAACCTGCCCAAGGAGTTTCCCCCAGCAGGGAGCGTGTACTATCACTTCAACAAATGGAGCTACGACGGCACGTGGCGACGCCTAAATGGGGCGATAGTGCGACGGGAACGAGTCCGGCAGGGCCGCAAGCCGGAGCCCAGCGCTGCCATAATCGCTAGTCAGTGATCGCGGGCGCTGTCATTTCTCCACCATCACGCCTCGCCAAAAAGCAACATAGTCCTTGATCTCCCGGGCAGCATCCTTAGGCGACGGATAGAACCAGGCCGCTCCGGTGTTTGTCTGTCCATCGACGGTGACATTGTAGTAACTGGCCATGCCCTTCCAATGGCAAGTTGTGTGGGCGTTGCTGTCCGAGAAGTACTCGCGCCGAATCGCGTCCGGCGGAAAATAATGGTTGCCTTCCACAACGATGGTCCGATCGCTTTCGGCCAGAATGGCGCCGTTCCAGATAGCCTTCATGAGCATGTTCCTTGTCACAGATGACAACTGCGAAGTGATTGAGTGTTGCTTCAGACAAGGCTTCATGACGACCGAATCAGAGCGCGTCTTACCCTGTGCTACATACTCCCCATATTGGCTGTCAGGGCGGCCAGAAGCCCCTCGAATTCCTCCCGGCAATCAGCGCAGCGCTCCAGGTGCTGCTGCACCAAAGGCAGTACATCGGCCGCACTCTGACCATCACGTGTCAGTTCGGCGAAACGGTCAAGCTGCTCAAAACACTCGTCACAGCCGATCTCCACCGGCTGGGTCGCAGCCACCATCTGCACCAAAGTGGCGATGGAGGCAGGCTGCATTACAGCGTGACCTCGACGGCCTTTCATTGCTCTGACGTTCATGAGTAGTCTCTTAAACATCTCTGTCTACCTCTCGTCGAACATCGCCAGCATCTCTTCAGGTGTCAGTCCCTCTCGCATCATCCGTTTCTGAAGTCGTCTGCGAGCATCGTGTAGCATCTTGTATAGGGCGTTACGGTTCGTGCCCATCCGGTCAGCAACTTCCTGCAGAGGCATGCCACCTTGCATGACGGCCATCATGGCATCCCGCTGCCGGTCGGTCAACTCTTCGGCGATGATCCGCTGGAGCCTGTCCATCATGATCCGGCGCATGGCGATCTGTCCGGGATCAGGGGACTTGTCAGTCAAGACATCCGGCGTGAAGTCTGACTCTTCGTGCTCAGCCAGCAAGTCCTGCAGGGAGAGATCGCGCCATTTCCGCCGTCGCAACTCGGTGAACGCCACGCGCACGGCGACCTTTTGCGCCCAGGTGGTGAAACGGGCCTCCCCGCGAAAAGTCGACTGCTCACGAAGGATCCTGATCAACGAATCTTGGACGAAATCTTCCAGATCGTCCTCGGTGACACCATGGCCGACCAGCGCATGGCGCAAGCCGCGCAGGAGGACAGCACGCAGGTCGGCCAAGGCAGCATCAGGCCGTGCACCTTCCATGCGGAGCCAATATGAACCGTCAACGAAGAAGCCAGAGGGCAGCTCAGGGTTGGTATATTCGGGTCTCAGGCTTGAACGCCGCCCACGAGAACCAGAAATGGTTGACACTGACGATGGGCGTCAGTTGGCGGCCCGCCAGCTTGCCACTCACGGCCCGACCCAGGAGGCCCCACTCGCTGCCGGTCTCGGCGTCGATGATGCGCTCGCCATCGGTGCGAAAGGTCAGCCGCTGGCCGTCCAGCTCCGTTGAGTACACCGCCGCCGACCCCACGTCGCGACCACCGGCCACGGAGGGGCTATCCAAGGCTGAAGCCGTGCCCCCGGTCCAAAATACGACGACGGGCTTCCCTCCCACGTTGTCGTTAACCACCCGCTGCGTCTCCAGCGCCGTGTAGGGATAGGCGACCGCTTCGCCCCCCTGGTCGACCGTCACGACCCTCGCCATGGGCGGCAGTCTGCCGGGTGTCTGAGGTCCCTGGTACAGGAACGGCGAGCGGTTGACGTCGTCGTAGCCCTCGTACGGGTTGCGGCCGTAATCCCGGGTGTAGCCGGTTTCGCGGGACAGCACCGTACCGTCTGGATATGCGGCCTTGAAGTCGGCCCAGGCGATGATGGTGGCGGGGAAGAAGGCCAGTTGCCGTCCAGCCAGCTCGCCGGCGATGGCGTCGCCACCCGCCTGTTGCCACCAGGTCTCTGTCTGGCGGTCGTACATGATCAGGTTGCTGAAGCGCAATCGCCCAGTCGTGCCGAAGTCAAGAGTGCGTCCGTCCAGCGTCCTTTCGAAAGCGATGGCGGTGTTGCAGAGAGGGCAAAAAGTGATCGTCAGCGGCACACCGCCCACCGTGTCGTTGACAATCTCGTGCCACATCAATATCTGGAGCGGGTAGGCGCGCACGTCTTCGCCCCCTTGCGCCAGGCGCGCGCGCACCAGGATCACCGGCTCCTCATCCTTGAGCCAACTATCGGCCTCTGTGACCCCCACGAACTGCGGCACGTCGATGGCCGGGATGCCATCCTTGGGCGGGCCGCCGGAGAGGATCTCGCTATAGGAGACCGTATGCCGGCTGAAGTCGGTCTTGAACTCACGCCCCGCGCCGGCAGGAGGTGTTTCCTGCGGTAGCAGTGCCTCAGCGGCCGACTGGCCGCTGGAAGTGGGGGCGCCGCTCGATGCAGCTCCTTCTGCCGGCACGGCTGCGCCGGGTGTCTCGGCGGCCGTTGTGCCACCGGCGCTCTCCGGCTCCTGCCGGCGCAGCGACCCGTCTGAGCAAGCGCTCAGTAGAAGCGTGAAAAGGGCTAGAATGGCCCAGAAAGTAATGCGCATAGTTAACCTCCAGACCTACAGGTGACTGTCAAGGAACGCATCTTACCTTTGCGATTGGGGACGTACGTGTGCAACCATCGTTTCACTGGTCGTTCAACCTCCAGTCGTACGGACGATAAACCAGGCGTGCGCCGGTCCCGTGGCCGGCCAGCCAGGTGCGCTCTTCACCTTCGGGCAGATAGCGCAGGAGGCAGGCCACCACACCGGCTCGACCGCCGAAGTCGCCAGCGTACCACTTGAAGATCGAGGACAGGCGCACGGCGCCTTGGGCGGGGTCAATGGCCACGTCGCCGGCGATGAAGCTGGCCGCAGCCAGGTCAAGCTGGGCGTCGATGCGCGCAGCGTCGTAGAGGCCGATGGGCGGGCACGAGCGAGTGGCGCAGTTCAGCGCGAAGTGGATGCGGGGGTCGAAGGGCGTCAGGCGCCAGGCCAGGCGCGCGTCCGTCGGGCCGAACTGGGGGCCGGGGATAGCCCAGTGAGGGCGATTACCTCGCAGAATGCCGTGCTCGATGTCGTGGGCGCTGAAGCGTTGGCTCCCGATTTCGTAGGCTGCGCGACGGAAGAACGACAATTTGCCGATGCGCCCCTCGAGCATAGTCAACATGCTCGGCGGGTTTCCAAATCGATGGTGATGACGGACATTCCTGCCGCCAACGCCGCTTTGACTCCGCTCGGCGAGTCCTCGATCACAAGCGAGTCGGCCGGCGACACGCCCAGCTCACGCGCCACCAGCTGGTATATTTCCGGGTCAGGCTTGCCATACTCTACGTCATCGCGACTGGCCACGAAATCGAACTGGCCAGCCAGGTTGAGGACGTGCAGCACTCGCTGCACTTGGGGACAGTAGGACATGGTTGCCAAGCCTACCCTGCAACCCGCACGACGAGACTCCTTCAACAGGGCGACGTTGTGCGGCCACTGGTTGCGCCGGAGTAACGTTCCATCGAGATCAAAGATCATGGCTCGGATCATGTCACACTCTCCCTCACGATTGCTGAGGTTATCACGGGGTTACGCCAATCATTCTTGCCCCGTTCGGACGCAAGCGCGGGTCCATGTCTTACCTCGAAGTGGCCGCCACGGAGGCGTCTCGTACCGCAACGCAGGGCAAAGGCCGCGCTGAGCGCCGCCGCCGGCAGAAACGCCGCCCAAAGGACTTGAATTTCCAGATAGCGGGCATTGCGCCCGGCCAAATCCAGGCTATGGACAGTTGCCTACGTCTGCACAGCGGCACCTGTTGCGCAGCAATTTGCAGCTTCGAACCGAGCGTCTGGAGCGTATTGACGGTGTAGAGGGTCCTACTGGTCAGTTCGGCCAGGTCCTCCCGGGAGAGGGGACAGTCGATCAGCATGCCCCTTTCGACCTTGCGGCC
>CAZHTZ010000036.1:23342-24447 GCA_964535455.1 uncultured Caldilineales bacterium
GGTCCTCCCGGGAGAGGGGACAGTCGATCAGCATGCCCCTTTCGACCTTGCGGCCTGTCTGACGGACCAGACGCAGCAGTGCGTGCGCGGATGCCGCCGCCCCAAGCCGGCCGGCCGTTGTTGTAGAAAGTGTTGTTGAGGATGTAGATGTCGGTCATCGGGTGGGTGACGGCGAGATCGGCGCAATTATAGAGATATGGTGAGCCCCACAACATTGCTGATGAATGCATTCATGGCTGCACTCCTTGTGAGGAGTTGCTGGCTATGCTATGCTCCGGCCATGTTCACTTTTACAGGAATCATCATCAGAGAAGAACACGGATACAGTTCGCTCTGTCCAGAATTGGATGTGGCCTCAGCAGGCGATACGCCAGAAGAGGCGAAGGCCATGCTGCTGGAAGCTGCCGCCCTCCATCTAGAGGGCGCTTTTGAAGACGGCATCCCCTACCTGCGCCCGATACCGGCTGACAGCGATCCCCGCCAAACGAACCCGCACGCGGTCCAACAGACCTTCCGTTTGCGAGTGGATGTAGCTGTGCATGCCTATGCCTGAACTCCCTGTTCTCAGACCACTGCAGGTGGTACAGGCGCTTGAGCGAGCCGGATTTGTGCGTGTTCGCCAGCGTGGCAGCCATCTTCGCCTGAAGCAGGGCAACCTCTCTGTTACGGTGCCCATGCATCCGGGCGATCTTCCTGGCAATGTTTTGCGTTCCATCCTCCGCCAGGCTCAACTGACGGCGGAAGAGTTCCTTGCTTTGCTGTGACCTCCACAAACACAATGGCCCAGGCCAACAGCGCCACGTACACAAAATAGTGGGGGATGAGGCGCAGAAATGGCACGGCTGATCTGCTCTAGCGCCGCGTCTACGGCCGTATCCACGCGGCTGACGAACAAGGAAGCCACCGCGGCCACCCTGCTCAGGTCGCCGCCCTTGGCCGCCAACTGCTCCAGCCTGACCAGGTAGGCCTCGGCCAGCGCATGTAGCTTTGACATGTCTTATCCTTGAGATCCTTATCGTAGTTGTGATGTATCAGCCCGCGCAGCACGATAGCTGCGCGACGTCTTTCTCGAAAGTCTGGGCTGCCAGCTTCAGCCCTTCCACCT
>CAZHTZ010000037.1:0-20846 GCA_964535455.1 uncultured Caldilineales bacterium
GGCGCCGCGGCCGCGCCTGCGCGCATGCTGGCGCCGACAGGTCCGCCATGTCGCCTGCGAGGGTGGTCAGTTCCAGCCCCTCGCGCTCGGCCACCAGGCGATCCTGGGCAAGCTGGCGTGGTGAGTTGTCGAAGACGGTGATGCGGGCGCCCGCGGCGGCCAGAATCGGTCCCTGCTGTCCGCCTCCAGACGCCAGACAGAGCACATCGCAGCCTCTCAGGTCAGGGAACCACACCCGCGGCACCGGAGTGGACTCCGTCAGAAGGACGGACCACTCGCCGCGCCGCGCGGCGGCGATGACCTCGGGCGAGATGGGCACCGTCCAAGGATTATTGGTTTCAACCTGGTGGTCCCAGGCTGTGCGGTTGTGGGTCAAGACATCCAAAACGAATCCTTGGAAAATGCAGGCGGCAATGCGCTATCAGGCCTATCATACCACCCGCGCTGTGAGTGGAGCCATCGCGTCGCGCATTGATGCCTATGTCTTGACAAATCCCCGAAATAGGCATAAATTAGGTGAATCATATCGCCTGATTTGGCAACATAACATGATTCGGTATGCTCGTGTCATCCAGCCCGCCGTCGAGGCAGCCTTGTTCAAAGGCAAGGTCGTGGTGATCTATGGCGCCCGCCAGGTGGGCAAGACCACCTTGGTAAAGGAGATCCTGCGCCGTTTCTCCGACCGCGGCCTCTATCTTAACTGCGATGAACCAGACATCCGGAATGCGCTGACCAACCGCACTTCGACTGAGCTCCGAGCGCTGATGGGCAGCCGGACGTTGGTTGTGATTGATGAAGCCCAACGCGTACGCGACATTGGCCTGGCCCTGAAGCTGCTGGCTGACAACTACCAGGACGTGCAAGTAATCGCCACGGGCTCATCGTCATTCGAGCTCTCGAACACCATCACCGAGCCGCTCACAGGTCGCAAGAGCGAGTTCTACCTGTACCCGCTGTCGGTCGCTGAGTTGCTGACGCAGGAGACGCCGCTGGAAGCGACACGCCTGCTGGAGCGCCGGCTGCGCTTCGGCATGTATCCCGGCGTGGTTCTCGGTGACGATCCCGTCGAGACGGTGCTGGAGATCGGGTCGAGCTATCTATATCGTGACGTGCTGGAGTATCAGACGGTGAAGAATCCCGACCTGTTGCGCCGGCTGCTGCAAGCGCTGGCGCTTCAGATAGGGAGTGAGGTCTCGTACAACGAGTTGGGGCAGTTGCTGGGCATCGACCGGGTCACGGTGGAACGCTACGTTGCGCTGCTGGAGAAGGCGTTCATCATCTTCCACCTGCCGCCATTGAGTCGCAACTTGCGCAAAGAGTTGGCGAAGCTGCGCAAGGTGTATTTCTACGACCTGGGCATTCGCAACGCCCTGATCAACAACTTCAACCCATTGGATCTGCGCAGCGACGTCGGCGCTTTGTGGGAAAACTTCTTCATCAGCGAACGCATCAAGCTCAACCACAACCGGCGGCGCCATGTCAACACCTATTTTTGGCGTACCTACGACCGCGCTGAGCTGGATTACCTGGAAGAGGAGGGGGGGCGCCTGGTTGGATTCGAGTGTAAATGGACCGCCACCCGCTGGCGAGCGCCTGCGGCCTTCACTGCTGCCTATGGAAACAGCGAGACGCACCTGGTCAATCGAACCAACTATCTTGACTTCCTGACGCCTTGAATCGGGTGTCCACCGAAGCTTCAGATTCGCCACATCCCATGATCCTTACCCGTGCGGAGGCGAAGCCAAGATACCATCCATGAACGCCGGATCACTTCAACGTTGTCCAGGTTGCGGCGTAGTCCTCCCGGCCGTTGACGGCCCCACCCATCGTTACATCAATGCCTACGCCGCCCAACACCCCGGCCAGCCTTCCCCCCAGTCGATTCAATCCGTTGCCATCCATTTGGCGGTATGGCCAATGACCCATCGCTGTATCCTACCGATGTTACAATGCAGCTACGGTAGGACTGTCACCCATCGGGATTTTTCACTCCAACGGCCACCCGCTACCCGCTACCCGCTACCCGCAACTCGCCTCTCGCCTCTCGCCCCCATGCCCATCTCCCTCATCTCCACCGTCTACAACGAAGGCGCGGCCATCCGGCGGCTGCTGGACACGATCTCAGACCAGACGCTGCCGCCGGACGAGATCGTGATCGTCGATGGCGGTTCGACCGATGATACGGTGGCCCAGATCCAGGCCTATGCCGGCCGCCTGCCCCTGCGCGTGCTGGTGGAGCCGGGGGCAAATATCTCTCGCGGGCGCAATGTGGCTATCGCCGCGGCGCAGGGCGACATCATCGCCGTCACGGACGCCGGCACCCGCCTGGACCCCACCTGGCTCGAGGATATCACCCGCCCCTTGCGCCAGGACTCATCCGTACAGACCGTAGCCGGATTCTTTCTGCCCGACCCTACGACGCCTTTCGAGCTGGCCATGGGCGCCGCCGTTCTCCCACAGCCCGACGAGATCGACCCGGCCACCTTCCTCCCATCCAGCCGCTCCGTGGCCTTCCGCAAAGCCGTGTGGGAGCAGGTGGGCGGCTACCCGGAGTGGCTGGACTACTGCGAGGACCTGGTCTTTGATTTCAAGCTGCGTGACGCGGCCGGCCCCTTCGCCTGGGCGCCAACCGCCGTCGCTCACTTTCGGCCGCGCGGATCCCTGCGCTCCTACTTCAAGCAGTACTACCGCTACAGCCGCGGGGACGGCAAGGCCGACCTCTGGCGCAAGCGCCATGCGATTCGCTACGTCACCTATCTGGCGGCTCCCCTCCTCCTGGTCTTGGGTAAGCGCCTCAGCCCGGTCTTCTGGTTCCTGGCGCTGCTGTGTTTCACCGCCTACTGCGCCACGCCCTACCGCCGCCTGGTCAGGCTCTGGCAGCGTCCCCTGATGAGCGGGCGTCTGCTCACCCCCGCCGAAAAGCTCTACACCCTGGTCCTGCTGCCGGTCATTCGCGTGGCGGGCGACGCCGCCAAGATGCTCGGGTATCCGGCGGGCGTGTGGTGGCGGTGGCGCCATCGCACACCGGTCACGTCCTGAGGCGCGGTGCGGGGGGGCAGGCGTCTAGCCGGGCCACGGCCTGGCGGCAAAGCCGGAAGATATCGGCGGCGGCGCTGACGCTGACGCCCAGGTCGCGCAGCAGGCCGTTGTGTACGTCGTAGATGCAGCCGTGAACGGTCAATTGCTGGTCGCGATGCCAGGCCTGCTGCACCACGGTAGTCTGGCAAACGTTGATGGCCTGTTCGATCACGTTCAGTTCACACAGTCGATCCCATCGCCTTTCCTCATCGTCGAGCGCGGCTAGCTGGTCCCCGTATTTCTCGGCAACGTCCTGGATATGGCGCAGCCAGTTGTCGATAAGCCCATGGTACGCATCTCGCAACGCCGCATGAACGCCGCCACAGCCATAATGACCGCAGACGATGATGGTCCTCACCTTGAGCACCTCGACCGCGTACTGGATGACTGAGAGGCAGTTGAGGTCAGTGTGCACCACCACGTTGCCGACATTGCGGTGGACAAAGATGTCACCCGGAACCAACCCCACCACCTGTGTGGCCGGGATGCGACTATCGGAACAGCCGATCCAGAGGTAGGCCGGGCTCTGATGTTGCGAGAGGTTGGTGAAGAAATCGGGGTCCTGGGCTACCATTTGCCCGGCCCAGGCGCGGTTGTTGTCGAGCAGGATCTGGAGATCGCTGTGACTCATGACGGCATCCGGGAATCGTTCTAAGCTGGAATTCAAGACTGCAACGGCGCCAGCGTGCTTGCCGGCGCCGCCTGCACGTGTCCATGGCCCATTAACACGGGCGTGATCTGCGCCGCCAGCCGTTCGGCTGCGGCCAGACCATGGTTCACGGCCACCACCTGATGGTCGTCGTCGAGCACCACTGTGGAGGGCACCGTCAAGATGCCATAGTGCCGGGCCAGGCCATCCTGCTCCAAGGCGTCCACCTTGCGGACGTGCACATGCTCTCCCCAGACAGCGCCCAAACCCGCCAGGATGGGCGTCTGCTGGAACCGGCATTGGCTGCAAGTGGGAGTCGTGAAGTAGAGAACCACCGGTCTCGCCGGCAAGTCGAGGGCGACAAGTCCGGGCGGCAGGGGCGACTGGCGCACGGCCTGCAGGCGCTGTCGCACATACCAGCGCCAGGCAGGCACAGAAAGCGCCAGCAGAGCGGCAAAGCCGAGGAGGATGAGAAGGTGATCGATCATGGGAAGACTCCCTGAAGTGCGTCGCACTTGGGTGACATCAGTCCCACTGCGGCAACTGCAAACGGATGCCGCGACGAGCGAACTGGTAATAGATGAAGCAGCCGGCGCAAAAACCGAGGAAGAGGTTGATGGCCGCCAGGGCGACGACGATGCCTGCCAGCACCCAGCCCACGACAGGAACGCCGGCGACAAAGGCGATCGTGGCCAGCAGCAGGAACACCCCGCCCAGACCCTGGGCAAACAGATGCGGCTGTGGAATGTCCTGCACGGGATGCGGCTTGAGCAGGCCGGCGGGCTTCAACACGCGGGCGTAAATGAGCATGAACAGGCTGGCGGGCGGGTAGATCGTGCCGGCGAGCATGACGGCGGCGACAAAGGCCACCAGCCAGGGCTGATCGAGCAGAAAAGCCACGACGTTGAGAACGATGATTGATGCTTGATTGAACTTGAGTGCGGTGTGGTCGACAAAGGGTTGGGGACGAGTGTCGGTCATGATATTCCTCTATGAGTGAAGGTGCGACGCACGTTCGACGTGCGTCGCACCTGGACTAATCGAACAATCCCAGGCTGACGTACTTGGCGCCGCCATCCGGCAGGATGGTGACGACGACGCCATGATCCAGACCGCGGGCGACTTGCAGGGCGGCATGGACGGCGGCCCCGGCGCTGAAGCCAACGAAGAGACCTTCTTCCCTCACCAGACGGCGAACCATGACCCAGGCGGCCTCGGCCTCGACGCGCAGCTCATCATCTTTCAGACTGGGGTCGAAGATCTTGGGGACGATGGCCGTCTCCATGTGCTTAAGGCCCTCGATGACTTGCAGCTCGTCCGCTGGTTCGACTGAAATGACCTGGACAGCGGGGTTGAGCTCCTTCAGCCGCCGGCCAACGCCCATGAACGTGCCGCTGGTGCCCAGACCGGCCAGGAAGTGCGTGATGCGGCCCTGGGTCTGCTGCCAGATCTCCATACTCGTGCCGTGATAATGCGCCAGCCAGTTGTCAGGGTTGTCGTACTGGTTCGGGTAATAGTAGCGCTCGGGATGCGCAGCGACGATCTCGCGCACCAGGCGGATGGCGCCGTCGGCGCCCTCGAGCGGGTCGCTGAAGATCAAGTCGGCGCCGTAGGCCCGCGCCACTTGCTTCCGTTCGGCCGTCACATTTTCCGGCATGACCAGGGTCACGCGGTGGCCTTTGGCCGCACCGACCAGGGCATAGCCGATGCCGGTGTTGCCGCTGGTGGCATCGATGATCACCTTGCCGGGGACCAGTTCTCCGCGGCGCTCCGCCTGTTCGATCATGCGCAGCGCCGGACGGTCCTTCACCGAGCCGCTGGGGTTGAACCACTCGGCTTTGGCATAAACCTCGACCCCGCGCCGCAGCCCGGCGGTGACGCGTTCCAGCTTCAAGAGCGGCGTATTGCCGATCTGCTGCAAGATGGCCGGTCGCTGTGGCTGCCGCCAGAACGAGGGAACGGGCTGGATCCTACGGGCTGGTGTGGACATGGCGCTTACGCGTTACAAGTTGAAAGTTGCAGGTTGCAGGTTGAGAAAAGCAACCTGCAACCTGCAACCTGTAACATCATTTCTCAATCGGGGCGCCGACGACGTTGCCCCATTCGGTCCAGGAGCCATCGTAGTTGCGCACGTTGGGGTAGCCGAGCAGGTAGGTGAGCACGAACCAGGTGTGGCTGCTGCGCTCGCCGATGCGGCAGTAGACGACCACGTTCTTGTCGGCGGCGAGTCCGGCCTCGCCTTCGTAGATGCCCTTCAACTCTTCCACCGACTTGAAAGTGCCATCATCGTTGACCGCCCGCGCCCAGGGCACGCTGCGGGCGCCTTTGATGTGGCCCCCACGTAAGGCGCCTTCCTGCGGGTATTCCGGCATGTGCAGCAGCTCGCCGCTGTATTCCTTGGGCGAGCGCACGTCGATCAGTGGAAGACCGGCGGCCTGGTGCGCCAGCGTTTGGGCAAAGAGGGCCCGAATCTTGTAGTCGTGGCGCTGGGGGGCGTGATACGCGGCCGGCGGGAAGCTGGGGATCACTTTGGTTAGCTCGCGGCCTTCCTCCACCCACTTCTTGCGGCCACCGTTCATCACGGCCGCTTTCGTGTTTCCGAACAACTGGAACACCCAAAAGGCGTAGCTGGCCCACCAGTTGTTCTTGTCGCCGTAGAAGACGACAAAGGTGTCGTTGCCGATGCCGTGCTTGCTGCACAGGGCCTCGAACTCCTTCGGTCCGATGTAATCGCGGATGACAGGGTCATTCAAATCGGCCACCCAGTCGATCTTGACGGCGTTGCGAACGTGGCCGGTGTTGTACAGAAGGACATCTTCGTTGCTCTCGACCAGACGGACATTGGGGTCATCCAGGTGCTGGGCGACCCATTCGGTCGAGACGAGGGCTTCGGGATGGGCGTAGGGTGTGGTCATGGCTATCAAGTTCCTTTCCAGTGGTTGCTGGATGAACGGGTGTGTGTGGTAAATGCGCCTTGTCAGGCAGGAACGGCGATGGGCAGAGAGACGACGGCGCTGGGTGTGGGCAGCGCAGCCAGACCGCAGAACTGCTCGTAGTCGATCAACTCGGTGACCGTGGGTTGGTCACCGCACAAAGGACAGGTGGGGTCGCGCTCGACCTTGAGCGTGCGGAAGCTCTGCTCCAGAGCGTCGTACATCAGCAGGCGTCCCACCAGGGGTTCGCCGATGCCGGCGATGAGCTTGATCGCTTCCACGGCCTGGATGGAGCCGACGATGCCGGGCAGCACGCCGAGCACACCGGCTTCGGCGCAGCTCGGCACCTCGCCCGGCGGCGGTGGGTCGGGATAGAGGCAGCGGTAGCACGGGCCGCCGTTGACGCCGCGGGAAGCGTCTTCGGGTTGGTAGACCGTGACCTGACCCTCGAACATGAAGATGGAGGCGTCCACCAGAGGGATGCCCAGCATGTGGCAGGCGTCGTTGACCAGGTAGCGGGTCGGGAAGTTGTCAGAGCCGTTGAGGACGACGTCATAGCCGGCCAGGATGTGAAAGGCATTGTCGCTGCGCAGCGGCTGGCGATGCCCGATCACCGTCACCTCAGGGTTGACGTCCTTCAGCCGCAGGATGGCGGATTCCACCTTGGGCAGGCCCAGGGTGCTCTCGCCATGCAGAATCTGGCGCTGCAGGTTGGAGCGATCGACGTTGTCGTAGTCGACGATGCCCAACGTGCCTACCCCGGCCGCGGCCAGGTACAGCGCCGCCGGTGAGCCGAGACCCCCGGCGCCGATGATCAGCACGCGGGCGTCCAGCAGCTTGATCTGGCCCTTCTCGCCCAGGTCGGGGAGGATGATGTGGCGGGCGTAGCGCTCCCGCTGTAGCGGCGTCAGGAAGCGCGGAACGTCGAAGTCCAAACCGGCGTTCTTCCAGCCGTTGAACCCGCCGCGCAGCGAGAACACGTTGCTGTAACCCATCTCCTGCAGGTTGTGAGCGGCCAGCAGGCTGCGGGTGCCGCCAGCGCAATACAAAATGACAGGTGCGGCGGGGTCGGGCTGCACCATCTCGATCTGGAGTTCGAGGAAGCCGCGGCTGACATGGCGGGCGTCGGGCACATAGCCCTGCACCCACTCCTCACGCTCGCGGATATCGACGATGGTAAGCTCGCGGCCATCCTGCTGCCAGGCATACACCTGGCTGGGGGTGACTTCCGGCACTTCCTGGCGGACTTTGGCGAGCAATTGGTCGCGTGTGACTCGGGACATGGTTTGTTTCCAGGGAAATGAGGCGCTTACGCTTAGCATCCGCCGGCCATGGCCGGCACAATGGAAATCTTGTCGTCAGACTTGACGGTGGTGTCGAGACCCTGCAGGGTGCGGATCTCATTGTCGTTGACGAAAACGTTGATGAAGCGTTTGACATGGCCCGTTTCGTCGAAGAGCTTGTCGCTGAAGCCCGGATAGGAGCTGTTCAGCGTTTGCAAGACTTCACTGACGGTCTGGCCATCGACGTCGACCCTGGACTGGTTGGCGGTCAGGCGGCGGAGGGTGGTGGGGATGTAGATGGTGGTCATGAAATTGGGTGGTGTGTGAGTGAAAATGGCGGAAAACAAAAAACTCACCGCGGATGCGGTGAGTCGGTTGGGGTTTGCCTGGTGCTGCACAGGCGCTCCCATGCGCCTGCACAACCTATGGAACTGGGAAGAAGTGAACTGCGACGCGACTCACCGCTCTCGTGGAGTCAGCGGGGCAGCCGTCGAATTCGACCGGCTACGCCCGCCCACGACAGGAGCAAGTAAAGGCAACAACAGAGGTCGCAAAGCAACTCATGCAGGTAGTCTAGGGGCTTGTACGGCTCTTGTCAAGGAAGCGTGTTTACGTTTGCTCGAAAATGCTGAGCAAGGTCTCGTGGGAGATGGTATTCTCGTCACGCCGTTCGGCAACGACAGCCAGGTCTTCAATGTCTTCGATAAGTTCCTCGAAGTCGGCCAGTTTCAAGATGACTGCTGTCTTCTGGCCAGAATCATCGGTGATGTACTGCAGATTCAGTTCTTTGAGAACGGGCATGATTCAACCTCCGTATGCGCAACTCTTACATTATTATGAAGCGGCCAGGATGGCAACCGGCTCGACCAGCACGGCGCGGGTGTAGACTCCACCGCCAGGATCGTCGTCGCAAATGATGTAAAGGGCAAGTCCGTCGGGCCGGGCGAGGCCGGACAGGGGCGGCGGCAAGGCCGAGTCCGGTGGCACATAGTAGCCCCATCTGCCGGACCGGGTCTCATAGAATCGCAGCGCCGCCCGCGCCGCGGCGCCGTCAAAGTCACCCGGCGCCTCGCGCAGCCAGTAGCCGTTGATCACCGGATGCTCATCGTCCCGCAGCGAGCAGATCAGGTAGACGCTGTCGGGATAGTAGGCATTGATGGCGTCGGAGGCCGAGGGATAGGCGGGGTCGACCGGGTGGCTGTGGTAAATGGCGATCAGGCTGTCGCCGGCGTCTTCCCATTCGAACTGCAAGAGCAGCGCCTGCGGGTCGACCTCGTAATTGGTGATCGGGTTGGCGGCGACGTTCTGGCAGCGGTGCATGCCCGTCACCTGGCCCTCGCGCCCGCGCAACAGCCCGCAGATCTCCTCTGGCTTGCCCTCGCGGGCATGGGCGATAATGGCGTCGTAAACGTCCTTCGGGAGGGTGAGTGTGTTAAGAAGCGACATCGTAGGCAACAGAAGCCTGCACAGCGGCTGGGGTCAAGGTCGGATAGCTCTGGACGATCTCTTCTGGTGTAAGGCCTGCAGCCAGATTATCTAAGATGACAGAAACCATGATCCTTGTGCCCCTGATGCAGGCTCTGCCGTGGCAGACAGCAGGATCAACCGTGATATAGTCTTGCCAGTTCATCGTTATGCCCTCCCATGTGGTTGCCATGATTCTATCACAAATACGAAGTCCGTCACCGTGCGCCAGCGACGCCCCTCCTCTGGCCTCCGCGGCCAAGGGCCCGCTATCAGCCAATCTGCTTGCGAAACGCAGCCATCGTGCGCTCAATCGTGTATCCCATACTGGCGTAGAGCCGCACTGCCGCCGCATTCGACGGGGTCGTCGTCAGGCTGATGACTTGTACTGCCTGAGCGGCGTCCATGATGTGCACCGCTGCTGCCAGCAGCCGTTTGCCGATGCCCCGATTCCGGAAGGGCTCGGCCACGCCGATGAAGTCGATGTAGCCTTGACCGGCCTGAGATTCTATCTTGAAGAAGATGTAGCCCTGCAGTTGACCATTCTCGGTGGCGACGAGCAGGTGCGTTTCCGTATCCTGCTTCTCGACCATCTGCCGCGTGGTGTAGTAGGTTCCGGGAAACAGCAGGTTGTGCAGGGATTCGAGCTGCTCGAAGTAGACCTCGCCATAAGGCTCGGCTGCCATCGCCGGGACGAGGGCGAACCATTCCCGGCTGAGGTTCAGGATGGCAGCTTCCTTGCGCATGTCGAACTCATGTCGCGTCGCGAAGGTCCGGCAGTTCTGGTTGTGCACGTCGCAGAAGATGTCGTGCTCGTGGATGCCTGTCGGCAGCAGGGGGCTGTACGGCGGCGTACAACTGGTCCGCAAGCGTCTGCCAGTCGGGGTGGTCGACCAGTGGCCCGAACAGCCACGCCCGCCCGATCTCGGTGTCGAACTCGACCCCCATCAGGCCTATCACGACACCATCCTCTTCGGCCACGACAAAGCTCTCGTGCACCGGCGGATCGAACGCCGCCAGCGTCTGCCGGATGTCATCTTCCCTCGCCCCGAAGAAGCCGATGTGGTGTTCCGCCTGGGCGTTCAGACGGGTGACGAAGGTTACGATGTCATCGAATTGGGCGCTTCGAACAGGAAGGATGCGTAGCGACATAACGTCCGCTCTATGGTTCCAGTTCGTCCACAGCAACGCCAAGTTCAGCCGTCGCATTGCGGAAACACGCCTCATGCGTACGGAGCGAAGCCTGTAGGCTGGCAGCGATGGTCAGGCAGAAACGCCTGATACTATAGCCGCCTCACAGCGTACACCGTGCTCCCAAAGCTCGGATTCCGCCAGGTCGATGTCCTCGCTCCAGCTTACGCCGAAGCCTCCGGGATCTACCTGGATGGCGCGAAAGAGCCAACCGTTTGCCAGTGGTGCAAAGGCAGCCTCGCCAAGCAGTGGTTTGCAGTCATACACCTTGCAGACACCATTCGCAAACACGACTTGGAGTCGCCAATCCTCAATGGCAAGCACCTCGGTGATCTTGGGATAGCTGCTCATTGGTTACTCCCCTTCCGCCGCCTCCGCCCGCACTACATCCGACAAATACGTGTTCGTCTTCCGCTCGCGGCCCACGGTCGTGAACGAGCCGTGGCCGGGGTAGAGGGCGTAGTCGTCGGGCAGGGTGAGAATCTGGGTGTGGATGGCCTCGATCAGCAACGGGAAGCTGCAGCCGGGGAAGTCGGTGCGGCCAATCCCACTGGCGAACACCGTGTCGCCCACCCAGGCGCGGCGACCGGCATGGTCGATGTAGACCAGCGAGCCGGGGGAATGCCCGGGGACGTGCCGGATTTCCAGCACCGTAGCGCCCAGACGCAGGTCGTCGCCCGGCGCCAGATAGCCGTCCACAGGCGGCGGGGGTCCCCATTCCCGGCCCAGCCAGGCGGCGCTGGCCTCAGCCGCCCAGCCCAGCACCGCCAGCTCCGCCTCGTGCAGGTGGAAGGTGGCGCCGGTGGCGGGCCTGGACATCCGGCACGGCCAGCACGTGGTCGAAGTGGGCGTGCGTGTTGATAATACGCGTAACGCGGACGCCGCTGCGCTCGACCAGCCGCAGGATCAGGCTGGCGTTGTCGCCGGGGTCGATCAGGTAGGCTTCCCTGGTGGTTTTGTCCACCAGCAGGAAACAGTTGACCTGGAGCGCGCCGACGACGAGATGATGGAGGTGCATGGCAGGAAGCGGGTGGCGGGTGAGGGGTTGTGAGAGGCGAGAGACGAGATGCGAGAAGCGGGTGAGGGGTTGCGGCAACGTTCAAACGTGCAACGTGCAACGTGCAACGTGCAACCCCATCATATCAGTAATCGAGCGACGGGAGGGGAATCGGGTCGCCCAGACCGCGGCCGGCGGGGTCGACCAGTCGCAGCGCCAGGACGTGTGGGCCGCCGCTGGCGAGATCGGCGGGCAAGGAGACGGTCGCCTCACCCCGCCAGGGCAGGCCAGGCAGCCAGCGGCTGGTGGGATAGGCAGGCCCGGCCAGGGGGAAGCGGCCCAGCGGCTGGTCGTCGAGCAGCAGATCGAAGCTGTAGTCGCCGTCCGGCGTGGCGCCGGCTTGCCAGAAGGTGGTCAGGTGGAGCAGATCGCCGGGGGCCAGGGGTGTATCGGGTGCGTAGCCATAGCCCTGTTTGTAGCGGTCGTGACCCAGGAAGGTGAAGGGGCCTCGCACCGTTTCGGTGCGGTGGCGCACCGGCAGGATGTTGGCGGGCGGCGCCGAGGCGGGCGGCACCACCGTCACTGCGCCCAGGCGCAGATGATCGCTTACGCCCTCTGCCGTGGCGACGGGCAGGCGGGCGCCGGTGGCGGCGTCGTAAACCGCCAGAATCAGGGGGTAGGCGCCGGGCGGTGTGCCGAGCGGGATGGGTAAGCCGGAGGGGTCGGCGACGGTCTCGCCCGGCGTCCACGTGGTGGTGGGTCGGGAGCCGCCCACCGGTTCGCTGTCCACCTGGGCCACCACCTGGTTGGCGGGGTCCAGGAGCTGGAGCGTCGTCTTGTAGGGCCGGTCAAGTGGCGCTGTGGTGGACCAGTTCAGTAGGGTGCGGGCGATGTCGCCGGGCTGCAAGGGTGCGCCGCTGATACCGGCGGCGTTGAGTCGAATGCTCTCCCCAAAGACAGGCGGGTCTGCAAACAAGGTAGGTTCAGGAGGCGGTTCGGCGCTGTAGGCCACGAAGCGCAGGTCGCCGGTCCAACTATCCCAGGCCTTGAAGGCGCTTTGGGCCAGGCGGCCCTCGATCACGCCCTCCGGGTCGGATTGTCCCGTGGCCCAGTAGATGGCGTAGACGCGGCGGTGCTCCGCCAGGATACGGTCGAGCACCGCGGTCGTTGCCTGGGGGTCGAGCGGTCGGGCGGAGGGCAGGGGATAAACGGTCGCCGGGCCGTGGTCATATTGGCCGAAGACGTCCACCTGGCCGGGGGCATTGAGCAGAATGGCGTCCTCTGGTCCGGCCAGGGCCTTAAGATAGGCGGCGATGCCGCGATAGTCGTCGCGGGCAAAGGCCGGGTCGTGGTAGTAGCGGTTCAGAGCGGGCAAGGCCGGGAGGGCGACGCCCACCAGCAGAACCAGAGCAGCGGCAGCGGCAATCATGCCCGCTGCCCGGGTGTTTGCGGTCAGTTTCAAGCGCAGGCCATCCACGGCCAGATCGATGCCGAGCGCCAGCAGCAGCAGATAGGCTGGAACGGCGATGAGCAGGAACTTGAAGAAGACGGGGCTGAAGATGCGAAACACTACCATCCCGGCCAACGGCGTCAACAGCCAGACCAGCGGCAGCACCCGCGCCAGCCAGGAGACTTGCAGCCGTCGCCAGGGAACCAGGGCGACAATGAGCAGCAGGAGCGCCGTGACGGCCCCTACGTCGTAGCCCGGCGTCCCCGGCGGGCAGAGGGTGGGTCCGCAGGTGAACAACCTGAAGGCCTGCCCCAAGGCCCCCACCGGGCCGAGAGCTGTGGGCGGCGAAGGCCAGGTGGTGAGCTGGCGCCAGGCGATGGGCGCCCAGGGCAGAAAAAGCAGCGCCACGGCGGCGTTGACCAGCAGCCAGGGGGCGAGTCGAGGCCAAACGGGACCCTTTCGTCGCCGTCGCCACAACCATAGGAAGAAGACCAGGTTGAGAGCCGCCAGTTGGATGGGGAAGGCGTAATGGGTGTAGAGACCGAGACCGGCAGCGCCGAGATAGAGGAGAGCAGGCCACAGCAGCGCCCGCCGTCCCGCCGTCCCGCTCGTCCCAATCCACCCCACCAGGGCCAGGGCGCTGGCCACGGCGCACAGCGCCAGCAACATATACATGCGCGCTTCCTGGCTGTAGTAGACCAGAAAGGGGTTGACGGCGGCCAGGGCCGCGGCGACCAGGCCCATGCGGACGCCCCGCAGGCGCACTCCTAGCCGGTAGACGACCCCCACCACCACCACGCCCAACAACACGGACAGGCTGCGAGCGCCGCTCTCGCCCAAGCCAAAGAGACTGGTCCAGGCCTTCAGCAGCAGGTAATAGGCAGGGGGATGGATGTCGCCGGCCGCCGCGGCCACGATCTCGCCCACCGAGCGCGCAGCCAGGACCACCGAGTTGCCCTCGTCTGCCCACAAGCTCTGTCCGGCAAGCAGATAGAGACGCAGCGCTGCCGCCAGTAGGAGGATGAGCGCCAACACGAGACGCCTGGTCCGCCTGGCGTTCTGGCCGCGATGAGGATCGGCGCCGGGTAGGGCGGGTGAGGGGGCTTCAAGGGTCATAAAGGGGTAGTATCAGGCATCACCGTCATCAGTGAGGCTTACAGGTTCGAGGACAATGGCGCCCGCCACATCCAGAAAGCAAAGGAAGCCTGTGGGGGTCGCGCCCAGTAAGACAGATGTCGCACGGAGGTAGTTCCGTACCTGATTGACATAACGAATGTGCGTGTCGTCTGGCAGGTTGCTCAAAATCTTCAGACGGTCGATCTTGAAGTCTGCCAGGTTCCAGCGCCCCGCACGACGATAGAGGACGTCGATCACGCCTTGCACGCTATGGTCGCCATCCTGCCAACTGTAAGGCGTTTCGTGTTGGCGGATGTCGGCCGCATCTATTTCCGTCCACAGCGGATGCTGCTGGAATCGCCGCAGCACCGTCCTGGCCCGGCTCACACCTCCCTTCAGTTCTCGTGCATCCGTGACGCCCAGCCCGCGCGCTTTGGCCTGCAGCCAGTCGTCCAGACCCTCGAAGCGCCATTGGGCGATGGCGGCGTGCACCAGCTTGCCTACCACCCACTGCGGTGCGGTCGTCCCCTCTCCAGGCGGGACGATGCGCCAAACGCGCTCCGGTGGGTCCCGGTCGATCGCGGCCTGCTTGTCGTCCTGTGCTGGACTGGCAGGCAGCGGGCCGACCAGGGTGGGCAGAGAAACGGCTGCCATCGCCGGTGCGGGGGGCAGGCTGGCGGTGGACTGCCACTTCGGCTCGTAGACCGTACAGACCACAGGCTGATCGTCCAGGGCAAGCTCGAAGCGGTGGCTGTTGGGGCCTTCCTCGTCGATCGTGGGCCAGATGGCGTCGTCGAAACCAAGCGGCGCCGCCAGCCGCTTCCACCACCCGTCCAGCCGTGGCTTGCCCTCTTTCCACCCTGCATTTCCGCTCAGGATCAAGCGCTCTCGTGCCCGCGTGGCGGCCACGTACAGCAGCCGTGCTTCCTCGGCGTCGTCCTTATCAGCGGCTTCTCCGGCAGCCAGCGTGAAAATGGCGGGGCTTTCCTTGCCGTCTTCGCTCTTGTGTTGGAGGGCCAAGGTAGTTCCACCCAGCAGGTAGACGTTGGAACGCTGGCCGCTGCGATAGGCCAGGTCTCCTAGCACGACCACGGGGAACTCCAAGCCCTTGGCCTGGTGAATCGACATGATCTGCACCGAGCCTTCGGCCAGCGTGCGAGCTTCACCCTCGCGCATGTCCACGTCGCGGGCCAGGCGCACATAGTTGAGCAGCTCGCTCACCTTTACCAGACCGCTGCGCCGGGCGTCGGCCAGCAGCTTGGTCACGTTGCGTTCAGCCCGCTTCTGTCCGGCCGCCAGCAGCGCCGCCCGGTAGTCGGTGTGATCCAGGAAGCTTTTGAGGACGTCGGCGGCGCTGGCACGGCCCACTGCCCGGTGCAGTTCTGCAATCAGATCAGTCGCCCGTGCCGCCAGCCGATCTTCGCCATCGGCCAGATCTGGGCCATGACTGGCCAACGCCTCCCAAAGCGTGATGGCCCGCTCTTTGTCCTGGCGAGCGCTCTCGTCCCGCCAGGCGGCCAGCGCATAGAGCGCCGCATCGCTGAGACCCAGCACCGGCGAGCGCAGCGCCCCGGCCAGGGCCAGGTCATCGTTGGGGTCCGCCAACGCTTGCAGGATGTTGAGCAGATCGCGCACTTCCGGCCGGTCGTAGAAACCCTTGCCGGCGATCGTGAGGAATGGCGCCCCGGCGTGCTCAAGGGCGTCTTCGTAGGCGGGAAATGCGGATGCAGCCCGGCAGAGGATGGCGATCTCATCGGGTTTGCAGACGCCGGTCTCGATCATCTCGACCAGGCGCTGGGCGACGGCGGCGGCAGCGCGGGCCAGGCCACCATCGCTCTTGGCCCCCACGGCCAGGTGAACCTCGACGTGCGGTAGGCTGAAACCGGTCTCCGGCGTCTGGCGATGGGCCACAAGCGGTATGCCAAATGGCTCCGCCCAGGGCCGGGCCGCATCCTCATGTTCGCCCAAGACGGGGCGGAGCAGGGCGTTGAGAGCTGCGACAAGCGGCGCGTGGCCGCGATAGGTTTCATTCAGGTTGAGCACGTGGCCGCCGTTCCGCTGGATGACGCCGCGGGCCTGGCGGAATACGGTGACGTCGGCCCCGCGAAAGCCGTAGATCGACTGCTTGGCGTCGCCGACAAGGAAGAGCCGGCCGCCGCCGTTCAATTCGTCAAGCAGCCGGCGCTGGCGAGCATTGGTGTCCTGAAACTCGTCCACCAAAAGGGCCGAAACCTGCCGCCGCCACTGTTGCTGCACGTCGGGGTGCGTCTCCAGCAGCGTCACGGCCCTGGCCTCCAGGTCGTTGAAGTCAAGGGACCGGCCCTCGGCTTTACGGGTCGCATAGACCTGTAAGGCTTTAGTCACCACCGGTCGCAGCCGGACCAGCGTCCGGGCGACGGCTTCGTCCTGCGCGTTCAACATCAGGCTCAGGATAGCTTGGTCAGCAACTTGTTCCCGGAGCCACTTCAGGCACGCCTTCACCGCCGCCTGTTCCTCTTTGCCACCCAGCCAGACGGCCTGCGATCCACCGACCAGGTTGATCTCAAGGAGACGATTCAAGGACCGCGCGCGGTCGTCCATCCGTCCCTGCCGGGCGCCGGCAATGGCGGCCCTGGCCAGCGTCACCTGCTCCACAAGTCTGTCGTCAGGCCGGCGCGGCGCATAACGCTCCATCTCGGTGCAGCGCTCTCGCCAGTCGGACCGCGCCAGCAGGGCCTGCAGGGCGATGGTCCGGCGCTGGGCCATCAGCCCGGCCCACGCTGTCAGGAGTTGTCCCGGGTCGTCGCCAATGGCGTCAAGCGCCGATTGCAGCTCAGGGTCGTCCGCCATCAAGTTCGTCGTCAACTCCCGCACGGTAGTCTCCCCCATCTCCACCAACAGTGAGGCCAATTCGGGACGCTCAGCGGTCCAGGTCAAGGCGACTTCGACAGCCTCGGCCCGCAGCAGGGCGGTCTGACCTTCGTCCAACACATCGAAGCGCGGGTCGAGATTAGCCTCGGCAGGGTGGCTGCGCAAGAGATCGCCGCAGAAACTGTGGATGGTGCCGATGCGGGCGGCGTCCAACTCGGTGAGAATCTCCTGCCAGCGTCCGCGCGCCGGGTCGGCCGGCGGCAGGGTGGCCAGATGTTCGAGTACGGTCTGCCGGATGCGGTTGCGCATCTCTCGCGCAGCCTTGCGGGTAAAGGTGATGGCGACAAGCGATCGCAGCGCCTGCTGCTTTTCCAGCAGGTACAGGTAGCGACCCACCAGGGTGAGTGTCTTGCCTGTACCGGCGCCTGCGGTGATCAGAACGTCACCACCGGAGGCAAGGATCGCTTTAGCCTGTTCCGGACTGGGCGGACGGTGGCTGAGAATGCCAGGCAGGTCGGGATCGAATGGGGGCACGATGCAGGGGTGAGCAGTGAACGAACGGGTTGCCCAGGTCAGGTGCGATACCGCCAGCAGAAGGCCGCCGCCGGACAGAAGGACGGGCAGCCGCTGTCGGGGGGTTGGGGTGCAAATTGGCCGCTGCGGACTCCCTGCACGGCGGACCAGGCATATTCCACGGCCACGGCGGCAGCAGCGCTGGCATCGGGCTGCAGGCGCAGGGTTCCGGCCTTGGCATCCGCAAGGGACCAGTAGAAGCCATCGACGACGCGACCCCGCCCCAGGCTCTGTTCGACTGCCAGGGCATACAGCGGAATCTGGATGTTCTCACCCCGTTCCAGCGAGCGCTCGTTATAGCGAGCGGCGCCGCCCGACTTGTAGTCGATGACCCGAGCCTCGCCCTGTCCATTGACGTCGACGCGGTCGATCACGCCGCGAAGCGAGAACGCCTGTTCCTCTTCCGGCGCCAGCTCTAGCGGCGGATTGGAACCGCGGCCGAAGGCTGCTTCGTAGTCACGGGGCCGCCATACGTCGCCTTCGCCGGCCAGGGCGATGATGGTCCGGCTGACGGTGTCGAGGAGGCCGGCGCGGGTTTGGGCCCACCAGGCGGTGGGGCGGAAGCCTAGCTTGTTCGGGGCGCCATCGAGCAGGGGACCGGCAATCTGGTCGAGCACGGACAAAACGGCTTCGGGATCGCCGGGATCAGGGGCGTTGGCGTAGGCCTCTTTGAGTAATTCGTGCAGCAGCCATCCCCGCTGGGCCGCGTCCATGCCCAAAGCAGGTTCCGGCCGGGGTTCGAGGCGGAGCACTGAGGAGACGAAGAACTGAAAGGGGCAGTTCAAATAGGTTTGCAGGCGGCTGACGGACCACGGACGCCGCGGGCCAAAGCGCCCGGCCAGGATCGGCGCCAGCTTAGCCAGGACGCCATCGTAGGGCGTCTTGGCCCGCCGGTAGCGGCCGGCAAACACCTGCGTGCTGCGTTCGAACTCGAGCAGACGCAGCGGCTCGCGCGCTGTCACCCACTTCCGCAGCCCGGCATCGCCGCTGCGCCCTAAGGCCACCATCACCTCAGGCCAGGAAGCCGCCGGGTCCGATGCCGCCGTATCCTCTCGGTCCTCCCGCTTCTCTTGCACGGTGAGCAGGCGTTCGATTTCTTGCCAGTACGGCGATTCGGGCCAGGAGGCGCCGCCGGCGGCCAGTCGCGGGCGGGTGAACAGCAGGCGCTCGCTGCCGCGCGTGAGAGTCTCATAGAAGAAAGAGGCTTCGGCGCTTGCTAACGAGTCGCCCAGAGGCAGTCTGTAGACCTCGCGCAATGCCCGGCGTTCGGCGTCGCGCAGGAAAGCATCTTCGCGCTGCGAGGCCGGGAACAGCCCCTCGGCCAGACCCAGCACCGCCACCGCCCGCAGCGGCAGGCCCCGGGCATGGATGACGTCAGTCGCCAACACGGTTTCGGCGCCGCGCGGCGCCGCCGGTGAATAGCGGGCTGCCTCCACAGCGCCCGTCAAATCGTCGAGAAAGTCCCGGTAGTCGACCGGGGCCAGGGTCAGCGCCTCCGCCGCCCACACAAGCCCGCGCAGCACGTCCTTCAACGCCCGCAGAGCTTCGATGTCGCGGTGTTCCAGGGCCGGGTCAGCCTTCGGGTCCCGGATGCGCGACACCATGGCGAGGGAAGCAGGGTGGGACGCATCGACCTTTTCGTCGCGCTGCAAAGTAGGGTCATCGCCGATGATCTCTTCCACCCAGCGCACGAACTGCCGCACGGGCTGTTGGCCTTGGGGCGGCGTCAGGCGACGGACGAAGCGCTCCAGCTTTGCCAGCAGCTCGGTTGCGGCGGCGCCGTGAACCACTTGCGGCGGCACGATCTCGCCCTCGCCCTCTCCTTCCTCCGTTGGGGTGAGTCCGGCCAGCAGCGCCAGCGTCTCCTGCCACTGCCGCCAACCGCCCACGACCCGGCCCCAACGGCCGGCGGCATCCAGGGCATCGGCGTCCAGGGGAGTGATGCCAAGCGGGCCGGGATCATCTGCGCCCGCTGCCGTCTGCCAGGCAAAATAGGGCGAACGCCAGGCGTCGACAAGAGTGCGGAAGGCGAGCGCGGCATCATCCTCCGGTTGCGGAGCCACCAGGGTCAACACAGCCAGCAGATCGCTGACGGCGGGGTTCTCACCCAACGGCAGCCCGCCCCAAACCTGGAAGGGCAGCTCATATTCGGCGGCAATGGAGACGATGAGGCTGCGATAGGGCGAGAGGTCGCGGGCAAGCAAGGCCACTTCGGAGGGTCGCATGCCGTCGTCGAGCAGCCGGGCTTTGAGCCAGCGCAGCGCCGACCGGACTTCCGCCTCCTCGTCGGTGGCCGCGAACAAGGTCACGCCGGCTCCCGCCTCAAAGTCGGGTGCGTTGGCGTCGAACAGATGCCGTTCCAGGTGAACCAGCGTCGCTGCCGAGGAGCCGGACCTCTGAGGCAACGCCTGCGCCTGGATTCCGAGGGCGCCTTCCAGCCGCCGCTGTGTCTCGACGAACCGGCGAAAACAGAGTGGGCTGCGCTCGCCCTCCGGGTCGCCCGTGAGCGTGATGCCGAAGTCAGCCACGCGGGAGGCCAACAGACGCATCAATTCGATCTGCGACGGGGCAAACTGGTCAAAGCCATCCACCCACAGACACGACCAGCGACTCGCCAGGGTCGCATCGCTTGTGAGGGCCTGCAGCGCCCAATTGACCAGCCCGGTGGCATCGGTCCATTGTTCCGCCGCCATGCGCGCTTCATAAGCAGCGTAGAGCCTGGCCATCTCGGTGAGACGAGGAGGCGCCTTCATTGACCACACCGCTTCCTGGAAAGTCGCGGCGGCGATGCCAGCCGCTTCAAGCTCCTGGCAGAGTGAGCGCAGAGCATCGACGAAGCCCGGCGTACTGCGCAAGGAACGATAGTAGTCGAGAGGCGTCTCGTCGACCACGGCCCTCAGCAGGCGGACCTGGACAGGGTCCGGTACGATCGTTATCCCCGCCCCCGCCTCGTCTAGCAGCGCCTGGGCCAGGCCGAACATCGTGAGGACTCGGACGCCCAGGGTCCCATATTTCGCCAGACGGCGCCTGCAGGCGCGCGCCTGCAGCGCCGTCGGCACCACGATTCGCAGCGTGTCCTGCAGATCGCGCGCCCGTTCGCTCGCTCGCCGGACAATGTACTCTGTCTTGCCTGACGCCGCGGGGGCGATCCAGAGCGCTGGCATGGTCGCACCTTTCAGCGTTCAAACGCTGATCTGATACAGTTCACCGAACTTGCGCCGCAGGTAGTCCATCAGGGGACGATGGCTGGGGGGCTGGCCGG
>CAZHTZ010000037.1:20946-23606 GCA_964535455.1 uncultured Caldilineales bacterium
CCGAACTTGCGCCGCAGGTAGTCCATCAGGGGACGATGGCTGGGGGGCTGGCCGGTCACGTGCTCGATGAGCGCGCGACTGCGGTAGCGTCTGCCTTGTTGGTGGATGTTCGTCCTAAGCCAGTCCAGCAAGGCCGAGAAGTCGCCCATGGCGAAGCTGTTCTCCAGGTCGGGGAGGGCTTTCAGGGCGGCGTCGAAAAACTGGGCGGCGTAAAGGGTGCCCAGGGAGTAGGTGGGGAAATAGCCGAAGCCGCCGAAGGACCAATGCACATCCTGGAGGCAGCCCAGGCTGTCATTGGGCACTTTCAGACCCACGTACTTCTCGAAGATCTCGTTCCAGGCTGCGGGGATGTCGCTCACGGGCAGATCGCCGCTGATGATCGCCTGCTCGATCTCGAAGCGCAGCATGATGTGCAGGTTGTAGGTGACCTCGTCTGCTTCCACCCGGATGAACGATGGGCTGACGGTATTGACCGCAAAGTAAAAGTCCTGCAGCGAAATATCCCCCAATGAAGCCGGATAGGCCTGTTGCGCACGCGGGAAGAAGTGGCGCCAGAAAGGTAGGCCACGGCCAACGAAGTTCTCCCACAACCGGGATTGGGATTCGTGGATGCCCATACCCACGGCGTCCCCCAGTGGTGTGCCGAAGGCGGCGGCGGGTAGATTCTGCTCATACAGACCGTGCCCCGCTTCGTGCAAAATGCCAAAAAAGCCTTCGTTGAAGAAGTTCTGGGTATACCGGGTGGTGATGCGCACATCGCCGGGGCCGATGCCGATGCAGAAGGGATGGGTCACGGTGTCCAGCCGCCCACCCATCAGATTGTATCCCAGAGCGGCAGCGGCTCCTTCACCGAAAAGCTTCTGCCGATCAAGCGGGTAATCCCGATTCAGGATGCCGGTCCGGGGCTGGTGCGGCGACGCCACCACGGCCTGAACAAGGGGCACTAATTCCTCTCGCAGGGCGCCAAATATCTGCTTGACATTGGCCGTTGTCTCGCCGGGCTCATACTCGTCGAGGAGCGCATCGTAGGGTGTCTCAGTGTAGCCAATGTGGTCGGCCGATTGACGGGTCAGGTCGATGAGCTTGGTAAGATGGGGTTGGAAATGAGCAAACTCAGATCTTCGCCGCGCCTCCGCCCACGCGCCTTGGGCCAGCACCGCAGTGCGGCTCATCTCCTCGATGAGTTCAGTGGGAATCTTGGTAGCGCGATCGTATTCGTGACGCCACTCGCGCAGATTGGCGCCTTCGTCGCCATAGGGGTCGGCGCCCCAATCGCCCGTCAGTACCTCTGACGCTGCCTCGGCGGCGCTGAGCAATTCGCCTACCCCTGGCGCGGTCAGCAGACGATGTCCCTGCCCGCTGAGGTAGGCGCTCTGTTCGGCGCGCGTGTTGGCGCCCTGGGTGGGCATGTAGGTTTCGCGGTCCCAACTTAACAAACTGCCGATGCTGTTGAGGGTGGCGATTTCCTTGGAGATGGCGAGGAGGCCCTGGTAGGCTTGTTGTGGTGTGGTCATGACAGTTAAGGATTCCGAAGGTGAGTACAAAGCTGAATAAGACAAAACACCCCCGCGCCAGGCACGGGGGTGTGCTTGCGATTGATATGGACGCGACTCAGGCGCCCAGGTAGGCCTCTTTGACCTGGGGATTGGCCTGCAACTCACTGGCAGGACCGGCCAGGACGATGCTACCGGTTTCCAGGACATAGCCACGATTGGCGACCTGCAGGGCCATGAGCGCGTTCTGCTCGACCAGCAGGACGGCAATGCCGCGTTCGCGGTTGAGTTCGACGATGGTATCGAAGATAGCCTCCACCAGGAAGGGCGCCAGCCCCATCGAAGGTTCATCCATCAGCAGGATCTTGGGGTCGGCCATCAGACCTCGGCCCATCGACAGCATTTGCTGCTCGCCGCCGCTGAGGGTGCCGGCGAGCTGCGACCGTCGCTCTTTCAGACGCGGGAACAGGTTGAAGATGTAATCCAGGTCCCTGGGCATGCCGGTCTTATCCTTGCGGGCGAAACTGCCCATCTCCAGGTTCTCCTGCACGCTCATGCGGGCAAAGACCCGGCGGCCTTCGGGAACGTGGATGACGCCGCACTCGACGACCTTGTTGGGGCGGAGCCGGTGCAGGTCCTGTCCGTCGAAGCGCACGGCGCTGCCCGCTGGGGTCTTGATGGTGCCGCTGATGGCTCGGAGTGTGGTGGTCTTGCCGGCGCCGTTGCCGCCGATCAGGGTGACGATCTCGCCCTTGTCCACATTCAGGTTGATGCCTTTCAGGGCATGGATGTGCCCATAGTAGACGTGCAGATTTTCGATCTCGAGCAGGGCCATGGGTCTATGCCTCCTTCACCGCGGTAGTCGGACCGTGCACGCCAAGTGTACTTGGTCCGCCGCCCGTCGCAGCGCCTCGCCCCAGGTAGGCCTCGATCACGGTCGGGTTGTTCTGGATGGCATGGGCGTCGCCTTCAGCGATCTTTTCACCGAAATCGAGCACGGTGATCAGATCGGAGATATTCATCACGACCCTCATGTGGTGCTCGATCAACAGGATGGTGAGTCCCAGCTCATCGCGCAGCTTCCGGATAAGCGTGGTGGTGTCTTGGGTTTCCTTTGGGTCAAGGCCTGCCGTGGGCTCATCCAGCAGCAGCAGCTTGGGGCGCAGC
>CAZHTZ010000038.1:0-23509 GCA_964535455.1 uncultured Caldilineales bacterium
AGTTTCCCGGTTTTGAGTGGTCTGAGTGCCACCGGCAATGCGCCAGTCCTGGCTGGCATGGACTGGCGCTCCACGGAGGTGTTCTATGAGATGATCTACCGGGTGCTCTTGCTGGTGATCGGCCTGGAACTCGTGCGCATATTGGTGGTGCATGACTTAATGGCTGTCCCGGAACTGCTTGCCTTCGTCGTCGCCCGCAAGACGCTGAAACCTGATCTGGCCGCTCTCGATATCCTCCTGGCCGCGGTGGCCTTTGTGGCCTTATTGGCCGCGCGCCATCTCATAGTTGCCGCGCCCTCGCAGCGGGAGAGATCCTGAGACGGAAGGCTAGAGTGTGTATGCAAACTATAGCCACAAGAGGGGAACTACCTCTACTCACAGTTGGTAATTCGGAGGTGGAGCAGTCCGCCAGTAGGGGAGAAGCAGCCAGATGGACGGACCGTCAGGTGGGGATTATCCTTGTAAGATCGGCTTGACTGGAGTCGGTGAGAAGGAGATTCCCTCATGGATCGCAACGACATTCTGGTACTGGTGACCAGCATGCTGATGCTGGTGTGGCTGTGGCAGCTGTGGCAGCTGTGGGAGAGCGGCCGACGACAGGAGTACCCGGTCATACGGCGGCGTCAGCTACGACCGCGAACGCCGAAGGATTGTCCGTACTGCTGCCGGAGCCATGCCAGCCGGTGTGAGCGGGTGGTTCGAGAGAAGAGGTTGCCGCCGCCGCTTTTTGCAAATGATCATTTCTCAAGCGCCTAAGCGATTTGGCGTGTGGTTGCGCAAGACTTACGCTAAGACATACTGCGGTCGAGTCAGAAGGTATGAGCTGAGTTTCTGGAGCTGTGACTGCCAGTCTGCCTGCCAGGCAAAAAGCTTGTCGAGACGGCACAATGTCTCCGGCGTGCGATTGAGTTGATAGAAGGTGAAATCGCAGATGGGCAGGCGCCGCACCAGTTCCATGCCGACTAGATCGTCGAGCGCCTGTGTGACTGCTGCCTCGTTGGCGCCGACCCGGTAGACCAGGTCGCTGAACTCTATGGCCGACAGCTGGCACCGATGGAAGTAGGCCAGCACGTCGCGCTTGACCGGTGAGTTGAACGCATTGGCTGCCAGCGCCGCCACCGCCGGCTCCAGCCCATCGAAGACGTCGAAAGCAACCGGGCTGCGTGCAGTGAACCGGCGGACGCCGGCCACCAGAGCCTCAGACGAGGCCTGGCCCGAAAAACTAAGGACCACAGTGCGACCGCCTTGCCGTATGAAGTAAGCGCTGGCCCCAGACGGCAGGGTAAGCCCCTGAATCGCATCGGGGCCGCTATCGCGCAGGGCCGCCACCATACCCCTGGCAACCAGTTCTTCCAGGCAGCAATCGCCCTCCCTTTGCACGACCCGGCCGGACTCGTCGTAGGAGGCAGCGCCCAAGAGCCGGGCTTTGGGCTTGAGACGGCTTAGAACGACTACGGTAACCGCCATCGGGATGGAGTACCAGAAATGGCTGGCAAACGCAACAAGCCCGCTTTGCAGGTTCCCGTGCATTTCCAAGAACATCCGCAGCGCATCCAGGCTCCATCCTGCCAGCGTCAGCCAAGCGATCAACAGCCAGGTATCGGACCGGAGGAGTCTCTCCCGGATGGAACGGTGCAGTCTCGGCCACTGTGCCCGTGGCAAAACGACATTCTTCATCGGACCTCCTTCCTTACACGGTTGCCAGGATCAGCAACCCCATCAGAACGACGACGCCGCCCAACAGCAGGCGCACCGCTTCCTTATGATGCAGGTTCCAGTGCGCTACCCGGTTGAGGGTAGGGCGAGCCGACGCTGCGACCAGGATGACCACCAGGGGCAGCACGAAGATCACGTTATAGAGGACCAGGTAGCCGTAACCCAACAGCCGGGTCGGCTGCAGCGCCAGGAGGCTGAGAACCCCCAGGTAGACCGCACCACTGCACGGGACCGTGCACAAGCCAATGAGGAAGCCGCCGGTGATCAGCGCCGGCAGCGTGGCCTTCTGCGCCATCTGACGGGCCACGCTCCCCAGGCGTCCGGGCGCCTGTAGACGCCACCCCAGGTCCGGGAGGAAATAGTCCTTGAGCATCCACAGCCCGAACAGGATCGCCAGCAGGGCGCCGAATCGCGCCGGGACATGTTGCCGTGTGAAGAAGTCCAGCGCCGTTAGCAGCCCGACGCCGAGCGCCAGGTAGGTCAAGAACACGGCGGCGATGTAGATGCTGCCCATGCCCACCAGCCGCATCCGCAGCGCCTTGACGTTATCCTCACCGGTCTGCACGGAAGCGCCCTGAGCCGGTCGCAGGCTGCTCGTCATAGCCGTGATGAACAGCAGCAGCACCGTGAACGCGCACGGATTGATGCCATCCACCACACCGGCCACGATCACCGTCGGCAGGGTGATCTGGGGCAGGTAGACACGCATCGCCTCGGCCGGCGCATTGGGATGCCAGAAGCCGGTGAGCGCCACTGCCCCCAGAGCGATCAGGCTGAGCACGGTAATAACCGTTGCGCTGCGAAGGCGGAGTGTCATGCCCGGCCCTCGACGATCAGTTTGCCCTGCATGTTGGGGTTGGCGCGTCCGCCGCAACAAATGTCGCAATAAAAGGTGTACGTGCCGGGCTTGTCCGGAGTAAACGTCACGGAGTTGCTGCCCTCGGGTGGCGCCACGACGCTAGCCCCGAATTCGTCCACCGCCCACTGGTGTTTGCCGCCCCCGTCGGTGTGGTGCGAGTTGTCCAGGCTGGTCAGCCGTACAGTAATCGGTTGGCCGGCCTTGACCCGGAGCTCCTTGACGTCGAAGCCGCCCATGTCGGCGCTGATGTCAATGACGTTGGCTGCTGGCGGAGGCGTCTTGGGTGTGAACGCCGTGACGAGCAGGTAACCTGCCGCCGCGAGCACGACGAAAGCGATGCCGGCGAAGGCGAACACGCGCAGGCCACCCTTTTCTGGCGCCTGGCGTTGCGGAGATCGTTTGATTGCCCTGTTTCCCATGGTTCGTTCCGCGACCTCAGTGGCAGGCCGCGCCTCCTTTGCCGCTGGACTGAACTGCGCCTGTCTCGGCGCCCGGTCGATTCGCAGCGTCTGGCGCCTGGTCGTGCTGCTTGCGTCCCATCATACCCATCATCAGCAAATGACTCAACGGGCAGAGCAGGACCAGTCCGTAAGTCAACACCAGCGGCACGGGGATCTTCAGTACGAAGATCGCGCCCAGGGCTGCCACCGGGATCAGGCAGCAGAGGATCATCAACAGCATGTGCCGGTTGCCGTGTTGTGACGTATTGTGTTCCATCGTGACCTTACCTCTAAAAGAAAAACTGTCAGTGTGCTGCAAAGTTGCCATTGTTGTCTCTCGCAATGATCGTACGCGGTCGGCCGACCAGCCACCAGCGCCATACGGCCGTATCCGTCGCCAGCACAGTTGCGCATCGGCGGTAGACCGTTCGGCGTGGCGAAGCCGGAGCCTCGCACCGCGTTCAGAGCTTCGCCAGCGCCTGTTCCAGGTCGGCCAGCAAGTCCTCTTTATGCTCGATGCCGACTGACAGTCGCACCAATTGGGGTGAAACGGCCAGGGGTGAGTCCTGCACGCTGAGATGGGTCATGGCTGCCGGCAGCTCAATGAGGGATTCAACACCACCCAGTGATTCAGCCAGAGTGAAGATGCGGGTACTCTCCACCAGTCGTCGCGCATCGGATTCGGAGCCACTCAGTTCGAAGCTAACCATCCCGCCGAAATGCGTCATTTGCCGGCGCGCCAAAGCATATTGCGGGTGTACGGGCAGTCCAGGATACATCACCCGCGCCACGGCGGGATGGTTCTCCAAAAAACGGGCCACGGCCAAGGCGTTAGTCGAGTGCGCGACCATACGGATGGGGAGCGTCTTGATCCCGCGCAGCGTCAACCAGCAGTCGAAGGGGCCTGGAACCGCTCCGGCCGCGTTCTGGAGGAACGCCAGCTGGCGGTACAACTCATCGTCTTGAACGACCACGATCCCACCGATCACGTCGGAATGGCCGCTCAGATACTTGGTGGTGGAATGGACCACAATATCGGCGCCGAGAGCGAGCGGCCGCTGTGCGTAGGGCGTGGCGAAGGTGTTGTCCACCGCCAAGAGGGCGCCTTGCGCATGGGCAATGGCAGCCACGGCCTGGATATCAGCCAGGCGTAGCAGTGGATTAGTGGGCGATTCGAGCCACACCAAGCGTGTTCCCGGCTTAAAGGCTGCTTCAACTGCAGCCAGGTCAGCCATGTCTACGAAAGAGAATTGCAGCCCGAAATCTTGCCAGACCCGCTTGAACAAACGATAGGTGCCACCGTAGACATCGTCACCGACCAACACATGGTCTCTCGGCTTCAACAGCCGGACGACCGCATCAGTGGCGGCCATGCCCGACGCGAACGCCAACCCGTACTTGCCTTCTTCCAGGGAGGCCATGCACGTTTCCAAGGCTGTGCGGGTCGGATTGCCGGTGCGCGAGTAGTCGTAACCCTTATAGTCGCCCACTCGTTCTTGTCGGTAGGTCACCGTCTGGTAGATCGGCACAATCACAGCCCCCGTTTCAGGCTCGGGCGGTTGGCCAGCATGAATGGCACGCGTTTCGAAGCGTGCGCCGTCTATACTTTCCATTCTTCAAAGGTCCCGTAAATGCCTTTGCTTAGATAACGGTCGGCGCCGTCAGGGAATAACGTCACGATGTGACCACCGCTCGTCGCTGACTGTCCCTTTGCGATCTGCCCGGCGACGAGGCGCGCCGCATGGGCTGCCGCGCCCGAGGAGCCACCCACCAACATGCCCTCGCAGCGCGCCAGCTCCTTGAGTGCCTGGTGGGCCTCTTCATCCCGCACGACGATGATTTGGTCAATGAGTGAACGATCGAGAATAGCCGCCGTCTCGATCTTGTCGATGCCGATGCCCTCGATTTTGTGCGGACCGCTGTAGCCCTGTCCCATGGAGGCGCCGTACGGCTGGACAAGCACCGCATACAACTGCGGGTTGCGCTCTTTCAGATAGCGCGTGACGCCGGTAAAGGTGCCGCCGGTGCCGGCCCCCAGCACAATGACATCTATCTTTCCTGTCGTCTGTTCCCAGATCTCGGGCCCGGTGGTGCGGTAATGAGCGGCGACGTTTGCGGGATTGGCGAATTGCTGCATGACCACGGCGCCGGGGATCTCGGCAGCCAGCCGGTGTGCTTCTAATGATCGCGCCCTCCATGCCATCGCGTGTCGGTGTGTGTACGATCTCGGCCCCTAGCGCCCGCAGCAACTGCTGCTTCTCACGACTGAAGCGCTCGGGGATGACGAAAATACAGCGATAGCCGCGGACAGCAGCCACCTGCGCCAGACCGATACCTGTGTTACCGGCGGTTGGCTCGACAATGGTTCCACCCGGCGGCAACACACCGCGCGCCTCGGCATCATCAATCATGGCCAGCCCTGTGCGGTCTTTCACGCTGCCACCTGGGTTGAGGTATTCGAGCTTAGCGGAGATGGTTGTTCCGCCATCTGATGGGTAGAAGCGATCTAACCGCACAAGTGGCGTGTGGCCGATATAAGCCAGGAGGTTCATTTCTTGGATCATCTGGCAGCTGCCGCGGGCGCGGGTCGCTTGCGCCACAGCAGGAACATCAGGGCGGGTAGGCCCACGGCGAGTCCGGCAAGGCTGATCAACTGGGCCTGGTTGAGACCCAGGGCAATGATCTTGTAGGCGCTCAAGAAGGTGATCACGAAGCGCCCGATGGAGTAGAGCACGAGATAGACCAGGAACAGCGCGCCATCCGGCAGCGGGCGCTTGCGCAGCCGCCATAAGATGGCGAAGATTGTCAGGTTCATCATAAGCTCATAGACAGGCGTCGGCGTGTAGAAAACGCCGAGCTGCGGCACCATGGCGCCGGGGTTGCTGTAGGCCAACCCGAAGGGGCCGGAAGTGGGCTTGCCGACTGCGTCGCCGGTGATGACACAGGCGAACCGACCGATGGCCTGCGCCAGCACCAGGCCGGGAGCCGCCGTGTCCAGGAGTATGGCCAGAGGCAGTTGACGCCGCCTGGCGAAGAGCGCTATGGCAGCCAGCCCGCCTATGACACCACCCCAGATCGCGAGGCCGCCTTCCCAAATATAGAGCGCCCGCACGGCATTGGCGGCGTACTCGTCCGGCCAATGGTCGATGACGTGAAAGAGGCGCGCGCCGATCAAACCACCGACGATCACCCAGGGGATGGCGTCGGCAAACTGGTGGTCGCTTAGGCCCTTGCGCTTGGCTTCCCGAAGGGCCACCCACACCCCCACGATCATCGCGGTGGCGACGATCAGTCCGTACCAGCGAAGCTCGATATGCCCCAGGTGAAGCAGCACCGGGTCAACGTTGATGGTGATCATGTCGTAGAAACCCTTCCTGATCTGAGAATGTGCCGGGAGAGGGCGGCTCGTCGCCCTTGGGGGTAGCCAATAGGGCAAAGAGGCGCCTGGCGAGCAGAATCACGACGAACATCGCCACCAAGGACGTCGGCCAGACGGGTGCGTCGAGAAAAAGGACCGCCCCGAGCGCTGCCAACGGCACCATGCAGCACAGGATACGCAGGATGGCATAGTCTCTGGCAAAGGTTGGCGATTTCATCTTTCGACCTTTTCACAGTTCCTGGCTCTAAGTCAGATGCTGCTTACAGTAGCACGGTACCAGCACCGCTAACAGCGTCAGTCGGCGGGTTGCTGTTAGTCAATATGGCCTAAGCAAGTGTTGTGCACGCCAGGTCGGTCTGTGAGAAGTGCCGCGCCCGTTGCGGCGCCGGACGCGAGATCGCCGCAGTGGCGTCACTACGCCCTGGTTGTTGCGCGTTCCGGTCGGCCTAGAGGCCTGGGCGTCAGCTTTGGCCGACCGGCTTGTTGGGTAGACCGTTTGGTCTAGAGCAGCGTAGGTCGAAATACGCGATGACGACGCGCTATTGAACGCTATCGGATACTGCCCTACTGCAATAGACTTGAATCTGCCTGGTTCTTCACACGCTTCCTAAGACCGCGCTGTGCCCATCCACCAGGACTTCAACCATAGACATAACCCAATGCCTGCGATTGAGGGCCAAGTCTGCTTGACGTCAGCTACCTCAGCATCTGAAACGTCTTCCCATGAAAACATCGTCCGTTTGGCGCATCTCCATTGCCATCGTCCTAGGCTTACTACTGACGTTGGCCTACACAATTGCGGTTTCAGCGCAGACGCCAACACCTCCCCCACCCGATTCCTCACCCTCAGAGACCGAGCCGGCTACCAGCCCGTTGATCATCGTGGGGCAACTCAGCAACGGCAGTCCTGGGGGTTCACTTCCCATCACGACATCGGTCTTGCTGCATGCTTTCGACGGCGAAACAATGACGTCGATGACCCCCGGCATGGCGGATGCATCCGGTCGATTTCGCTTCGAGGGCGTGCCAAACCAACAGGGACGTGTCTTCGGCGTAACCGTAACCGTGGGCCGCACCACTTACCTGAGTGAACCGCTGTACCCAAAACCGGGTGAAACGGAAGTGCCTCTGACTCTGAAAATCTTCGATACGACTACCGACTCAAGGCAGGTGCGTGTTGAGCAATTGTATGTCGTCGGGGAGTTCCTGAACGAGAACGAATTGCAGCTTATCAACGCCTACCTCCTGTCCAACGATGGTGATCGCACGGTTGAAGGCGGTGAGAAAACTCCGGGCGGCCAGACGGCCACCCTCCGATTCATCCTACCCGTGGGAGCGACAGGGGTTCAGTTCCAAGACGAGGGCGCCAATCGGTTCATCCGCACGGACGACGGTTTCCTCACGACATGGGGCATACCACCCGGAGACAAGGCCGGTCAAGTCGTTGTCCGCTACACGCTTCCCTATACCGGAGAACTCCATCTTGAGACGAAAGTCCAATACCCGGTACAGGCCCTGAGCCTGATGCAGGTGGACCAGGGGGTTGCTTTAACCAGTCCGCAACTCAAAGAGCAGGGTACGGGGCAAAGGCAAGATGGTGTGACGGTGCGTGAATATGCTGGCGAGTCACTCGCTGCCGGTCAGTCCCTCGTGTTAGACCTGAAGGGCGTCCCAGTGCTGTCGTCAGCTTCCGGCACGAACACGCAATCTGATCAAACCGTGGTCGCCACCGCAGCACAAACCACAACACCTAAGGCCGACAACCGCCAGCGCGTCATAATTGGGATCGGCGCCTTTGCTATCCTGCTGATGGTGGCGGGAGCGGCAGGTCTGGTATGGACGAGGCGGTCTGCCAAGTACGATGAGTACACAAGCGCTGCCGACGAGCACAAGTCGCTGATCCAGGCCTTGGCCGATCTTGATGAGGCCCATGAGGCCGGGGAAATCGACGATCATGACTATGCCCTGCAACGTCAGGCTCTCAAGGCGACCCTGATCGCTGCGTTGGAGAACCGTCCGGTAACAGGCGAGGCGGCGCCGCCAGCCGCCGACGCAACTGCCGAGGAGGATACTCCCTCTGGCCTGACTGCCGCACCGCAAGACGGCGCATGACAGACGACCCGGGGTTGACAACTTTTTGCACAGAACTGAATGCCTACATGTGGAGGTGGAAATGAGCGAAGACGTACATTCTCAAGATATCAGTCAGACGACCGTTGGCCTGGAGGGCGAGGTCCTGACTGAACCCTTCGGGGCTTGCCCTGGCAGGGTTGAGCCCTCGAGGGCGAAGCCTGCGGCCATGAGTGCGGATGATGTTGTGGAGAAGTTCATCGCACGTGAACGACGACGGCGACCGAAGATACTGAGAATCAGCTTGCGGCTGGAAGCGGCGGCCCTCCTGATCGCTTTCGTGATCGGCCTGGGCGGCGGGTACTTGCTGCGCACGCGCCTGTCGGGGTCGCAAGCTCCGCATGTCGCCACAACGACCGCAACCCTGGCCAAACAGATCAATCCGGACGAAGGTTTCAAGCTACCGGCCACCTACGGCGATATCGGTCCACAGATGCTGCGGGCCGGGGTCATCGACGTCGACAAGTTCGTCCAGACCTATCAGGCCGCCAGCCGCCCGTTGAGTGAAGAGCAGCTTGCCATTCTGCAGTCAGACAGCAAGACGCCGATTGTGATCAACGGACAAAATGCCTATTTCATGCTCAACTTCTTCTGGGCCCTGGGCCTGGTCAACAAGAATCCGATTCTGGAACAGGGTGAGATGTTGGCGGGCGGCAGGCAGGAAGTCGGCAACTTCGCCTCGACCGGCGGCTGGACGATCGGCTCCAAAGATGCGACAGATCTCTTCGCCAGCGCCGAAATCGTGAAGCTGACCCCCGAGCAGCAAACGCGCCTCGAGGAAGTTGCCAACAATGTCTATCGCCCCTGCTGCGGAAATCCAACCAGCTTCCCAGACTGCAATCACGGCATGGCTTTGTTGGGTCTGCTGGAGCTGATGGCCTCCCAGGGCGCAACCGTTGACCAGATGTTCACGGCGGCCAAACAGGTCAACGCTTTTTGGTTCCCGAGTCAGACGCTGGAACTGGCGACCTACTTCAAAGCCGTCGAGGGCAAGGATTTCAAGGCGGTGGATGCCCGCCGCATCGTCGGCAAGGAGTTCTCGTCCGGCGGCGGATTCAACCGCATACATCAGATGCTGGCTTCCAAGGCTCTGCTGCCACAAGCCCCGGGCAGCGGCCAGAGCTGCGGGGTCTGATCGTCGCTCCAACGAGTCCGCACAACCCAGAAACACGACGCAGCGCCGGGACGCCTATCCCTGGCGCTGCGTTTTCGCGATGTAGAAAACGCCACCGACGGAACGGCGCAAGGCAAAATAGTCGGCGCCACCGCCGGCTCGCTTGAGGGCTGGACGCGCGAGGAACTGGTCGAGCTGCCGCGGCCGCTGGATTGAGGAGCGGTTGGCTAGCAGTACCCCCATCCTTCTCATCACCAGCATCACGCCCGTATTTGCGCAGGGCCCCGGCGAAGGACTGCCTGCGGATACGCCTCCTCCAGCGATGGAGCCTGATCAACCGCTGGACGTCACCATCAACGCCGTGGGCGAGGACGCAATCGCCCTGAGGTGGACGACGCCGGACGCCACACCAACCCAGGTGCGGTATGGGCTCGCCCCCGATCAACTCACCCAACTTGCCTACGATGCTCGAGGTCCGGAGGTGCTGGACACCCACCACGAAATCGTGGTCCAGGGTCTGCAATCGCACACCGTCTACTACTTCGCCGTAGGGTCGGGGCAGGAGCTAGCGCCCGAGGCGGCGAGTGTCTTCAAGGTGCGCACGGGTGGCGGGAGCGCTGACGAAGCCCAGCCGAATGCGCTGGCCGAACCCCAAGCGACCGCAGGCTACAACCGCATCGGCATCGAAGCCGGGCATAGCAGCACGGACTCAGGCTCGATGTCCTGCGGCGGTCAATACAAAGAAGCCGAAAACACGTTTGCGATCGCCAACATGGCCGCCGCGCTTCTGCGAGACCGTGGCTTCACGGTCGATGTGTTTCGCGGCGGCGACCAGGCCATGAGGGGCTATCGGGCCGACGCCTTCGTTTCGTTGCACAACGACTACTGCGCCGGCAGCAACAGCGGGTTCAAGGTGTCTCGGTACGGCGGCATTGCCGGACAGGGCACCAACGGCTCCGGAGACGCGTCGGATCGACTGGTTCAGAACCTCTGGACGCGTTACGGCATGACCACCGGATTGTCAGAAGACCGTTCGACAGGTCATTTCACCAACAACATGCGCTACTACTACGCCCTCAGTTGGATCGCAGGCGAGACACCGGGCGCCATCATCGAGATGGCCTGGTGGTCGGGCGATGAAGACCGCCTGCTCCGCCAGCGCGGTAATCTGGCCGCAGGGGTGGCCGAGAGCATCCTCGCCTTCTTGGGGCGGTCCGATGGCGATGACACCCGCTCCATCAGCAACGGGCAGACCCTCAACGGGCGCATCGACCCGGCGAATGACGAAGATACCACCTACTTCAACGGCAGCGCAGGCCAGGCCGTTACCCTCCGCATGAACAAGGTCGTCAACGGTCTGGACAGCTACCTGTATCTCTACGCCCCCAATGGCGACCTTGTGACCTACGACGATGATGGCGGCGGCAACTTGAACTCGTTGATCGACCAGGCGCGATTGCCTCAGAATGGTCGCTACCGCATCGCCGCCCGCAGCTGGTCTCGCAGCAGCAGTGGGGCTTACACTCTGAGCATGGGCGCACAAAACACGAGTTGTCCGGCGTATCGGGCGGAATACTACAACAACCGCTACCTGAGCGGAGCGCCCGCGTTCACACGCTGCGAAGTCTGGCCGATCCGGCAGGACTGGGGCACAGGCAGTCCTGGCAGCGGCGTGGGCAGCGACAACTTCTCGGTGCGTTGGACAGGACGCGCACACATCGACAGCGGCAACTTCACTTTCATCGCCCGCGCTGACGACGGCATTCGAGTCTGGCTCGGCAGCAGCCTCATCATCGATGCCTGGCGCGACCAGTCACCGACGGAGTATCGCGTCTCGCGCGCCGTGAGCGGCGGCGATCATGACGTCCGGGTCGAGTACTACGAGAATGGCGGCGGTGCGGTTGCCGAGTTTCGTTGGGAACAGGCCTCTCCGGGGGGCAATCCCAACCTGGCCCGCAATCGCACTGCCTATGCGACCTCGCAGGAGAGCTCCAGCTATCCGCCTGGCCGAGGAAACGATGGCAGCATGAGCACGTGTTGGTCGTCGCGCATCAGCAGCTCGCTGGGCGACCAGTGGTGGTGGGTCGACCTGGGCGGCCGAACCGACTTGGCAGAAGTAGTCGTGCGCTGGGAGGCGGCGTATGCCAGCCGCTACTTCATCGGCTGGTCAGACGATGCAAGGACCTTCAACGGCTACTGGTTTACTATCAGCCAGCCCGGCGCATACCGGTATCGACTGGGGACCCGGTCCGGCCGGTATGTAGGCATCTTGATGCGTGAGCGGGCGCCACGGATGAACAACTACTCCTTCTGGGAGTTCGAAGTCTACCGGCAGTCCACAGCGCTCGCACAGGACGCCGCCACCGGTGCACTGACCGGGCCGCTGACGACAATAGACGTTCCTGCGAACAGTGAACCTGAAGTGATGGAATTCGACCCCGATAGGGCATCTGAGCGACTGTGGCTGCCGTTCGTCGCCAGATAAGCCTGGGTGCGTGAGGGAAAGCCGTCCTCACGAACCGGTTGTTGCAACCGAGAGAGGTCGCCGACGCAGCGGCGACCTCTCCTCATTTGTGGGGCTTTGGGGATTTGCTCATTTCGGTATTCTATCCTACACTGCCGCCAGTTGTTCGGGCAGATAGTCGATCGCGAACGTCTCGCCAATAGTTCGTCCGCTTCTGCTCCAGATAACAACAACCCGTGCCAACTGCGGCACCCATATCCCCAGCCACGGATGGGCCGTCAGACTCGCCGCCACGGCGGCCCACAGCCAGTTCGGCAGCTTCCCGTCAATGATGACACCGTGACCGCCAGGAATCTCAGGCAGATAGACCGGCGTTGGCGCAATGACGCTCTGGGTACAGTCGATGTGTATCCAGGTAGCGCCTTGTTGCGCGAAAGTGGTGACCCGAAGCTCGGGATTGGCCTGGCCGGCGGTGTACGCGGGAGTGGCAGGCATCCAGCCGTAAAAGCGGGCGTCGAACACGTACAAGGGCGAAGGTGCCGTGTGGGCGGCGATGGCCGCATACAGCCAGACAGGGCCACGGCCGTACATGCCCACGGGGCCGCTGTCCGTCAGCCGATGCATCAGCGCCTGCAGATGAATGGGCTCCCACCACCAGTCTCCTTGCCGCTTCGCCACGCCAAGTTCGGCGGCAAGATGCGGCAGCACCAGCAAGTGGATGCCGGCCGGCGCCGCCCGCAGGTGTTCTGCCTCGAGCAAGGGCGCGGGGTAGGCGCAAATGCCGGCGACGCGTTCGTAGACCAGGTCAAACAGCGGCCCCAGCCGCGGTCCGCCGCATTCCAGGCCGGTGATGACGCCCTGGAGAGGGCTGCCGTCGTCGGCGATGACATCGGGCCCCTCAAGCTGCGATTGCAGCTCGGCGATCGGCAGCAGGCGCGTTGGCTGCAGCCGCTGTTGCCAGTCTTTGCGGTCGCTATCCTCGCGGAAGAGCTGCACAAAATGGGTGCAGGCGAGAATGGGTCCCAACTGGTCGTCTGTGGGCCTGCCGCCCACGTCCACCAGCAGCGGCAGCACACGGTTCTGGATCGCTGCGGTCACGCGCTCCATCAGTTCGGGCGTGAATTCCCCCTTTTGGCGCACGAGCACACGCAAGTCGACGTCCGTCTGGTAAAACCAGTCGCCTTCGCCGTCGGGCGCTACCCGCAGCAGGACGTGCTGGATGCCGTGTTGGCGCAGGCGTTGGCTGAGGGCGTAGGACAGCACCGATTTGCCGCTGTGGGGCGGCCCGGCCAGGAGGATGGCTGGCAGCAGATTGGTGTTCATGGCCGTGTACGGAGGGAGGTGGGATGAAGGTCAGGCATGTGTTGCTGGCGATGCTGGGCGGTCAGCCGCAGGTAGTAACGCTCGCCCTGGACCTGCTGCTGCAGCGGGGCGAGGCGATCGACGACGTGGTGGCTGTGCATCTAGGCACGGGACGTTACGTGGAAGGAGTGCGGCGGTTGGCGGCCGAGTTTCCCGGCGATCGCTATCAGGGCCGGCAGATTCACTTCCGCAACGTGCAGGTCATGGACCACGAGCGACCGCTGGCGGACATCCGCCAGTCATTGGACGCGGAAGCGGTCTGGCAGACACTACACGAGCTGCTGGGAGGGCTCAAGGCCGGCGACGCCCAGATCCACTTGCTGTTGGCGGGGGGACGGCGGCTGATGTCGCTGCTGGCGCTGTCGGTGGCGATGCTGCACTTTGATCATGGCGACAGAGCCTGGCACCTCTACACGCCGGACGTGATCAGAGAGCAGGCACGTGAAGGGCGGGAGATGCATGTGGCACCAGAGGTGGGTGTGCAACTGATTGCGGTGCCGCTGGCGCCGTGGGGCAGTTACTTCCCCGGTCTGCGGGCGCTGCTGCACGCCTCGCCGGCGCAGGTGTTGGCCGCCCAGGGCCGGTGGCTGGACCGGCGTGAGGAAGCGCTTTGTCGCCAGGTGTGGGCGGAGCTGACGCCGCAGCAGCGGGTAGTGGCGAAAGCGTTTGCCGAAGGCGCCAGGCGCGAGCAGGTGGCCGAGCAGTTGTTCCTGGCTGTAAGCACGGTGGACACACACAAGAGCCAGATTCTGGCCAAGTGCAAGGAGGTTTGGGAGCTCGAAACCACGGTGCGTCTGGACTACCACTTTTTGCGCGAGAAGTTCGGCTCGCTGGTCGAGGCAGGAGTGTTGTCAACCTGACCATGCATTCTAGCACAGCACGCGACGTCAATGACGTCATCAGTTGTTCCCAATTGCGTCCTCACTGCTTGCGGGCTTGCCCCATTGTGACCCTGTCCAGGATGTTCTATGGAAGCTTTGAGGAGTGATCTGGTCAGTTCTATGGACGGAAAAAGGAGATGATTGCTCTATGCTCATCAACAGACCGGTCGATGTGCCCCGTCGCCAAGCGGTCCAGGCGAGAGGATGCCAGCAGCGACGGGGTACGAACGTCTTGCTCACACGACAGTGCTGAGTCTCAGGGAGACATGCCATGACCTATCTCTTCTTGGCCCACATTGGGCCAGTGCAAGAATTCATCGCCAGCGCCCGCCGCAGCCGCGACCTGTGGTTTGGCTCCTGGCTGCTCAGCGAACTCTCTAAGTCTGCCGCGGCAGCCATCGCGGATCAGAACACACTGGACAGTCTGGTGTTTCCAGCGCCGCAGGACCGTAGCGACCTGGTTGCGAAGACCGAGCTCACGGTCGCCAACAGGGTGGTTGCGGTTGTTGAGCAAGAGCCATCTGCGATCGGTGAGGCGGTTCGAGACGCGGTAGTAAGGCGCCTACAGGAGATCAAGCAGGAGGCTTTTCAAGGGGTTAGGGGCGACTATGACGAAGCCGTGGCTACAAGGCAGGTCGACGATCTGCTGGAGTACTTCTGGGTGGCCATGCCTCTGCCCGATCCCTCTCAGTATGCCAGCGTCCGTGCGCAGGTAGAGGCGTTGATGGCCGCACGCAAGGCCACGCGCGATTTCAGTCCGGTGACATGGGGCGCGCAGGCGCCGAAGTCATCCCTGGACGGCCTGCGCGAGTCGGTCATCCCGGAAGAGCAGTATGACAAAGTGCGCCGCGGAAGCATGAAGGCTGAGACGCTGCGCAAGCTGTACGGCGTCGGACCGGCGGAGCGTCTCTGCGGCGTGGGCTTGTTGAAGCGTCATGGCAAGCGCCCAGGGACACACCCACTTCGCCAGCACGTCGCACGTGGCAGCGCTGCCACTGCTGGCGGCTGTAGACGCAGAGGCGAAGAAGGCAGTTCAGGATTATGTGCAGAGGCTTAGGAGGTTGGAAATCGCGGATGAAGCCGTAACGCCGATTGAGGAGATGCTACATCCCGTGTTTGGCTACTATGATGGTCACCTCTTATTCGAGGAGCGCCTGAGTGAGTTCTTTACCGACAAGGAAGCTCTCAAGGATGCGAAGACGGCGCTGGATGATTTCCTCAAGCGAGCAGCAGGCGGGCGGCGTCCGCTGCCCTATTATGGCTTGTTGGCCGCAGATGGTGATCACATGGGCAAGGTGATCGACCACCAAGATACCATGAAGGACCATCGCGACCTGTCTCTGACGCTTTCAGGGTTTGCGAAACGCGCAGCCGAGATCGTCGCCGAGTATGAAGGGTCGTGTGTCTATGCGGGAGGCGACGATGTGCTGGCTTTTCTGCCACTGCACAAAGCGTTGCCCTGCGCTCAAACGCTGGCAAAGACCTTCTTTGACACCATGCAGCGCTTTCACGATAAGGAGGGTCACAGTCCCACGCTTTCAGTGGGCCTGGCCATCAGCCACCATCTGGAGCCGCTGTCCGACGCCCTGGAACTGGCCCGACAGGCGGAGGCGGCGGCCAAGCGCCGGCCGCACAAGAACGCGTTGGCAGTGACGCTGAGCAAACGCAGCGGCGTGGACCGCACGGTGGCAGGGGAGTGGGGAACCGTGGATGAGCGCTTGCAGTGGTTCATCAGACTACACCGTCAGGATGCGCTTCCCGATGGCGCTGCCTATGAACTGCAAGACCTGAGCAATCGTCTGCGGGTGGCTGACTCGCACCCGGATGCCGCCAGGCTTAAGGACGCCGGGCGAGCGGAAGCCACACGCATTCTGGAGCGCAAACAGGCCCGACGGGGTTCGGAAGAGGTAGACAAAACCATTCGCAAAGACCTGGCGCACCGGATCACGTCGCAGCAAGTGACAGTCGGGCAGCTTGCCGATGAGATCGTAATTGCTCGCATCCTGGCCGATGCGGAAGACCTGGCCAACCTGGAGCTTGTCAAGGAGGAAAGCCATGCCAACGTGGCTCATTGAACCCCGTGACCCGTTGATCGTACGCGACGGCAGGCCTTTTGGCCCCAATCCTGGCGCGCGCGCGGCCAGCCTGACCTTCCCTTTCCCGTCCACAACCACGGGCGCGGTGCGCACCCGCGCCGGGCTGGATGCCAACGGCGCCTTTCCTAAAGGCGACGAGCAGTGCCTGAAGCGAGTCAAGGCCATTGGCGTCAAGGGACCCCTGCTCGTAGAGATGGATGAGCAGCACGATGTTGGACGGTGGCTGCTACCTGCCCCGGCTGATGCGTTACTGTTGGACCTTGATCCTGCAGTTGAGACGCAGGCCGTACGTAAGCCGCTCGTTCCTCTGGCATCGCCAGCCGGCGCAGAGAGCAATCTGCCGGATGACCTGGCCCTGGTCGGTCCCGTCCATCCTGACCCGCGCAAGCCTGTGGGCGGAAAGCGGCTGCCGCGCTTCTGGTATTGGGAGAGCTTGGCGCAGTGGCTGGAGCAGCCGTTCGAGAGCGAGGTGGATCTGGCTTCCCTGGGCCACGGCGGACCCATGCCAGAGCAGCGGACGCATGTCAGCATCCTGGCTGAGGCGATGACTGCGCGCGAGGGAGCGTTATTTCAGACGCGCGGGCTGGAATTCACGCTGAAAGCCCGGCAGCGCTTGGCGCTTGCCGTGATGACCGACGAAGATTTGCAGCCGGGGATAGCGCCCCTGGGCGGCGAGCGCCGTCTGGTGAGTTGGCGCCGCAGCCGGGTGGAAGCGCCGGCCTGTCCTGATACGGTGCGGAGCGCCATCATGCGTGACAAGCACTGCCGCGTGATCCTGTTGACGCCGGGAGACTTTGCCGCAGGCTATCGGCCGGAGTGGCTGCTGGAGCTGCGAGAAGGGGTAACGCCTGTATTGAAAGCGGTGGCGCTGCCGCGCATGCAGGTCGTCTCAGGCTGGGATTTCGAGCGCCAGCGTCCCAAGCCAACGCGCAGGCTGGCGGCTGCCGGCACAGTGATCTTCCTGAAACTGAACGACGACGAGTCGGCCATCGGCAATTGGATCGACCGAATGTGGATGCAGTGCATCTGCGACGCCGAGCGGGACCGGAAGGATGGGTTTGGACTCGCTGTCCTAGGCTCCTGGTCTGGCAAACCTGTTCCAATGGAGTGGAAGCATGCGAACACCACCAACTAGCCCGCCGCCTGTCGTGAAGCGTCAAGACAGCGGCATCATTACCCAAACGCGGCAGTACAAGCTGATCACGCCCTTGTTCGGCGGCGGCGTGACCCCGGCGGAAGCCGACCCGGTCACCACTGTTCGCGCCACGGAGGTTCGCGGCCATCTGCGCTTCTGGTGGCGCGCCTGCTGTGGGGGACGCTACGGCGGCAGCCTCAGGCGCATGAAGGAGGCGGAAGACGCGCTGTGGGGGGCGGCCAGCACACCTGCGAAACCGCTGCCTTCGCAGGTGCAGATCGTCGTTGAGTGTGAGGCTGCCGGCAGCGCGGATCGGCCCTTCGAAGTGGTTGCCGGTAATCCGGGCACGCATGGTCCGCGTCCTAAGGTGCGACCACGGCAAGGTAGTGTGGTCCCACCGTATGGTGCGTTTCCACTGCAACCGGGCGAAGGCGAAGCCGTGATTGGGATGGATACCAAGTCCGTCCGCAAAGATGTCGCATTCCTCCTGACCATCACGTATCCCAGTGATGTAGTGCAGAAAGCGGATGTTGAGGCTGCGCTATGGGCATGGGAGACGTTCGGCGGGGTGGGGGCGCGTACACGCAGGGGCTTTGGCTCTCTGCAATGTACGCATGTGGATGGGCAGGCCGTAACCGCTCCGTCTCAGGGACAGGTGGCGGCAAGGCTTAGCCAGGGGCTAATCCAGCACGTTGTGGAGGGCGGTCAATGGCCGGCAGGTGTGCCGCACCTGACTCGGACGGCGAAAATGAAGGTCACACCAGCATCCAGTCCGGTTGCAGCATGGAGGAATCTGCTGGACAAATTGAAGACTTTCCGCCAACAGCGTAGACCGGGCAACCAACCTGGCCGCCCCGGTCGCAGCTACTGGCCTGAACCTGAGGCAATACGAGACCTCACCGGACAGCGCCATCCAATGCATCAGCCTCTGCCACCACTCATCAAGAAGTTCCCGCGCGCTGCCTTTGGCCTTCCCATCATTTTCCACTTCAAGGACATGAACCGGCGCAACAAAAACGATTCAGATGCTGATCCCCGTGATACGTCACTCCAGGGACATGACCACGACCGGCTTGGCAGCCCCCTCATCTTGCGTCCTCTGGCCTGCGCCAACGGTACGGCAGTCGGGATGGCCCTGATTTTGGAGGGGCCGCGAACACCTCCGGGGGGTCTTGTCCTGAATGACGCCCCTCACAACCCGCCGGTCGTGGCTTTGCTCACAGGCACAGAAGTGGCGCACTTGAACAATGACATGCCGTTGCACGTCCAAACTGATGTGCTCGATGCTTTCTTGAACACTCTGTAAGGAGAACCCACCATGAATAATGCACGGTTGCTTTTTGTGCATGCACTTTCACCGCTGCACGCGGGCACGGGCCAGGGCGTGGGCGTGATCGATCTGCCCATCGCCCGCGAGAAGGCCACCGACCTACCTTTCCTGCCCGGCTCATCCATCAAGGGTACCCTCAGGGATAGCTGCGCCAATTCGAGCGACCGCAAGAAAGTGTTTGGTCCTGACACCGACCAGGCGGACGAACACGCCGGGTCAGCCCAGTTTGCCGATGCCCGATTGCTATTGCTGCCGGTGCGCAGCCTGGCGGGCACATTTGCCTGGGTCACTTCACCCTACATTCTGCACCGTTTCCAGCGCGATGCCGGCGATGCGGGCGCAGTGGGGCTGCCCACCGCCATTCCCGTCATCGACGCTGCCCTTCAAGAGCCGGAACGCCAATGCCGGGTCGCCCTGGAGGGCAGCAGGATCTGTCTGGCGGGCGCCACACCGCTGCAAGTTTGCCTGGAAGACCTGGACCTGGATGCTGTGGCGGACGCCGCTGTAACTGCCTGGGCGCAGTGGATTGGGGACCGCGTCTTCCTCCCGGGCGAGGCAGCCTGGCAGACCCTGTTGGCTGAGCGGTTCTGCGTCGTCCACGACGATGTCTTGACCTTTCTGCTGCAAACGGCCACGGAGATTACCGCCCGCATCAAGATGTTGGCGGACAAGAAGACCGTGCAGAAAGGTGGTTTATGGTATGAGGAAGCCCTGCCTGCGGAAACGATCCTGGCCAGCCTGGTGGTGGCTACGCCCGTCAAGGCGGCCGGCGTAAACAGCGCCGATGATGTCTTTGCAATCCTGGAAGAGCTTACCGGCAAGACCATGCAGCTTGGCGGTAAAGCCACCGTTGGTCGCGGCCTCTGCCGCGTACGCTTGGCCTGACAGGTCAGGGAGGAAGCTATGCAAACTCGCGAACAAATGTACGCTGCCAGAGTGTATGCGCAGGTCTCCGGTCTTTCCGGTGCCATGTCTGAGGAGGATCGGAAGAAATATGGGGCGATGGCGCACAAGCTGCCGATCCTGATTCGCAGCGCCGGTCTTGCCCAGGCTCTGGTATTCGTCAAGGCGCGCAGCGAAGAGCCGCCCCAGAAGCTGCTGGAGCATCTGGCTGCGACAGTTGGGGCCGGCAGCGCTGAGATGCTGCTGCGGCGCAGCCGGGAAGATTCGCTGCTCACCTACATGCGGCTGACCCATGACGTGCTGGCGGCGCTGTTGTGGTACAAGCGCTTCGCGCAGTCGGTTCTGGGGGTCGATGCGACGACAGAGGATGGAGGTGGCATATGATCAGCAGCCGGCGACAGTCGTTACAGCGCGTGAATGTGCCGGCGGCAAGTCATGCCGGGCTGTGGCTGGACAAGTTCATGACCGCGCAGTTGCAGCAAGACGACCATGTTGCGCACGGTCAAACACCCCCCACTCAGCAACACGTCGCCGAAACGGCTGGCATCTCCATGCCGGAGGCCTATCGGGCCTTCTACGAGCGTTGGGCAGCGGCTATGCAGACGTCGGGCGCCACAACGGCCGAAGCCGCGGTGAAGGGTCGGATGGCTGTAGGTCTCGGTGACGAGAGCGTGCTGGAGACTTCGGTGACACTTCACCGCACGTACGGCGTTCCCTATATCCCCGGCAGCGCCCTGAAGGGTCTGGCGGCCAGCTATGCCAGGCAAAGGCTGGACCCTGCGCTCTGGGGCGCACAGACGGCTGGTTACCGCACACTTTTCGGGGAAACAGAAAAGGCGGGCTATGTAACCTTTTTCGACGCTCTGTACCTGCCCGGATCGGGCCATCAGGGCAAGGCGCTGCATGCGGATGTGATCGCCGTTCATCATCCCAAGTACTACCAGGGTGGCCAAGAGCCTCCGGCGGACTGGGACAACCCGACGATGGTGCCTTTCTTGAGCGCCACAGGCAGGTACCTGGTGGCGTTGGCGGGACCACCGGACTGGGTGCAAACCGCCTTTGCTATTCTCGAATTGGCGCTGAACGAAATAGGCGTTGGCGCCAAAACTTCGAGTGGTTACGGGCGGTTGACTTTGCACAGCGCCACAAGCCAAACGGATCCTGTGCCGCAGCCTGTTCCGCTACAAACGGCGCCAGACCAAGCCCCAACGCCTGCACTGGGTCCGGGTGAGGTGGAGGTGGCTGCTCTCATCCAGCAGGTGCTTACGCTTTCCGACAGCCAGGTTGCGCCCCAGATCATGAGGTATGTCGAGCGATGGCGCGCACTCAAGGTGAGCGACGCCCTCAAGCGGAAGGCGGCCGAGGCTATTCTGGCCAAGGTCAAAGCGGCTGGCCGTGAGAAAGCCTCACGCGATAAGCCGTGGTATCAAGAGCTGGAGGCTTTTGGCAGACCTTAGGTAGGTCGGATACGTCAAGATGGCGGCTCATTCTCCAGGATGCGACTCATGCTCCTCCTCAACTTCTCCCACCCCCTAACCGCCAACCAGCAGGACCAGATCGAGACCCTGACCGGGCAGACGTTTGACCGCGTCATCGACCTGCCCGCCCAGTTCGACGAACAGGCGCCCTTCCTGCCCCAGGTCGAGGCCCTTCTCGCCCAAGCCCCCCTCACCCCGGCCGAATGGCAGGGCGAGCCCATCTTGGTCCTCTTGCCCTCGCTCAACTTCATCGCCGCCCTGGTCTTGGCCGAGCTGCACGGCCGCATGGGCTACTTCCCGCCGGTCATCCGCACGCGGCCCGTGCCTGGGGCCGTACCCCGCCAGTACGAAATCGCCGAAATCCTCGACCTGCAGGATGCCCGCGAAAGCGCGCGCCGCACACGCACGCTTCTCTAGAGACCTTATGGAGGTTACAGCATGGTAAGTCGCAGACTACGTCATGTCCTCAGGGTGCAGCGGATCGCCGCCGGCCTGGCAGGCATCACCTTTGGCATTCTCCTTTCTGTTCTGGCAAATTGGCTGTCGGCGCAATGGTTCGCCTTGTTCCCCCTGGTCCTGGTTCTTGCCGTGGTCTCGGGCGCAGCGGCGATCTACTTCACATTGTGGCAGCGGCCAGATCAGGTGCCGGTGGTCTTTAACCCGCCGACCACCATCAGAAGCGAAACTGATGCTCTCCACTACGCGCGCAAGGGTTTCGTTGGCTTTGTGCCCTTCTACACACCTCAGCGCAGTTCACCAGCCGCCAAACTCAGTCCTGAGGAGCGGAGAGCAGCCATGCAGCGCTTTGACTTCGCTGCCCTCGACGTCGAAAACTCCAACTTGCAGCCGACGCTCGTGGCTATCGATAACCACAAAGGCAAGCTTAAGCATTGCTGGCTGTTATCGACCACGAGCGACAAAGGATTCGGGTCCAAGGAGTTCGCGGAGTTCCTGGTCGAGTATCTGCGACAGGTGAAGCATATCTCCTGCGAGTACTATTACAGGGAGCGGTACGCAATCAGTCTGGATACCGATGCTGAGGTCCTGAAGAAGACCTTCGATCTTGTGCGCGAGGTCTTTGCCGAAGCGGCGGCCAAGGGGCTCCAACCTGAAGACGTGGTGGTGGACATTACCCCCGGCATCCGGAGCATGGCCCTGGGCGCGACTCTGGCCTGTCTGGATGCCGAGCACTTGATTGAGTTCGTGGGCACCAGGTACGACGAAAACGGGCAACCGACAGGCCCGCTCTTTCCTGTTCTGTTCAGCTTTGAGGCCATGCCTGACTGATGTCCCTCCTCGCCGCCATCCTCACCCTCACCCCCACCCAACCCGCCACCCTCCCCGCCAACCTGGGCCGCGCCACGCAGGCCTGGTTCCTGGACCAGGTGCAGGCAGCCGACCACGCCCTGGCCGAATCGCTGCATACCCCCAACCAGGAACGCCCCTACACAGTGTCCAACGTATGGCGACGCGTAGGGGCGAGGCTTCGGCCTGAGGCCTCAGCCGAACGGCTCAAGCCCGAAGGGTCTCCTCGCCCCAATTCCAGCAGCGAAGGCGTCAAGCCTCCTCGCCCCGATGACGAACGACCCGTCCAACCGGGCGACGCCCTCTACCTGCGCATCACCACCTGCGATCCTGCCCTGACCACGCTGCTCCGGCAGCGCCTGCTGCCTGAGCTGCCGGACATTCTGACCCTCACCGGCGTCGAACTGCACGTGACCGGCGTCACCACTGCGGCCCAGGATCACCCGTGGGCGGGCGAAACCGAGTTCACCGACCTGGTGCAGCGGCACACCCTCGGTCAGCAGCCAGCCCCGGGTCTGGAGCTTCACTTTGCCTCGCCCACTGTCTTTCACTCGCAGGAGGCGTACATGCCGCTGCCGCTGCCGCGGCTCGTGTTCGAGGGGCTGGTCCGGCGCTGGAACGCGGTCGCTCCCATCGCCCTCCCCACCGAAGTCGTGCGCTATGCCGAGGAGTGCCTGGTCATCAGCCGCTACCGCTTGCACACCGAGCGCGTCTCGTTCGGCGAGCAGGCCGGACGCGGCGCCTACCCCGGTTTCGTTGGCCACTGCGCCTACGCCTTCCGCGTCAAAGACCGCTACTGGATGGGCCTGATCCACACCCTCGCCGCCTTCGCCTTCTACGCCGGCGTGGGCAAAGGCACGGCCATGGGCATGGGCCAGTGCCGGAAAGCGGAGGTTGCACGTTGAACGTTGCATGTT
>CAZHTZ010000039.1:0-23385 GCA_964535455.1 uncultured Caldilineales bacterium
GTCTGTCTCTGCCATGGAGCAACGGCCAGGTGGAGGGCCAAATCAACCGCCTCAAACTGATCAAGCGCACCATGTATGGTCGTGCCAACTTCGGCCTGCTCCGCCACCGCGTGCTGGTGCCAACCTGACGCTTTCACGCGAATTGCGGAAGAACCTCAGAATGGATCCATACACTCATTCTATAGAGTAATGTCGTCGTCGTTGTAGAGTCGGGGGATATGTGCGTAAGTGGTCCCAGACGCCCTCCCACCCACTACCCCTAGGTTGTCGCTATATCGTCGGCTACGACCTGTCGTCAAGGGCAAGTGGATGCTTGCTGGGGATGCTCAGGTGGATATGGGGACAGTTGATCCGCTAGAAAAGGGGGCCTGCCATTTCGCCATTGCTACAGCTTGTGGCCTGTAGCCGCCGCCCCTACAAGATGTGGGTAAAGGGGATAGCAGAGGCTGTTTATCGGGTGCTGCAAACACGCAGACAGGCGGCCCGGGTGTCCCCGCGTTTTCCAGCGCTTGCCCGCCCGGTTTGCGCCCTGTTGGCACAGGCTTGTCCACAACTTTGTCCCCGGCACGGTTCGGCCAGCATTGGGAGGGGGGTGACGCGATGGATAGGGTTGTTTCTGCTACAATGCAGGTATGGCTGCTCTCCATAGCGCCGGGTTCACGAACGAGCGCTCACGTCTATCCCAACGGATAAGTCCAAGAGTCGGGCCTATCCTGCTGGCTATCCTTTGTGCGGGCATGCTTTTGGCCGTACCGGCAAGCGCCCAATCCCGTCCGCGGGTACTGCACCTGCGGTTCAGCGGACCTGTAACGCCGGCGATGCTCTCCTACCTTGAGCGAGGGCTGCGCCAGGCTGAAACCGATGGGGCCGAAGCGGTTGTCTTTTCGTTGGACACACCCGGTGGTTCGCTCGATGTGACCAAGCACATCTCGCAGGCTATCCAGCAATCCCCGGTGCCCGTCATCGTCTATGTGGCGCCGGCGCGGGCCTGGGCGGCTTCGGCAGGCACTTTGATTACGCTGTCAGGACATCTGGCAGCAATGGCGCCGGAGACGCTCATTGGTGCGGCCAGTCCTGTGAACATCGCCGGGGAAGATCTCCCGGAAACGGAGCGAAAGAAAGTGACGGAGGCACTGGCGGCGGCGGCGCGTTCGCTCGCTGAGCGGCGGGGGGAGGCAGCCGTGGCCTGGGCCGCAGACACCATCCAATCAGCGAAAGCATCGACGGCCACGGAAGCACTGGCGATTGGAGTCATCGATGTCATTGCCGTCGACATGAACGATCTGCTGCTGCAGCTTGACGGGCGCACGGTCATGATGAACGGTGATGAGCGAACCTTAAGTCTACGTGATGCCGAAACGGTGGAGATGGGGCGGACGTTCTTCGAGGACCTGTTGGCCCTTCTCAGCAATCCGACAGTAGCGGCGATCTTGTTGACATTGGGTCTCAATGCCATCCTGTATGAACTGAGCGCCCCGGGCGGCTATGTGGCGGGAGGGATCGGGGTGATTGCCCTGCTGCTGGCCTTGTACTCGCTCGGCACCATCGAGGCCAATTGGGCCGGACTGGCGTTCGTCGGCATTGCCTTCACCCTGTTTGTCGTTGAGGTCAAGGTCCATACAGGAGGGGTGTTGACTATTGCCGGCCTCGTTGCCTTCATCCTGGGATTTGCGATGCTCTTTGACACCCCATACGCTCCCATACCCTGGGCGGCCATCCTGGGTCTGGCGGCGGGCATGGCGCTTTTCGTAGCTGTGGCTGTACGGTTGGTGGTGCGGACGCAGCGGCGACCCTCGGCGGTGGGCGGCAACGCCTTGATTGGCAAGGAGGGCAATGCCCGGACCCGGCTTGATCCTGAGGGCACGGTCTATGTCAACGGTGCGCGCTGGGAAGCACACGCCGAGAAATCCCCGATCGAGGAAGGCGCCGTGGTGGTCGTCACGCACCGCGAAGGCCATCGCTTATGGGTGCGCCAGGTGTCCTCTCACCAGGATGGGTAAGGGTCTGTTGGTGCTTCTTGGTACAGCTATCGCAGATCGAGGGAAAAACGCCCCTCGACGCTTTTTCAGGAGTCTCTGATGTTTGACGATCCCATTCAGTCTGCCCAATTCGATGCCTGCCGGCCCCAGGTGCAGGAGATCATACGCGAGCTTCGTGAGGCATCCCCGTCCGAGCGGATGGATTACATGGTGGAACTTTCCGAAGGGCTGCCCGACCTGCCGGAATGGCTGGCGAACAAGCGGGCGGAGATGGAGCAGGTTCATGAGTGCCAGACACCTGTGTTCCTGTCGACGCAGTTGGAGAACGAGGGTGTGCACTTCTATTTCGACATCCCGCGCGAATCGCCAACGGTGCGCGGGTATGCGGGCATCCTGGCCGAAGGACTGAATGGGGCGACGCCCCAAGAGGTGCTGGCAACCCCGGACGACCTCTATCGTCTGTTGGGTTTGCACGAGGTTGTGTCCAACTTACGGCTGCGTGGTTTGCACTCGCTGCTGGCGCACATGAAGCGCCAGACGGCAGCACTTGGACGACAAGTCGCACCATGATTTGGAACCCCCAATCTTGTCAGGAACGGCTGCAGTACTGGCCCTTGGCAGGCAAGAGATCAGGGAGTCCATGAAGTGCTGATCGGCGCCACCAACCGTCCCGAATCCGACACATTGCAGGAGATTCGCTGGATCGGCGAAAAGAGGTTTGCCTATGTCGACCTGCAGTTGGAGGCGCCGGCGGCAACTCCCGACCGCATCGACGCCGCGGCCGTGCGCAGTCTGCTTTCCGGCCTGGATCTTGCCATCATCGTGCGAGCGGCATCTGATCTGCCGGTCACACATGCCTACGGTCGCGTACGGCGTGCGGCGTTGGACGAGTTGCGTCGCAGCGCTGACCTGGCCACAGAACTCGGCAGCAAGTTGCTGGTGACGCGCTTCCAGCATTGGCCCGATTGGATGGGGGATGATGCGGGTGTCGAACTATACGGCCAGCTCTACGATATCCTCTGCCCGCATGGAGCAGCGGCGGGGGTCGTGGTGGCGATCGAGAATCATCCCCACAACACACATCAACTCAAGCGCTTGCGTCGCCTCTTTCAACGGTCGCCGGCGCTGCGACTGGCGCTCAACGTGGGCCATGCCAACATCCAGGTGCCCAAGAACCAGACCCGTGAGTTCCTGTTCGATATGGGCGACCGGCTGATCAATGTCTATGTCTCAGACAATGACGGCGCCGGCAATGACCATCTGCCCCTGGGAGCAGTGGGGCACGGGGGCGTTGACTGGCAGCGCGAGGTGTCCAACTTTCGCGCCTTTGGCTACGATCGCACGGTGACCCTTGAAGTCAACGGCGACCGGCGCTGGCTGCTTGCCAGCCGTGTCTATCTGCAGGAGTTGTGGGCAAAGTAAGACGAAGAAACGACCTGCAACCCTTCTCCGATCCACAAACGATTCACGTGCGGCCTTGGGTTGGATTGCGTTATTCGTACGTCTTAATGATGTAGGACCTGCCGGAGGCGATACATGCCTCCATCTCGCAGGTGGCATGTGAAGGTTACCACGTCTTCCCGGCGTCCAGCAACGTCCCTTGACTTGCTTGCACCGCTCCAAAGCATATAATGAAACGCTGGCTCGCACGTCGGGTCGCAGAGGAGCCGCCGATGTTTCGTCACCAAGAAGATGCAAATTTCGTTATCTTTGAATACGTCAGTGATATTTTCCTGACGTGTGTGGCGCTCTACGTCGCTTACTGGGCTCGATCTTTCTTGCCGTACGGGAAGACGATCACGCAAGACACCTTGCACTTCACATCGGCGCTGTATATTACCGTGACGGCGATCTGGACGATCGTTTTCTTCTTGGTGAATGTCTACGACGCCCACCATACGCTGCGAGCAATCGACGAGATGCAATCGCTGCTCCTGGCGATCGCTCTAGCGGCATTTGTGTTCGCCGGGGTGCTCTATCTTTCCTACCGCGATCTTTCTCGTCTGCTCTTCGTCTATTTTGTCGCCGCCGATTTCGTTTTTCTGATCGGCTACCGGTGGTCCCTGCGCATGGCTCTGCGCTGGGCCGGTGCTCGTAAGTTGAGCCTCCGCCGGATTCTCGTTGTCGGCGCTGGCAACGTGGGGCAGACCGTGGGGCAGCGTATCCAGGAGGAGGCGTGGACCGGGCTTGATCTGGTGGGGTATCTTGACGATGATCCGGACAAGATCGGGCAGATTTTTGCCGGCGCGCCGGTGTTGGGGCCGCTGTCGATGGCCATCAACCTGGTGCAGAAGCAGGTCGATGAAGTCATTTTCGCTTTGCCTTTGCGCGCCCACGAGACATTACGTAGTTTGATCGTGGCCCTGCAGGAGCATCCGGTGCAGGTGCGCGTCGTCCCGGATGTGCTCGACCTGGCGTTCTTCCGAGCCAGCATGGAGGACTGGGATGGCATTCCACTCATCGGGCTGCGCGACCCGGCGATCAGCGGCGTCAATCGCATTGTCAAGCGTGTTTTTGATCTGATTGTAGCGTCGCTGTCGCTCCTCATCCTCTGGCCCATCATGCTGGTCGTCGCTGTGGCCATCAAACTCGACTCTGCGGGACCTGTGATTCTCAAGCAGCAGCGCGTCGGCGAGAACGGCAGGCTGTTCACAGTATACAAGTTCCGCTCGATGGTGCAGGATGCCGACAAGCAGTTGCAAGAAGTCATGCGCGAGAATGAGGATGGGCAGATCGTCCACAAGCATCCCGATGACCCCCGCGTCACCCGAGTGGGTCGCATCATCCGGCGCACAAGCATCGACGAGCTGGCGCAGCTCTTCAATGTGCTTAAGGGTGAGATGAGTATGGTCGGCCCCAGGCCGGAACTGCCGCTTATCGTGGCGCATTATGAATCCTGGCAGCGCAAGCGTTTTGCGGTGCCGCCTGGCATCACCGGTTGGTGGCAAATCAGCGGTCGCAGTGACAAGCCGATGCACCTGAACACCGAGGATGACCTCTATTACATCAGCCATTACTCGCCTCTGCTCGACTTGCAGATTCTGTGGCGAACGATAGGGGTGGTGTTCAAGGGGAAGGGGGCGTATTAGCTGCATAGCACCCGTTCGTGCCGCTGCTTCCGGTGGTGCGGGTGGTGGCGTTTGGGATGGGCTTCGCGCGCGTCCGTCTCACTTTGTCTTCTTGCACCGTCATTCAGGCAGACGCGGCTTGCCCAAAATAAGATGACAGTTCTCTCATCGTGGCCCTCAATCCCTTGACGCGTGGTCGAATGGCTGGTAAGTTCTATCACGACCCGTGAATGTGGCCCGCGCAGCGTGCAGTTCAAACGGTCCAAAACAAACTGATTGGAGGAAATTCTCATCGTGAAGTTAGGCAAAACCCTTTCTATCTTTTTCATGCTGGCGCTTGTGGTTGCTGTCATCGCCCCCGTCGCCAGCTACTCTGCCCCTGTCTTTGCACCCAGGGTTGCAGGCACAGACGCGCCGGCTGCCCCGGAGGTGTCAGGTTCCTGGCAGCGCGTGTGGCGCGGACAAGGCGCCGTGGAGGCATTCGTGGGCATTGATGCCCAGTCCGTGCTGGGGGTTGGATCCCAGGGTATGATTCTGAATACAACCGATGGTGGTGTTACCTGGCACTATCAGTCGCCCGTACCCGACAAGGATCTGCATGACATCGTTCTCGTCGGGAATCGCGCATGGACGGTCGGGCAGGATGGCATCGTCCTCGGCTCCATAGACGGCGGAGCCACCTGGCAGCAACTTGCTTCCGGTCTGGCGCCCGGTCTGAACGGCGTGGACTTCGTCGATAGCGCCAATGGCTGGGTGGTGGGTGAAGGCGGAACCCTTTTGCACAGCACGGATGGAGGCGCCACGTGGACGCCGCAGCCCAGCGGCGTCGGCACAGCGCTCAATGCTGTTCGTGTGTTTGCCGATGGCCAACATGGCGTCGTCGTCGGCGACAAAGGCGTGGTGTTGACGACGAGCGACGGCGGGTCGACATGGACCCCGCGGCCGGGGGTGGGCAATGCGGTTCTGGCACTGCGTGACATTCACATCGAAGGCAATCAGGCCTGGCTCGTGGGTGATGGTGGCGTTCTGCGCTACAGCAATGACCAGGGCGCTATCTGGAACACCAGGAATAGCCTGGGCTTCAACGTTCACGAAATCGAGTTTGCTCCCATGCAGGACAAGATCGGTTGGGTGGCAGGGGTGCGCGTCAGCGGTGGTAGAGAAGAAGAGCGCATCATGCGGACCACCGATGGCGGTAACACCTGGGCGCTGATCGGCCCGGTTGCGGGCAGCGATTTTGTCCAGCAGCGCGACTGCGACCCTGACGCCTACGAAATCTGCCAGATTGGCACTGCGGTCACAGCGTTGGGTGTGAGTGATGTCACCCATGCCTGGGTGGGCGGCGGCGCCGATTTCAAGAACAGGGAGTATCTGTCAGACGAATGGATACCCAGACAGACCTGGTATGTGTGGCGCACCAGCAACGGTGCGACATGGCAACACATGATCGGCGGTTTCTATCCCTATTTCAATAGTGTCGATGGAGCCACCGACGCTATTGCCTACCTTGTGGGTGACGACCTGAATGTGCTCAAGACCACCGATGGTGGCAACACCTGGCGTGAGTTGGCCAACGAGCTCCGCGCAAACCCTGACCTTAACAATGCGGAGAATCGCCGCGGCACGGTGTTGCATGGTGTCTCTTGCACACCAGAAGATCCCAACGACTGCCACGTATCAGGAAAATTCGCTGTCATCGCGCACACCACCGATGGCGGCGAGACCTGGGCGCCCGAATACCCGCCGAACTACGGAAACGCCGTCTACGACATCGACATGACCTCGAAGATGCGCGGGGTGGCGTTGGGGCGCGGGGATCACTACTACACGACCAACGGCATGCAGTGGCTGCGGACCGCTGGCGTCGCTACCAAGGGCGGCACCGGTCTGGATGTGGACATGGTATCGGACAACGAAGGTGGCCGCGCCAGCAAGAAAAACACGGACTTCTTGTACACAACGAATGGCGGGCAGGCCTGGCGCGCCTATCAAATGCCGGTGAACTATCGCTATTGGCAAATGAATGGCTTCGATGCCTATGATGCCGATGCCGACGGCAAGCTGGACAACGGCTGGTTGGCTGGCTGCGTCAAGGGACCATGGAGCGATATCGACTTTGAGCCCTGTTCAGCAGCGGCAATCCTGCATAACCCGAATGTGCTCGATCCGGAGGGCTGGCAAGCCTACGTCATCCCCGAGAGTCCCCTCTACTTGCAGCGCATCTCGATGGTGGACACCACGACCGGTTGGGCGAGCGGTGAACTGGGCTACGTTCTGTTCACCGAGGACAGTGGCGAGACCTGGACGCGCCAGATCGTGCCGGCCGCTGGTTGGTTGAATGCTCTGGATGCTTACAGCCGCAATCTCGCCTACGCCGCTGGCGAGGAAGGCATCGTCCTCCGGTACGCACAGCCGGATCGCCGGCTCATCGCTGGCGCCCAGAACGTCGTCGCCATCGATGGCGACCTGAGCGACTGGTCCACCGCCTATCAACGCACCATCAACAGCGAGGATGTGGACTTCATCAGTGGTGAGCATCCTACTCCCACAGACGTCAGCGCTGATGTGCGCATACGCTGGGATGATCGGCTGTTCTACGTGAGCGCCCATGTGACAGACGACGTGGTGATGACCGGTGATAGGTTCGGCATCGCCTTTGACGGCCTTCAGGACGGCGTCAAAGGCGCCGATGACCACACGCTTCTCTTTGGCGCTGACGGCGCCTTGACCGTAAACGGCGCTGCACCGCCGGCCGGTTGGGCATATGCGGTGCACCCTGTCAGCGGTGGCTATGACATCGAAGCCAGCCTTCCCCCCTCCGCACTCGGCGCCAACTTCGTTCACCTGCGCAAGATGGGGGTCAACGTTGCCTTGACCGATGCCGATGAGCAGGGGCAGGAACCGGTAGTCCTTATCTGGGTTGGAAACAGCCTGGACGGCGATCCTGCCGAGTATGGCGAGCTGACGTTCTTGCAGTTCGATCGCCAGCAGCCCAACCTGGACGCTTACCCAGCCGGAGCATTCGCCGTAGATGGCGATCTGAGCGACTGGAGCGCTGATGGAACCTTCGTTCTCAATGCCGCCGCAGGGGATAGCGTCCAGGGGCCTCCCCCTGGCAGCGATGCCGATCTGAGCAGCACCTTGCGCCTGCGCTGGTGGAGCGACTACCTCTTCTTCGGCCTGCATGTGTCTGATCAGAATCTGACCGCTGGTGACGCCCTCCAGATCAACTTCGATCCGAGCGGCGATGCCAGACCCGGTAATGACGACCACGAGCTGCTTATCCACCCCGATGGCTCCGTGACCGACAACGGCCAGGAGCCGCAAGGTGTTTTGGCGGTAGGCCGCATTGTCTCCGGTGGTTATGAGATGGAGGTGGCGATCCCGGCAGCGTGGTTCACTGCCCCTCCGTACGATGCCTATCGCACCATTGACTTCAACTACGGCCTGCTTGACGACGACAACGGCGATGGGGTGATCGAACACCGCCTGAACTGGCAAGGCGCCTCGGTGGGTGGCATCCAGGCCGATTACGGTTCGCTCACGCTACTGACTTTCGAAACCAAGCTGAAGGCTACACCCGGCAGCGGCAACGTACAGGACACTACCCTCGACGAGTGGAAGCCGGCTACGAACTACGGAAACTTTGGCTTCATCGGCGTGCGTGCAGGCAATGCGCAGACCGGCGTGATCCGGTTCGACCTGGACGGCCTCCCTGCGGGCGCTCAGATCAAACGCGCCTTACTCCGCCTTTATCGTCTGCCGGTCGCCGACACCTCTGGCTCGCTGGATGTCACGGTGTTCCGCCTCTTGCGGGGCTGGACCGAAATGCAGGCCACCTGGAACCAGGCTGCCAACAGCAGCCCCTGGGGGACTCCCGGCGCCAGCGGCCCCGGCGACCGCGCGGCGACGCCGAGCACACAGGGCGTCATTCCGGTTGACAACGTCTTTGGCTCGTTTGACGTCACGGCGGACGTGCAGAAGATGGTGGTGGGCGAAACGCCGAACTACGGTTGGTTGCTCCAGGGTGACGCCGGCATGAATAAGATGTTTCAGATCGCCAGCAGCAACGTCGTGTCTCCCACGAACGCCCGGCCAGAGATGGCCTTTGAGTACACACTGCCAGGCGGCATGGTGGCAACCGCCACCCCATGGGCCACCCCGACTGCAACGGCGACGGCCACCCCGACCGCCACGCCCACGTCAACGTCGACATCGACTCCCACCACCACGCCAACGCTCACGTCGACCCCCACTGACACGCCGACGGCGACACCGACGTCAACCCCCACCTCGACCCTCGTCCCTGTTCCGGTGTGGCTGCCGCTGATCCGCAGTTGACCTCTGACCGACCCCCGTCCGGAAGGACGCATCATTGACGATGCGTCCTTCCGGACCCCATGAATGTTTTGTCATATCCTTGGTTTGAACAGCAAGAGGGCATGACAGTTTGATCATGATGCCTCTTCACCCCTTGACGTGTGGGTAGGGGAATGCTAAGTTGGGTACGAACCAAAGATCGGGGCAACCAGGCCGCCACTTGGCGTGTTGTGTTGCCTGTTGCCGCCTTCCTTTTCACGTTTGTCTGACACAGCCATGATGGGACTTTCCTTGCCTTCGCTACCCCGTCTTCTTGCTCTCGTCCTCGTGATCGGTCTAGCGCTTCCGCCGGTGCTGATGGCGGCGGCTTCAACTCCCGCAGCGCAAGGAATCGAAAATGCTGCCGTACGGGCGGAGGCGGCCGCCGGCGCTCCCTGGCAGCGGGTGTGGAAGGGGGATGGTTTCATCTTTGCTTTGGCGGCGCGCGACACACAAACACTGCTGGGCGCCGGCTCCGACGGCATGATCCTCAAGAGTACCGACGCCGGGACCACATGGGCCTACCAGGCGCCCGTTCCGGGTAAGGACTTGTACGATCTCAGCCAGGTTGGCGCCAGCGCCTGGGCGGTTGGACAGGGTGGGTTGGTCCTCCGTTCACTTGACGGCGGCACAAGCTGGCAGCAGCTCGCCAGCGGTCTGACGGGCAACCTCAACGGCGTTCACTTCCTCGACGCCAGCAGCGGTTGGGTGGTTGGGGAGACCGGTTTGATTGCACGCACCACCAACGGCGGTTCGAGTTGGACGCCTCAGTCCAGCGGCGTCACGGCCCACCTGCGCGCCATCCGCATGTTCGGTGATGCGCTGCATGGCGTGGCCGTAGGCGACGGTGTCTTCCTGACCACCATCAACGGCGGCGGCGCCTGGACTGTCCGGGCGGGGGTGGCGCCAGCCGGTGTGACCCTGCGCGATGTCTACGTCCAGGGTAGCGAAGCCTGGGTCGTCGGGGGTGCCGATACGCTGCGGTACAGCAACGACAGCGGGGCTATCTGGAGCACCAGGACGGTGGGGGCAGGCGCCGACCTGCACGAGGTCGAGTTCGCCCCCGGCCAGGGACAGATCGGATGGGTTGCGGGCGCCGATGGCACGATTGCCCGCACGACCAACGGCGGCAGCAACTGGACGGTGGCCGGTGCGACCGATGGCAGTGACAAGACAGGACGCGACCTGTCCGGCCTGGCGGCTGCTGACGGCAGCCATGCCTGGGCAGGCGGCAGCGTCTCGGTCAGCAACGACGGTAACTGGGATGGTGACACCAGCCCGCGGCAGAGCTGGTTCATGTGGCGCACCGAAAACGGTTCGGCGTGGAAACAGCTCCTGGGTGGTCACTACCCGCGCTTCTTCGAGATCACGGCGGCTTCCGACAAGGTGGCCTACGCCGTGGGTGACCACACGTTGGCACTCAAGACGACCGATGGCGGCAACACCTGGCGGGAGTACTATCGTGAGCTGCGCAGCGATCCCGCCGCCCCACCTACGGCAGACTCAATCGGCGCCTTTTTGATGGGGGTCGCCTGTACACCCACCGACCCAAACGACTGTCATGCTGTGGGGCGCAGCGGTCTGGTCCTACACACAACCAATGGTGGCGACACCTGGCGCCGGGAGTACACGCCCGGATACGGCGGCTACCTATATGACGTGGGCCGGACTTCGGATAGCGCCGGGGTGGCCACAGGCACCTGGCACTACTTCCGCACCGGCGATGGCGGCTCCAGTTGGGCGGATGCTGCCAACAACGGGGGCAACACCCCCGGCATCGACCTTGACATGATCTCGGACAGCACCGGGGCGATGGCCATCCTCAAGGCCTTCTTGAAATACACCTGGAACGGCGGGGCCACGTGGGGTTCGAAAACCCGTCCCCCGCCGTATGGTTCCTGGTTCTTCGCCGGTGTGGCGGCTGTCGACGCTAATGACGATGGGGCGCTGGACCATGCCTGGCTGGCGGGCTGCGCCCGTGCTCCCGGCGCCTGGGTCCACACGGCGCCCTGTGTGACCGGGGCCATTGTCCGCACCACGGACGGTGGGCAGACCTGGACCGATTTCCAGTTCCCCAACGGCACCCCCCTCATCGAAGACATCGATATGGTGGATACGACTACCGGTTGGGCCGTGGGCGATCAAGGGCTGCTGGCGGCGACAGTCGATGGCGGCGCCACCTGGACGCGAGTCGACGCTCCTGTCGATGGCGGCCTCTACGGCATCGAAACGTATGGCGCTGACCTGGCGTACGCCACAGGACACGAACACGCCATCCTGCGCTATCGCACCGGCTCCAGTCAGGCAGCGCTGACAGCCCCTGCCCAGCAGAATGCCATCATCGACGGCGATCTGCGTGATTGGACCGACGCCGCTTCCACGACCATCGATGCCACGTCCGCTGACACGATCATTGGCGCCGCTCCCGCCGCTTCGGACTTGAGCGCCGGCCTGCGCGTCCGCTGGTGGGAGGACCGTCTGTTCCTGGCCCTGGACGTGCATGACGATGCGGTGCGCAGCCAGGATCACGTCGAGGTGGCGATCGATGGTTTGGGCGACCGCGTTGGCGGCGGCGGCGATGACCGCGTCTTCACCGTGTACTTTGATGGTCGCGTCATTGCCAACGGTTTCACCTTGACCAGCGCCACACAGACCGTGAGCGGCGGCTACCGCGTCGAGGTCGAAGTTCCGGCCAGTGCCCTGGGCGGGAACCTGGCCGCGGGGCGGACGCTGGGGCTCAACGTTGGCCTCTTCGACGATGATGGCGGCGGCCAGGATGGCGCCCTGATTTGGACCGCTCCCACCCTGGCGGACCATCCGGAGCAATTCGCCGCCGTCAACCTGCTGCCTTTCGGCGGTCCGCGCGGGGCCGCCACCATCGCCCTGCCTGCCGGCAGCATGACCATGGACGGCAGCCTGGCGGAGTGGAACAATGATAACACCCTGTCACTCACGGCAGCGACTGCAGCCACGCTTCAGGGCGAGGCTGCCGGCAACAGCGATCTCAGCGCCGGCATCCGCACCCGCTGGTGGCAGAACTATGTGTTCATCGGCGTGCACGTCTACGATGACGTCATTCGCCCCGGCGACGCCGTCCTCTTCGCCCTGGATGGCAACGGCAATGGCAAGAAAGGTGACCCCACGGACTGGGAGTTCCGGGTGGGCGCCGATGGGAGCGTCACCAACGGCTATAAGACTCTGGCCTTTGCCAACAAGGTCAGCGGTGGTTACGAGGTGGAGGTTGCTGTGCCGCAAGTCATGCTTGGCGGCGCCCTGGCGCACGACCGCACCATTGGCTTCAACCTGGCCCTTGCCGATGACGACAGCGGCAGCACGCTTCCCGATAGCTGGCTGGTCTGGCAAGGGGCCAGCCCCGGCGGCATCTTCGCTGACCTGGGTCAGCTCCGCCTACAGGCCTACAGCTTTACTCTGCAGCCCGGAAGCAACGGCTACACCGGGGCTGTGGATACGTTCCTCGATCTGTGGAACCCCACCACGGTGCATGGCGCCGACGCGACATTGGAATGGCGCGCGGCGGGGGGTGACCCGGCCAAGAGTGGTCTGGTGAAGTTCAACCTGACGGGTCTGCCGGCAGGGGCCGTCGTCAACCGCGCCACCCTGTCCTATGATGCCACTTTCGACGGCGGACAAGACCTGACGGCGCGTGTCTACCGGATGTTGCGTTCCTGGGATGTCGCCGCAGCCACCTGGCAGCAGGCGGCCGCCGGGGCGCCCTGGCAGACAGCGGGCGCCCGCGGCGCCAGCGATCGCTCCGCCGCGCCTACGGACACCCAACCCATGACCGGTCCCGGCTGGGTCAATTTCGATGTTACCGCCGATGTCCTGGCCTATCTCGGCGGCTCGGCCACCAACCAGGGCTGGCTGATCGAGATGAGCGATGCCTTTGCTCTCTTTCTTGTGGCCTCTGCTGACTATGCGACAGATACCGGTCTAAGACCCAAGCTCGAGCTGCGCTACAGCCTGCCGCCTTCGGGCGCCCTGCCGACACCGACTGCGACGGTCACCCCCACGAAAACGCCGACGCCGACGATCACGCCCACTCCCACGATTACCCCCACGCCGACGATCACGCCCACCCCGACTGATACGCCGACCGCTTCGCCGACGCCGACGATCACGCCGACGCCGACCGAGACCCCCACACCCACGATTACCCCGACCGCCTCGGAAACGCCAACCGCGACCGAGACTCCTACCCCGACGCCCACCGCCACAGAAACCCCTACCCCTACCCCCACGGCCACGCCTACCGCCACACCGGCTTTTTATGGCGTTCTTTTCAGCAACGGCGCTGAAGGCTACAGTGGTACACGGGACACTTTCATTTCCGCTCTCGATCCCCATGTCAACTACGCCAGCGCTCCCCTGCTGGTGATGCGCGAGGCGCCCGGCAATCAGAACCGCAGCCTGATCGGTTTTGACTTGCGCACCCTGCCCCTGGGAACACACATCCAGAGCGCCGAGCTTCACCTCTTCGTCACCTATCGCAGCGGGCCGGCGACGGGTCGTTCTCTGCTGGTGCATCGTCTGCTGCACAGTTGGTACCCACCGGTCACCGAGTGGTATCTCGCCACGGAGACCCTGGCCTGGACACAGGCCGGCGCCGGCGCCGCCGGCAGTGACTACCGCACGGTCCCCACGTCCGCGGCCCCGCTCGATGCCGCCAACGAGCTGGTTTTCGATGTGACGGCCGACGTCCAGGATTGGCTGGACGGCGAGCCCAACAATGGCTGGCTATTGCGCCTGTCGAGCGGCAATGACCTCATTCTCAACCTGGGCAGCGGCGAGCACCAGGACGCATCCGTACGACCCCAACTCACCATCACCTTGCCCACAGGGACCGTCCTGGCCACGGCGACTCCCACGGCGACGGTGCCGCCCACGCCCACGCCGGACGTCCGGGGCGGCGTCACGACGTTCAATCTACCCCTGAACCCTGGCTGGAATGCTTTCTCAATTCCGGTCCTCCCTATAAACCCGAACCTGCCCGATGTGCTTGCCAGTCTGGACGGCCACTTGATCGCCGTGCGTTGGTTCGACAACACCGTCGAGCCGCCGGTTTGGCGCCACTACGTGCCGGGCGCTGGCGACAACGATCTACTTGGCATTTGGCAAGGGATCGGCGTGTGGGTGCAGACAGATGAGGCTGCGGGGCTCAGCGTCAACGGCTACCGCCTTACCACCCCCACGGTCATTCAATTGCAGCCGGGCTGGAACCAGATCGGTTTCCCCAGCCTGGCGCCCCAGCGAGTCGACGCCACGCTGGCGGACATTGCCGGCAAGTTCGATCATGTCCGGGTCTGGGACAACGCCACCCAGCAGTGGCGCAGCTTCGTCCCCGGGGACCCCGGCAGCACGCTCACGGCTTTTCAACCCGGCGACGCCGTCTGGATCCACGCTACTCAGGCGGCCACGTTAACGATCGTGAACTAGAGAAGACCGACGCGGGCACGAATGTCGTTCTGGACAGTCTCGGTGTCGCGCGCTGCGTCGACGACCCGGAAGCGTCCGGGATCTTCGTTGACCAGGGTCAGGTAGCCTGCCCGCACCCGATGGTGAAAGTCCAGCGACAGGGCCTCCATGCGATTCCATTCGTCGGGCGTCTGGGTCTTGCGGCGGAGACCGGTTTCAACAGCGATGTCCAGGTAGAACGTGATGTCGGGAAGGAGGCCGCCGGTGGCAAAGTTCGTGATCTGGCGGAGGGCGTCGAGGGGTAGTTGCTGTCCGTAGCCCTGATACGCCATGGTGCTGTCGGCGAAGCGGTCACAGACGACGATCCAGCCGTCATCCAGATGGGGGCGGATCACCTGGCGCACGATCTGGGCGCGGGCGGCAGAGAAGAGGAGAATTTCAGCCTCTGCCGCCATTTCGGTGTGCGCGGGATGCAGCAGAATGTGGCGAATCTGGTCGCCGATGGCCGTGCCCCCAGGCTCACGCGTCACAAGCACCCGCAGCTTGCGTGAGCGCAGCCACTCGACCAGCAGGTTGATCTGCGTTGTCTTCCCGCTGCCTTCGATACCCTCGAAAGTGATGAACATGGTCAATGAACGATGCACCACCGGCAATGGCAAGTAGGCGGTGCATCGGTTCTGATTGCCTATTCGCGGTAGACGCGCACGCGGCGCTGAGGCTCACGTCCGTAGGAGTGGGAGACCAGGTTGGCTTCGCGGGCGATGCGGTGCTGGTACCGGCGCACCTCGGGTGGTTGCGGCGCCAGCTCGATGACGGGAGCGCCGCCGAGAACCTTGTCCACTGCCTGTCGCGTCTCTTCGAGCGCCATTTTCATCGGCTCATCCTCGGGCTGGCGGTCGACTGCCAGCTTGAGCGAGAAGATGTCGGCCAACAGGAACTCCATCTGGCGCACGGTGTTGGAGCGCAGGACATACACGGGGATGCCGCGGCCTTCGGCGTCGACAATGGGCTGGGGCTGCTTGCGGTAGTAGGTCTTGAGCGTGATGACGATTTCCGCCCGGTAGAGGTCGTTTGTGAGATCGACCGGCACCCCCAGACTCTGGGCGGCAGCACGCAGGCGATTCTGGCCGATGCCGTAGCAGTAGACACGCAGGGTGCGCGTCGTTGTTGGCGGCACTCCCGCGCCACTGGGGAGGTTATGTTCGCCGAAGCGGCTGCTCAGGCGCTCGGCTGAACGTTCGCCATTGCGACCGGGTCTCTCGACCTCACGCGTTTCGTCGCGCCATGCCTCACTGCGCTCGGTGACAACCGCACCTTGTTCGTCGCGGAAACGCGTCTCCGTTTTGAGCGGCCGGTCGCGCAAGAGGTCGTCCACGGCGCGGGCCACATCGTGGTGCACGAGGAGGTGCTGGCGGTCAACCATCTCGATCAAAACGTCGAATGTGGGCGGAGCACGGCGCTCCAGCACTGCTTTCTGCGTGCCGCGTCGCCGCGCTTCTTCGTCCGAAAGGGTGACGGATTCGACGCCACCCACCAGATCCGACAAGGTAGGGTTCAGCAGCAGGTTGGACAGAGTGCGACCGTGGGCGGTGCCGATCAACTGCACGCCGCGTTCGGCGATGGTGCGCGCAGCCTCAGCTTCCAGGGCGCGGCCGATCTCGTCGATGATGATGACTTCGGGCATGTGGTTCTCGACAGCCTCGATCATCACTTCGTGCTGGAGCGAGGGCAGCGGCACTTGCATCCGCCGCGCCCGGCCAATGGCAGGGTGAGGGATGTCGCCATCGCCACCGATCTCGTTGGAGGTATCGACGATGACCACGCGCATCTTGCGGTCGGCGAGAACACGGGCAGCTTCGCGTAGCAATGTGGTCTTGCCGACGCCGGGCCGGCCCAGCAGCAAGATGCTCCGGCCACATGTCACGATGTCCTGGATGATATCGATCGTTCCATAGACAGAGCGACCCACACGGCAGGTCAATCCCACGATGTCGCTCTTGCGGTTACGGATGGCCGAGATACGGTGCAGGGTACGGGTAATGCCGGCGCGGTTGTCTTCGGTGAAGTCGCCGATGCGTTCGACGACAAAACGAATGTCTTCCGCCGTAATCTCGCGGTCCAGAAGCTCGACGTCTCGATCTGTGAAACGCGCCTCTGGTTTGCGACCCAAGTCGAGGATGATCTCGACGAGTTTGTCAGCCTGGTTCAGTTCGTGCAGCCGGTCCGTCAGGGGTGAAGGAAGGACGGCCAGGAGGGCGTCAAGGTCGTCGGTGATGTTCTGTTGCATAAGGTGAGGAGTGTTGACTCGTAGCGCGGTCGCAGCAACGATGGTGGCCACAAGGGGCGGATGACGGCCGTGAGTAAGAGCGGCTCAGGCCGGGTGTGGAAAGTTGCGGGGAGGAGCCGGGACGGAAGCGTCGGCAGGTGCGAGTGTGGGGAGGGTGGCCTCTACCCACTCGGCAATGGGAACGGCGGCAGGTTTCTTGACCATGCTGGTTGTGTGCTTGACAAACCGTGTCACCGTCGGCCCAGGCTCAAAGCCGGCATCGCGCAGAAGGGGGCCGAAGCTGCTCTGGTAGGGACGCAGCGGACAAAACACCGGGCGTTCGCTGTAGCGCCCAAGAGCATCGAGACTGCATGCAAGCAGAGCGGCAACAGGTTCGGGTGCGCTGGAGTCGCCCAGGAGGTGCAGCCAGTGGACGTTGCGTCCCCGGGCGATCTGGGAGGCAGCAAGAATCTCGCTGTCGTCGTAGACGAAGCCCTCGACGTGCTCCGGTTGCCACCACTTGCGCAGGTCCAGCGACGAGGGGCCATCGCCGTTGCTTGCCAGCATCCCTTCCGCCTGCTGCACCAGATGAGGCGTATGACGGCTGTGCAGGCGTTGGAGAGCAAAGGAATCGGTCTCGCTCTGGGAGCGCACGTTGGGCCAGCTCCCCGTGCTGCCGCCCTTTGGGGTAGACACACCGGAATGCCGGAACAATGTCTCCTGAATATAGGGTGCGTAACCGCTCGCCGTCACGGTGCCCCTTGCCTCGTCATCGTTCTCCAGGCACAGATACAGGCGTTGGATGCCGTGCTCACCGGCATCGTGGGCCACGCGCTCGAGGAGTCGCTGCCAGATGCCGCCTGCTTGGGGGTCGGCATCGTGCAATGGCGCTATGCGGGTGACATCGGCTTCGGGCCGGCCGACGCGTTTTACTGCCTGTACAAACCCGTACAGGGACGCTGTTTCTGAAGTTGGCACGTAGAGATAAGTCGCCGCACCGCTCCCCAACCAGGGCAAGGGGGCGCCCACAGCCGCCCATAACACGTTTTGCGGGCCGTTGAAGAACTGCTCAAGTTGCAGGGGAGCGCTCCGCCGTGCCAGGCTTTGCAGCCGCAAGGAGTTGCGCAAACCGAATGGACGGATCAAGGGGATACGAGGCGCCGGAAGTGGACGACAGACGTGAATGACGGAAAAAGAAGCTGGGCACCGAACCAGGACACAAACATGTGCCATCATTGTAACATTGCCAATCCAGCAGGCAAGTGCCATTCCCCCTATTCGCTGCGATGGGCAGGAAGCCTCGCCGGCAGCCGCCTGAGTGTGGCGCCCTTAAGATGTCTGGCCGGTCTCGGTGTCTGCCGGAGGTAAAGGCGGGGTCGTCGTCGAGCTCTGTCGGACCCTGGCCTGACGGGCTGTTTCGGCTGCCTCGATCCGGGAGATGGCGCGCTGGCTGGCCTCGCGGGTCAGCTCGTCGCTGTCACGCACCTGCTCGCGCAAAGCGGGAACGGCGAGAGGATCGGCGATCTGGCCCAGAGCAGCGCATGCAGCCCGGCGCACACGTGGGTCGGCATCCGCCACTAACGGCAGCAAAGCCCGGTGGTCTTGCTGCACGCCCAGGGTCCCTGCGGCCTGGGCGGCGGCGGCGCGCACCAGGGGGTCTGCGTGGGATAAGTAGGGAGCAATGACCGCCTGGTTGTCAGGGTCGGGCAGGTGCGCGAGGAGATCGAGCAGAGAAGCGGCCAGAGCCTGTGCGGGCTTGCTCTCAAGTTCGGCACGCGCCGGCATCAGACTGTGATTCGGTCCCCAGGAGGCGAGGGTGCGAACGCTCTCGTCGCGGATGATGGGGTCCGGGTCTCCCAGCAGGTCAAAGAGAGCGGGCAGGTGTTGGGACTGGGGCCTGCCTGCCAGCCTGCGCACCGCACGCCAGCGAGCTGTCGGGTCGGGATCTCGCAGTTGTCCCGGGTCCACCGGGGACCCGACCGTGAGCTGCACGCGCAGCCGCGTCCAAAGGCTTTGCAGTTGCGTGGTCATTGCCGCACGTGTCCGTCACCGAGGACAATCCACTTGTAGGTCGTCAGCTCTTCCAGTCCCATCGGTCCGCGGGCGTGGAGCTTCTGCGTGCTGACTGCGACCTCGGCGCCAAGGCCAAGCTGGCCGCCATCGTTGAAACGGGTAGAGGCGTTGACGAACACGGCCGAGCTGTCGACTTCGTTGAGAAAGCGTTGGGCGTGGTTCCAGTCCTGGGTGAGGATGCCGTCGGAGTGGTTGAGGCTATGCCGTCGGATATGGTCGATGGCGGCATCGAGGCCAGGAACGACACGCAGACCCAGGGTCAGGTTCATCCATTCGGTATCGAAGTCTTCCGGTCCGGCAGGTTGCACGGCCTCGTACCCGCTCAGGATACTCATGGCCGTCTCGTCGGCGCGGAACGTGACGCCGGCCGGCGCCAGGTAGGTGATGACACGGGGCAGGAAGCTGGGGGCGATGCGCTCGTGAACGAGCAGCGTATCCAGCGAGTTGCAGACGCTGGGACGCTGGGTCCTGGCGTTGTGGATGATAGGCAGCGCCTTATCGAAATCGGCCGTCTCGTCGACAAAGAGGTGGCAGATGCCGACGCCGCCGGTGATGACGGGAATGGTGCTGTTCTCACGGCAGAACTGGTGGAGTCCGGCGCCGCCGCGTGGGATGATGACATCGACGTACTCGTGCAGCTTCAACAGGTGTCCGATCAGAGCGCGGTCGGGGTTGTCGATGTACTGGATGGCGGCGCGCGGTAGACCGGCCTGGTCAAGTGCTTCGTGGATCACGGCCAGAAGGACGAGGTTGCTGCGCTGAATCTCTTTGCCACCCCGTAGGATGGCGGCGTTGCCTGTTTTGAGGGCCAGGGCGGCGATGTCGATGGTGACATTGGGCCGCGCTTCGTAGATGACTCCGAGGACGCCGAGCGGGGTGCGGCGCCGGCTGACGCGCAGGCCATTGGGCAGGACGCGGCTATCGAACTCGCTGCCGACCGGGTCGGGCAGCATGGCAATATGACGCGTGTCATCGGCGTAGCTGCGCAGCCGGCTCTCGGTGATGAGCATCCGGTCGATCAGGTTGTCGCGTAGACCTGCTGCCTTGCCATCGGCAATGTCCAGCGCATTGGCGGCGAGGATGTCGCTCTGACGGGCAAGCAAACCCTCCGCCATGGCCTGCAGGAGCGCATTCTTGGCAGCAGGGGCGGCGGTGGCGAGGACACGGGCGGCGGCCTGCGCCTGCTGACCGACGGGGATAAGGGGGTTGTCTGACATTGTGGTGGTAACAAGTTCAATGTTGGAGGTTAAAGGTTGAAGGTTGGGCGACTTCCCAACCTTCAACCTTTAACCTTTTACCTGCAACTATAGCAGGATCAGGTCGTTGCGGTGGATGACTTCTTCGCCATACTCGTAGCCGAGGATGGCTTCAATCTCGCTGGAGTGGCGACCGCGGATGCGGCGGACCTCATCGGCCTGGTAGTTGGTGAGCCCGCGCGCTAGCTCTCGCCCCTTGGGGCCGTGGATACTGATGGTGTCGCCGCGCTGGAAGTCCCCGGTCACGGCGCTGATACCGATGGGGAGCAGGCTGCTGCCGTTGTGCAGGAGGGCCTTGGCGGCGCCGCCGTCGACAACGAGATGGCCGGAGCCGGTGTAGCCGGCCAGAAGCCAGCGCTTGCGACTCTCAAGGCGACTGGCGCCGGGCTGAAACCGGGTGCCAAGCGGCTCGCCGCCTGCCAGCCGCAGGATAACGTCGGAGAGGCTGCCGGCGGCGATGAAAACGGTGGCGCCACCGCGCGTGGCTGTTTCGGCTGCCTGCAGTTTGGTGGCCATGCCCCCTGTACCCAACCCGGTCGTGCTGCCACCGGCGCTGGCCAGGATGGCTTCGTCGATCTTCGCCACATCCGTAATGAGTTGGGCGTTGGGGTCGACCCGTGGATCGGCTGTGAAGAGCCCGGGCTGGTCGGTGAGCAGGATGAGCAAGTCGGCCTCCGCCAGCGTGGCCACCATCGCCGAGAGGTTGTCGTTGTCGCCGACGCGGATTTCTTCGGCCGTCACGGTATCGTTTTCGTTGATGATAGGGATGATGCCGTGTTCAAGCAAGGCGCTGAGGGTGTGGAGCGCATTCAGGTAGCGGCGGCGCTCCTGCAGGTCGGCGCGTGTCAGGAGCATCTGGCCAACCTGAATGCCGTAGATTTCAAAGTACTGTTGGTAGATGGCCATGAGCCGGGGTTGGCCCACAGCGCTGATCATCTGCTTGGCGGGAACGCTGGGGGGCAGGGTAGGAAACCCAAGTTGCTCGCGGCCGGCGGCCATGGCGCCGGAACTGACGATGATCAGGTCCCGGCCGGCCTCATGCAGGGCGGCGCATTGCCGGACGATGTCGATCAACCGGGGTCGATTGACCTGCGGCGTGCCCGCCGTAAGGACGCCCGTGCCAAGCTTGAGGACGATGCGGCGGTACGGACCTGGAGTGGGATCAATGGCCATGAACGATCAAAGGGTCTGGCGACGATGCGTCCTTATCGCGACCCACGGCGACCTGTGGCCGGTGGCCAGAAGGGCGCCTGGATCGTCGTGTCGACGGTGAAGGCTGCGACCTGGGCCTTGCGTCCTTGCTCGATTTCCTGGGACCAGGTGTGCAGCAGCGCCTCCAGGGTAGCCAACACATCGGCGTTGGTGGGCAGTTGGCCGGGCGTATAGCGCCGTGCCAGATCGGTGACTCGCTCTCTCCAGAAGTCGGCTTGGGCCTGGCTTTCCTGGAGGTGCGCTGTCAGAGCATTGTTTTGCAGCAGAAGCTCGAGGCTGGACAGAAGGTCAGCGCTGGGGGGAAGACTGTTGTCGTTGTAGCGCCGCAGCAGGCCGGCCACTTGCTCACGCCAGAGGCCGGCCTGAGTGCTCAGCTCCTGGCGTTGAAAGTCAAAACCACCCTGGGCGGTGGCAAGCTCCTCGCGGGCCTGCTGGACCTGGCGATTGAGGTCGGTGATCAGGGTCGGGTCGGTGCCTTGCGGCCACGCCAGGTGGCGATGGGGGTTGGTGTACCCGAACCAACCGTCTTTGGGGTCGTAGCCTTTGAGACGCAGACCAAAGTGCAGGTGAGGGCCCGTGCTGTTGCCTGTGCTGCCGGAGAGCCCGAGTTGCTGGCCCGCCTTGACCACGTCATTGAGCTTGACGTCGACGCGACTGAGATGAGCGTAAACTGTCTCGCCCCAACTGTGTGCCAGCTTCAGGTGTAGCCCATAGGGATTGGTCTTAGGATCAGAGCCGGGGACCGTATACGCTTTGGTGATGGCGCCGGCGTCGACGGCCAGGATGGGGGTGCCGGCGGGCACGCCCCAATCCAATCCCTCATGACCGGGGAGGCTGAACGGGCGATAAACCTCTGGGTTTTCACCAAACCCCTGGGTCAGGGGGAAGGTGCCTGCAAACGGAAGGCGGACAGTGATATCAGTCATGGTGCACGCTCCTCTGGGGGAGGGAGGTTTGTGCCGGGTAGAATCGACCTTGCCTTATCTATTGTGGACAGAGGGGGCGCAAGATCGACCACCCGAAGATGCCGCTGTTATGGCCGTCGGCCCAGGTAATCTGGAGGGCGTAGTCGCCTACGCAGCCCGCACCGATAACTTCGGTGGAGATGTCAGGCGGTGGCGTTTGCTTCAGTTCCATGGGATCGATGGGCAATCCCATGTACTCATGACCGCCGCGACATTGCACGCACGGACAGATGAAACGGATGCCGGCAAGGGGGTACTCGCAATGGGCGCCATCCTGCCAGTCGATGACCAGCAGACCGGCGGGACGGTCGATGGTGACGTTGCGGGGACGAGGGTCGGACATGGTCAATACGGCTGGCAGAAACAGCGGGAAGTAGAAGGCAGTATACGCCAGACCCATTGACGACGGCAATGCACGGGCGTACAATCAGACTATTCCTCGATCATCGGCATGTTGATGCCGGCTTGCTTTGCAAAGGCGATGGCGTCGGGATAGCCGGCGTCGGCGTGACGGACGACGCCCATGCCGGGGTCGGTGGTGAGGACGCGTTCGAGACGACGGGCAGCAGCCGCCGTGCCGTCACAGACAATGACCTGGCCTGCGTGCTGGCTGTATCCGATGCCCACCCCGCCGCCGTGATGGAATTAGACCCATGTCGCGCCGCCGACGGCGTTGAGCATGGCGTTGAGCAGCGGCCAGTCTGAAACTGCTTCTCTGCCGTCCTGCATCGCCTCGGTCTCGCGGTTGCGGCCGGCGACCGAACCCGCGTCCAG
>CAZHTZ010000040.1:0-12384 GCA_964535455.1 uncultured Caldilineales bacterium
CTGAGGGGCTTCGGCCTGAGGCCTCAGCCGAACGGCTCAAGCCCGAAGGGTTGCAGGTGGTCGCGTTCGCAGTGATTCTAGCTGATGGGGTGGTTGAGGGGAAAGATCGAGGGACTGCTAAGGGAGGCGCGGCTTACCTCAGCGGTGTGCCGGCACCTGTTCAAGTGTAGCAAATGCGCCGTTCTCCGCCCTTAATGGAGGCTGGTACGCGGCTTAAGTGCGGCTTAAGCTCCAACCCGTAAGAAATGCTTAACCATTCTGTGGTCAGGACGTAATGTCCTCCGCCTATTGTGATGAATGGAAAGCTGATCCCATCACCAGAGGAGCAACTTGCATGATCAGATTCACCTACATTGGAGGATGGTTGCTGGCGCTTGCGTTTGTCACCGCAGCATGCGGCACTCGTCCTCAGGAGCCGCTGCCGTCAGCCGTTTCCGCCGTGAACAGCACTGCGACCTCCGCCCCTGAACCCGCGCCGCCATCCATGCAGCCGTCTGAGCGTACTCAGGTGACGGAAAAGGTCTCCGGCTTAGAGGCAACGCCGCTTTCTCTCCCTGGCGCCGCATCCAGCAGCGGTTCACCGGCTCCGGCTGCCACACCCTTCGGGCTTGAGCCGTTCGGCTGAGGCCTCAGGCCGAAGCCCCTCAGGGCGAAGCCTGCCCAGGTCTCTACTGGGGTCGTGGAGGAGCCGGACGGGGCCGAGCCGAGAGTACTCGGGGCCGGAGAGCCGACGGCTGAACAACAAGCGCTGCTGGCGAGCTTGCCTGACAGAGGCCAGGCGCCTGAACTGGAAAATGAAGTCTGGCTGAACTCGGCTCCTCTGCGCCTCGAGGATTTGCGGGGTAAGGTCGTGCTCCTGGACATGTGGACTTTCGGCTGAATTAACTGCATCCACACAATTCCCTCGTTGAGGGAATGGCACAAGACATACGGCCCGCAGGGACTGGTGGTGATCGGCAACCACATGCCGGAGTTCAACCACGAGCGTAACCTCGACAACGTCAAGAGTGCGTTGATTCGGCTCGATGTGCCCTATGCGGTGGCCATCGACAATGACGCCCGTACCTGGCGCGCTTACAGAAACCGCTTCTGGCCCAGCCTGTACTTGATCGACAAGACGGGTCACATCCGCTATACGCACATCGGCGAAGGCGATTATGAGCATACCGAGGAGATCATCCGGGCGCTGTTGGCCGAGTCTTACCCCTGAGTGTCGCTGAGCCGTTCGTCGCTGAGGCGTTCGTCTTTGAAACGCTGGCGCTGCCAATATACAATGGTAGCATGGTTGGCGAATGGTTTGCTTTGTCTGAATGCATCAGCGGGGGCGGACAGTCCAGGGCCGCAACGCCCTGGCTGTCAGTGCGAAGGCAAGCGAGAGATCGATGCGCTTTGTTGTGAGGACTCAAGCGCTGGGGGAGCGTGTCGCCCTACTGCTCCTGGTCGCCGTGGCAGGACTCTTGCTGCTGTGGAAGCCTGACCAGGTTCCGCCGCCCTGGTTCGACGAGGGTTGGAATCTGTCGGTGGCGGCCAACCTGGTGAAGACCGGGGCCTACGCTCAACTATCATTGGGCCAACCCGTGCCCCCCACCCTGGTCAGCACCGGCTGGCCGGGGATCCTCCCTCTCGCCGTCAGCTTCCGGCTGTTTGGTGTGGGCGCCTGGCAGGGGCGCCTGCCCGGCATCCTTTTCACGACCGCCGGCTTCGTCCTCCTCTATTGGCTGGCTCGACGGCTCTACAACGGCCGCGTGGCAGTGGCAACGTTATTTGTCTCAGTGCTGATGACGGGCGCGCATATCCACCTCCATCCCGTTGTCCTCGGCCGGCAGGCGCTCGGTGAGATGCCCGCGCTCTGCTACCTGTTGGCGGGCTATCTCTGTCTCATTCTGGGCTGGCAGCGGCGGCCATGGCTGGTTCTTGTCAGCGTTCTCCTCTGGAGCCTGGCGCTCGCGACCAAGTCGCAGACGCTTCCCTTCTTTGCACTGTCGCTGCTGGCGCCGGCTGTGATAACGGCGGTGCGAAGGCAATGGCGCTGGACCGCAGCGCTGGCCGGAGCGCTGCTTCTGAGCCTGGTTGGATATGGCCTGGTCGACGCTCTGCCTGCCCTGCTGTTTCCAGGTTCTGCCTTGCCCGAATCGCGTGTGGTCGCTCTTGTTCAAGGTCTCTTTGCGCAGAGGACAAACACCAACCTCGACATGGTCCTGGTGACCGCACTCGGGCCGCATCTAGACGCCTTCCGCTCAGCCTGGACCGTCGCTCTGCCGGCGCTGGCCGGACTGGTTTACACTGGCTGGAATCTGGTGACCAATCGTCGTAGTAGGCTACAGGCGCCCATCCCGGTCGGCGTTGCCGAAATCGCCTTGCTCATCCTCGCCGGGAGCTGGTTTCTGTGGTGGGCGCTGCTCTCCGTGGGCTGGCTGCGTTATCTCTTTCCCGCCTTGTTCGTCAGCGGCATGTTCACTGCCAACCTGCTGCACGACCTGACCGGCGGCTTCAGCCTGGCGTTCGTGGGCAGGCAGGTCCGGCTGCGCCAGTGGAACCGCCGTAGCATCGGCGTGCTCCTGGCCGCCGGTTTGGTCATCATGGCGGTCGCAGCCACCGTTCCCACACTCATCCACGCCTATGACCGCGATGCGAATACCTCGCTACCCGCTGTGGCGGCCTACATCAACGGCGAGACACCCAGCGGCGCTGTTGTGGAGACGTTCGAGAGCGAGCTGTTTTTTCTGCTCCAACGCCCCTATCACTACCCTTCAAACGAAGTCCAGTTCCAGCTCAACCGGCGGGCCTTCCTCGGTCAGGACGTGCCCATCGCCTATGACCCTTTAGGGGCAGACCCAGACTACTTGGTGCTCGGACCCATCGGCAAGCTGTGGAAGCTGTACGACCCCCTGATCGAGGCCGGTAGCTTCAGACTGGTCCGGCAGGAAGGCCTCTACGACGTGTACGAACGCGTGCGGGGGGGCTGACGGGAGGGTGCGTCCTCGAGATGCCGACAAGTGCGCCTCCCGGAGGTCAGGCGACAGGGGTGTTTGGCGTCCTGGCTCGAGCCGGGTACAATCGGCAATCATGCTTCGTTGGCTGGAGCATTCGCACTCAGTCTTCCATCCCCCTGAACGCGAGAGAGCGCTCATGAGACCGACCCGTCCGCCGCGATGGCAATGGGTGTTGGCCGTTGTTGTTGGAATCGTTTTGCTGGCAGCGTGCGGTCCGCGGATCACAGGCCCGACACCGGCTGTCAAGCCCATTCCACTTGCCACCTCGCCGGTGGGGGTGGCCCCCGGCGCCGGAACACCCGCTGGTAGTAGCGATGAGACTCCGTCGACGGCTGCAAGTACGGCGGTGGCGGCGACTTCTGTTGTCGTGTCCACCACCACGCCCGGCGGCGAAGGGCCGGCAGGGGGAAGCGGAGACCAGACGACTGCCGCGACGGCGGCCGGCGTCATGGTCACGCCAGAGCGGCCACCTGCAACCAGCCCGCCGCCTGTCGCCGGTGATTTGACCAGCGTGGTCTGGAATTGGGCAGGCTCGACAACCGCCAGTGGTGACGTTACCAAGGTAACGTTCCCTGACCGCTATACCATGGAGTTTCTGCCCGGCAACCGGGTGCGCTTGCGCGCCGACTGCAACACAGGCGCCGGCATCTATACGCCTGATGGTCAGTCGCTCAGCATTCAGGTGGGGGTGATGACCAAGACGGTGTGCCATCCACAGTCCAGGGCAAGTGCTTTCTTGCAGCAAATCGCCACCGTCTCAACCTACGAGCTGGGGTCGAACGGTCTGACCCTGGCCTTAAGTTCTGGCGACAGCATGCAGTTTGTGCAGGGGAAAACGGGCGGAAACCAGGTCGAGGGGACGGCCAGCAACTGATTCGCGTAGTCACATCGACCAAAACCGAAGTCTTCTGTCGCGAAAGGCAACTGCGATTATGCGAAAAGCGCCTGCAATAGGCTTAAGCGGGCGCCGTAACTTCTTTAGCACGCATCCGTCCTTGTATGCAAAGAGTGAGTTCATCTGGCTCCGAAAACGGGAGGTATGTTATGCGTTCCGTGCGATCCTGGCGGATCAATCGTCGCAAGGCCCTGGCTGCGGTGTTTGTCGCCTTCGTCTTGCTCATGCAGCTGCCTTTGTCGGTGTTCGCGGCGGCCCCCGCTAACGCTCCCACGACAGACGACAGCGCACAATGGTCCTGTCCTGGGTACTTCTACAGGGTCAGACCAGGCAACACCCTCTACTCGATTGCCCGTGTGACCGGCACGACCGTGAGAAGTCTGATGCGCGCCAATGGCATCTCCAATCCCAATAGGATCTATGCCGGACAATGGCTTTGCATCCCCAAGCGCCCTTACCGGCCTATCCGCCAATGCGTTCCGGATGGCTCCTACAGCTGTCACGTGGTGCAGAGGGGTGAAACGTTGTTTTCGATTGCTCGTCTCTATGGCACATCCGTCCAGTGCCTGATGACCATCAATCACATCGTCTACCCGAACGTCATTTTCGCGGGCGAGTCGATCCGTATTGGCTACTGTAGCGACTAAACGCCGCCACCCCTGTGGTTCGTTGCCGTAAGGCGGGATCCGTACATTCGGATCCCGCCTTTTTCTTTCCCATCCTCTCGTCACCACTCCGGTGCAGGCGTCTGCCAGTCAGTTTGAAAGACCTCTTGTAGAAGCTCGTAGGCGGCAGGTGACTGCATTGCAATCGCTACCTCGCGATTGAGCTTGGCGCTGACCTCGCCGCCATTCAGTGAGCCAGTCACGACCCACCGTTCGCCGCCGATCGCCAGGAGGTGGAGCTTGCCGTGTAGTCCGGCGCCGCTGGGGTTGCCCAGGCGAGCTGCCAGGTCCAGCCCCTGGGCTCTGGCAAGCGTGTTGACATAAACGGCGGTGGCGAGATTGCTTCGGGGATCGCCGGGTTGGTCAAAGAAATTGTCGAGCAAAATCCGTACCCGTGCCCCACGTCGCGCAGCGGCAATGAGCGCTTCGAGTCGAGGATTGGGGTCGCTGGATGGGTCGCTCGAACCGGCGCCCCAGAAAGGTTGTTCGGAAAGCTGGGCCGTGAAGATCGTGTCGCCGGGACCGGCGCGGGCGATGAGGTCAAGCAAGGGGCCGGGAGTGAGGCTGGCCTCGGGTGCCGTGAACAGAAAGGCCTCGGTGATGTCATCGGGGCGCAGCACCGCAGGGTAGCGCACGATGTAGCCAGCCAGGTTGGTCGCGTCAGGGGGCGAATAGCCTGGTGTTGGCGGTCCGTAGACGGGATGCCCGGGCTGCCATGAGAAGACGTCGAGAAATCGCTGGTCCGCGTCACCCGACAGGATCGATTCTGCGCGAGCGGCGAGTCCTGCATCTTCGATCAACACGGCAAAGCCGCGGCGGCCCCAGGTCTCGCCGTCACCGGCGTCGGCAGGCATGCTGTTGGGTCCCAGGTTCTCACTGCTGACGAGGAGCGTGCGCCCATCGACGATGGCCATCTTGGCGTGCACATAGGCGTAGCGGTCATTGGCGTCGCCCACGTCGTTGACCATGAATGCGACGTGGCCACCGCCGGCCTCGATCTGCTGGCTGGCCCAGCGCGTAGCATCCGTGAGCCCGCCGACAGGCGCGCCTTCGAGCAAAACCCTGACATCGACGCCGGCGCCAGCGCGTTCCGCCAGGAGGCGCGCCAACTCAGGGTGATCGAGATGATAGGTCTCGATGTGGATGCTCGTTCGGGCGGCGGCGAACAGGTCACGCACCGCTGTGTACATGTTGTCCGGTGCGACTGCAACCTGCGCCAGCGGGTGGGCGTCGGGCCACAGAACGTGCAGTGGGGTGGACAAGGCGTAGAGGTTCCATCCGGGATAGGCGCCGCGACGGCCACGACCAGGGTCCGGGTTCCCCTGCGCCCAGTCAGCGGCGGCATCACTGTCTGCCAGCGGCAGCAGGGTGTTCGGGTCAAACAGGCGATAGAAAACCTGGCCGGCGCGGGCGAAGCGCGGATTTCCCTGGTAGTACGCGACCGCCGGTCCGTGCCAACCGGCGCTGGTTGTGAGGCCTTCACCGAATACGACGGCGTCCATGACGGCGCCATCGGGTGCAACAAGCTGAAGCTCATCCCCACTGTTGGCAAGCCTGGGAACGCCACCCGAGGCATTGGGTACGTCGGGATCGGTATCGGTCTCGTACTCGCACCCCGGCGACGCCACCCAGTAGCGCCGGAAAGCGCTGGCCTGGCGGCTGCACCAGACGATGGCGGCAGGAGGCAGTTGTAGTTTCGGCAGCACAGCCGTGGCCTCGCCGTCTGTGATCATCCACCCGGCCAGCGTGATTGCCTCCTCGCCGGTGTTCTGGATGGCGAAGGCCTCATCATCGTCGTTGCTAGCCTGCCCATCTGGCATGAAGGCAACCACCAGCGGGCCGTGATTGGCAAGCCTCGGATGACCGCGCACGACCAAAGGGGCATGAACGAATGAGGCGACAGGACTCACCCTGATCCCTGCGGGTACGGTCGGCGGGGCGGGACCTGACGGTCCGGCGAAGTGCGGAAGTAGAATCCACATGACTACGAGCCGCCACCACCACATTCCGGCCTCCATCGTCAGCAGCCACGCGGCGCAAGCGCCCCTTCGGCGAACGCCTGGTCGAAGAGACCCTGCAGCCGGGGGATCTGTTCGGCAACCCAGGTCATGAACGTCCAATCCACGTCGGTGAGGGGCAGGTGGTCGTGCCGGCGCCCGGCGAAGGATGCGATCTTGTCTGCCGGGACACCGTTTGCGGCCATGCGGCTGAGCGCCCAGTTCTCTGGGTCCGGCTCGCCCATGCAGCCGATGCCCGTGAGGTGGATTTCTCTCACGTTGGCGGCATGACTGCGTCGCCGGCAATGGGTTTGCGGTAGGTGATGAACCGTTGGCTCTTGCCACCGATGAGATGGCGAGTTGCTTCGCCGCCCGGCGCGAACCCCAACTCCGTCCAAAAGCGTACGGCCGGCCGGTCGCTGACCAGCAGGGAAAGCCTGATCTCCTGCGCCGCGGCGCCGATGCGCAGGTACTCCTCCAGGATGCGCACGGCCCAGCTTTCCGTCTCTTCCCTGCCGGCGGGCAGCTCGTCACGAAGAATCAGGGCGCCGAACCAGACGATGCCGGGCGACGGATGGTCGAAGCGCAGATCGAAGCAGCCGATCAGGGTTTCGCGCTGCCACCAGATTCCCAACAAGACTCTGTCACCTGCCTCAAGTACATCGTTGTAGGTGAAGGCCGCCTCTTCGGGGCGGGCCGCCGCACCGCTGTGGCTCTGAAAGTAGCCGTCGCTGGCCTCGTAGAGTGCCTGCAAAGCCGGCAGGGTTTCGGCCGTGACCTGGAGCAAGGTAAGTGGTGGGGGCACAGTGAAGGCTCAGGAGCGCCGCTTCAGGGTTTGCAGGGTCTGGCGCAGCTTGATAATGGAATCGCCGGGGTAGAAGCCTTTGGGCAGGGACGCATTCGCATAGACAAGGCAGCGCGGCCCGAGAATGACGCCAGGATTGAGGACGCTGTTGCAGCCTGTCTGGGCGTCGTCGCCAAGGATGGCGCCCATCTTGGCCAACCCGGTGTCGTAAACATCACCGTCGATGCTGATCTGGATGGTGGGACGCTTGCCCGTGACCGGGTCTTTGGCGCTGACGATGGTGAGGTTGGAGAGCTTGGTGCCGGCGCCCAGGTTGGTGCGCCGGCCCAGGATGCTGTCGCCGACATAGGCAAAGTGGGGAGCATGCGCGCCGGGCAAGAAGATGCTGTTCTTGACCTCGCTGGCATGACCGACGATGCTGCCTTCGCCGATGATGGCGTTGCCCCGCACGTAGGCGCCGTGCCGGATTTCGCAGCCCGCACCGATGATGGTGGGGCCGGCAACATAGGCGCCCGCTTCGACGACGGCGCCGGGACCGATTACGATATCGCCAGGCCCAAGAAAAGCGCCGGGCTGCACCTCACCGGCGATTTCCCGGCCTCGGCCCCCGATGGCAGCAGCCAGGTAGGGCTCGATGCGGCTGAGCGCCTGCCAGACGTAGTCGAGGCCGTCAAAGAGGTCAGCATGAGCGTAGCCGGCGAGATCGAAGAAGGCAGTGGGGCTGAGGTCGATGGGCATGGGAGGAGAGCCGGGTTGCGGGTTATGGGTGGCGGGTGGCGTTATTGACATGGCCGAAGCTGTCGCAGTCGCCCGGCCGAACTTGCAGCGGCACCATACCCGGTATGATACTCGCGATCACCACACCCCCAAATCCTGATCTCCCGCTTGCGGTATCTCCGCACTCGGACCCAAGGAGTTCCCATGCATATCGTTCATGTGTTCGTCCATGTCAAGCCTGAAGACGTGGCAGCCTTTAAGGAGGCGTCGCTCGCCAATGCCCGCAGCAGCGTGCAGGAGCCGGGGATTGCACGCTTCGATGTGCTGCAACAGCAGGACGACCCCACTCGCTTTGTGCTGGTCGAGGTGTATCGCACGCCCGCAGACCCCCGCCTTCACAAAGAAACGGCTTACTATGCCCGGTGGCGTGACGCCGTGGCGCCCATGATGTCCGAGTCTCGCACCAGTATCAAGTTCGACAACGTCTTTCCGGACGAGACGGGATGGGACTAAAGTGCCCGCACCTGGCGCAGCCGCGCCAGCCAGTCCCTGGCGTAGTCAAAGACAAAGTCATCGCCCGACGAAGCACGGGTGATCGCAAACTGCACAGCAAACAGACTGGACGGACCAGGATAGACCAGGTAGCGGGGTGACCAACCCGGATCGAACTTCTCTTTGAAGGCGTGCAGTCCCTTGAAATTGTAGAACTCGTTGACATGCTCGTAGACCCAATGCACGGCCTTGTCGACCGTAGGGTCGTCGGGATGCTCCCCTACGCCAGCCAGTGGGCTGAGTCCCAGGTTGAAAGTGTCGTAGCCCTGCTCTCTTGCCCACTGCAGCAGCGAGATGAACAAGAAGTCCATCGTGCCAGGCTCGATGTCAGGGCGCCGGCGCATCAGGTCGATACTGATCTCGTTTCGCCGGTACTCGGGTACGATGTTGGCAAAGGCTGTGATCGTGCCCTCACTGTCATGAACGGCGATAAGCGGTCCGTGACGGATATAGTCGTCGTCGAACCATCCCAGGGAGAAGCGTTTCTCGGTGCCGTGGACCATCGTCAGCCAGGCGTCACTGACATCGTGAAGCTCTCGCAGCAGCGCATCCGACTGTGGTGGGGCGTGGATGACTGCCTTGTAACCGGCTTTGGTCAGGCGGTTGAAGGCTGAGCGTTCTGCCTTTTTGTCACGGCCGCTGAGACTAAAGGTGGCCAGGTTGACGATGGCTTCGATGCCGACGCACAGGGTGCTGTAGCCGGCGGCGCGATAGTGATCGAGATAGTCGGGCGATGCCTGGTAGAAGCTGGCCTGCCAGTCATTGCGAGCGCAGAAGTCACGGAAGCCGGTAACGGTCGCGGGCAAGTCGATATCCGGTCCGATAGGATCGCCAAGTGCGATGGCCACCCTGCCCTTGACTGCATACGCCACAACGGAACCACCATCGCTGAAGAAGAGGGATTTGTCAGGCAGCAGCGCCAGACGCGCGAGCGCCGATCGACCGTGCACCTCGATGATCACCTGCGCACTCGCACGCTCGCCAGCGGTGGCGGGCTGGCGCACAAAGACCGGGCGCAGCAGGGTCCACAAGGCGTAGCCGATGGTCGCGGCCGCCACCACGTAGATCGATGCCGCAAAGTAGCGCCCAAAACCAGAGACGGGCTGCAATCCTGGGTCCCTGAATTGCGTGAACATCACCACGGTTTGGCGTACGGCCGCCGTGAAACCGAATGTCCGCTGAAAGTGATGGTCCAGGAGATAGAACCCGGCGACGCCGTAGAAGAGCGTGAACACAACTGCCGCCAACAGAACGCGCAGTCCGCGGCGTGCAGAGGGCGGATCGGAGCGGGCGTGAAAATGGGGACGAAGATAGAGCAGCCAGGCGGCCAGCAATAGAGCCAGGAGAGCCTCTTCATAGTCCAGACCCTTGACCAGATGAAACACAGCCGATGACACGAGAACCATCTCGGTCAGAATCCAGGCCGTGCGTTTGCGGTGGGCAAGGCCACGGGAAAGGAGCAGCAGGGCGAACCCGGCGAGAGCAGCGGCCAGGTGGCTGCCGTGACGCACCTCAAGAGGTGACAAGTGCTCCATCTGGGCCAGGCGGCTGCCGAGGCCCGGCGTCACGGCGGAGAGCACATTGACAACGCCCATCACGCCTGTCAGGAAAGCGGTGAGCTGCACCCCCCAATGTTCTGCCCGGGTCTCCTCCTGAGGGCCGAATGACTTCACGCGGCGCAGGAGAAGGAAGCCCACCACCAGGGGAATCCAGAAGGATAGTCCCCGGAACGCCAGGGCCACGACAGTTGCTGTTTCCGAGGTGACGCCCAATGAGGTGAAGGTGATGGTCATGATGCCTTCGACGAAGCCAATGCCCATGGGCGTGGGGGAAACGATGAGAAAAAGCACACCCAGGGCATAGCCGGCGGTGAGCACTCCAATGCTCACTTTCGTGTGGAAAGCCAGAAACAGCGCATACAGAGCCAGAAGAGAGATGAGGTGACCGACCAGCGCTACCAGAATTACTAGGATGACGCCGCGAGGCTGCCGCGCCAGGGCGGCAGAGGCTTCGGCGTACTGCACGGCATGCTGTTCAGCCCAGTCATCCGCCAGGAACGGTTTGCGCCTGAGGGAAACGGCAAACTGGCCGGCCTTCGCCTGCACCCAGCCAAGAAGACGCCGCAGGCGTTCAGGCTGCCAGATGCCCATGAGTAAGACGGTCGACAGGCCCACCACCATGACCAGCAAGACAAGCGCGCCGAGAATCTCATAAGGACGCAGACTATGGTGTAAGAAGAGGAACACCATGGCAGGCACGAGCACAAGCGCCAGGGCGCTATAGTCCGCCACCAGAACTAGCAGAGCACCGATGGCGGCGCGGGCCGGTTTCTGCCCGCGCCGAGCGGCATCATCTGCAAATAGCGCTGTTCCACTCATCCCTCCGGCCGGGGCCGCCACATTGACGAAGATCGAAGAGAAGGTGAGCGGCACCAATTCGCCCATCCTGCTTTCCACCCCTACCGTGGCAAAGGCGACCTTGTAGGCGCCGGCAAAGACGACGAAGTAGACGATCTGGAGAAGCGCCGCCACCAACACCCACCCCCACTGCCCCCGCATCAAGGTAAGGACCAGTTGCTCGATGTCGTTGAGCTGGGTCAGGAGCAGCCAGATGAAGGCAAGGACGAGTCCCCAGAGTATCAGGCGTCGCTTCATAAAGGGGCAGGTGTCCTTTGCGGCTTGGTCAAGCGCATCTTCGCGGCAGTTCTCCAGCGCAGGCGTCTGATGCTTTGGGCCGGTCAGGAGGAGGTGGTCTATGTCCGACCCATCCCAGCGTGAATGCTAACACATCTATGACGTAGCCCGCCACCTTCGTCCCGCCATGGGCTGCGGTTCACGTTTTTGCGCAGTTGCCCATGGGGACGATGCTGGTGCGACAATCAGGCCCGCCGGGAGATTCTAGCCCCCGGTGCGGCAGCGCAAGCTAGCAGCTTGCGGTACTTTCTTGGTTCCAGCCGTGTCGGCAGACCGGGCGCAGTGCAGTGCCGTTGTGCAAGCTGCCAGCTTGCACTACATCCCCTGGGGCTGCAGGCAGCAGCACCGAACCATCCATCCGCGCAAGACTCTGCACCGCACCCCCCGCCATGAGTGAGGATCGCGTCTTTCTTGCCAGACGCTAACAGTCCCGGAACACATACACTTGTTCCGGGACTGTTGCTGTGAGGGCCTGAGGGTACTCAGGTGGCAGAGCCAAGCCAACTGGGAGGTTCTGCCGGGAGGGGCGTCCCAAACGCCTTCGCCAGAGGTCGGCTTCGCTTCGGACAGAGAGAAGCGCTATCCCGTTCACCGGAAGGACAGGCTTGGCGGTGGCGGACCAAGTATACTTGGCGTTCCGGTCGCCGAAGGCTGTTGAGAGAGGAGGAAAACGGACGTAAAAAGGCAGGCTCGTGATGCTTCGGGAGAGTCTGCCTGCGACGGCGTCCCGATCGCCGGGGATTGTTATCGGTTCAGCCTGGGGGCCTGAGATTACTCAGGTCAGGTTGAGACGATGGGTCACTACGGTGTCAACGGCCCGGTCTTTCGGCGAGGGTGACCGTGAGTTCCGTCTCTTCACCGTCACGCAGGACGGTCAGGGTCACCTCCTGGCCGGCCTTTGCCTTTCCCAGGAAGTCGCGCAGGTCCGCCATGCTGGTGACGGGCCGAGAGTACTCGGCGGCGGGCCGAGAGTACTCGGGGCCGGCGATGGCGACGATGACATCACCCCCGATCATGCGACTCTCGCCATCGACCGTGAAGGGCTTGTAGCCGCCGCGCAGGCCGGC
>CAZHTZ010000040.1:12484-23313 GCA_964535455.1 uncultured Caldilineales bacterium
TCTCTTTGCCATCGCGAAGAACAGTGACGGCGATGGTCTGTCCCACCTCGGTGCTGCGGGCAAGGTAGGTGATCACATCGTCGATGGCCTGGATCGGCGTAACGTCGATGGCGACGATGACGTCTCCGCCCACTTTGACATTCTCACCATCCAGGGTGATCGTGCGGTCGCTGCCGCGCAGGCCGGCTTTGTCGGCGGGGCTGTCAGGAGTGACTTCAATGATCAGGGCTCCACGCTGGTCGGCATCCAGGTCCATGCCTTTGGCCAGGTCAGGCGTCAGAGCGGCGCCGCTGATACCGATCCAGGTATGGTCAAACGAGCCGTCTTTGATGAGCACCGGTACGACCTTGGCGACGATATTGGACGGGATTACAAACCCAATACCGGCATTGGCGCGCACGGGCGACTCGATGGCGGCCGTAACGCCGATGACGCGTCCCTGGCTATCCACCAGGACGCCGCCCGAGTTGCCAGGATTGATGGCCGCGTCGGTCTGAATGACGTCAGGGATGCTGTATTGGGGGGCAAGGGTGTTCTGGCTGCCGACGGGGAGCAGGCGTCCCAAGGCGCTCACGAAGCCGATGGTCATCGTGTTCTCCAGACCGAACGGATTGCCAATGGCAATGGCAATCTGTCCGACCTTGACCTCGGCGGAGTCCGCAAGCTGCACCGGTTGCAGCTTCTCGGCATCGACATCGACCTTGAGCACGGCCAGATCGCTATCGGGATCTGCGCCCACCACTTTGGCCTCTGCCTGCGAGCCGTCGGCGAAGACGACGCTGACCTTGTCGGCGTTCTCAATCACGTGGTTGTTGGTCACAATGTGGCCTTGCTTGTCCCAGACGAAACCGGAACCGGTGCCGTGGCCGTAGAACTCCTGCGGTGCATCCGGCGACTCCGGGTCGGGCGAGCCGAAGGGGTTGGGCAATCCGGGAAGACCGGGCAGGCCCGGTAGCTGCTCCAGTCCCTGCAAGTCCGTCGCCGACTGCTTCACGGTGACCTGAACGTGCACCGTGGACGGGTTGACGGCGGTGTAGATGTCTTCAAATGCAGTCTCGATAGCGACCAGGTCGCCGTTGGCGAGCGGTGCGGGCGCCGCCGCAAGTTTCGGCGCCGGCGCGGCGGCGGGTTGCTGTTCGGAGGTCGAAGCAACGCGCTCAACGGCTGCGCCTACGACCTGGGCGGCATCGGCTACCGGGCCGATGGCGCCGCAACCTGTGAGCAGCACCAGGGCGGGAAGAAGCAGAATGGGAATCCAGCGAAAGCGCTTCATACGATTTACGTCACTCCTAAGTGAACAGGTCCTTGGGGGGCAATGCGGATAGAGGCGGGCCGAGAGTACTCGGCGGCGGTCGGGAAATGGGATGGCAGCAAGAATTCCATGCTCGACCCGCCTGCACAAAGCATAAAGAAGTACGCCGCCGGAGTCCTTAACCGGTATGTCAACCATCCTTAAGACAATCTTATGAGGGGTGACACCCTCAGCCTGGCTGCGAAGACCATGGCAGCGCAGTTTGCGCATCCGAACCGTGCTATGTATCATTCGCACTACGATTTGGGGAAGGCCTGCGCACGCCTGAGAGTACTCAGGGGCCGCGGCGCCCCGTCGGCCGCTCCCCTAGCGGACACTACCATGGTGAGGGATACATGAGACCCAAACGTATTCGACCCTACTGGATTCTAGCTGTCGCCTTGTTGCTGCTTGCCCTTGGGGCGCTGGCGTATTGGCAGTTCGAGGCGACGCCCCCACAGACGGCGAGCGCACCCGGACAGGTGCTACCTCTTCCGGAGCAAGAGGATAAGCCCTTGTTGGACTGGGAGCAGTTGCGCCTGGCATCCTTGGGCACGCGGCCCCTGCTTTCAGCCGATGGTCAGCCTATCCCGGCCCTGGCGCCAGGCCTGGACTGGTCGGCGGAGAAGGCCCAACCGAGCGAACGGATGCAGAAGCGAAGGGAGGCGCGTAAGCTGGTGAAGGGAGGCCGCATAGAGCGCGAAGAGCAGTACCTGTTCATGCTCACGTATCCCGGTACAAGTTTCCCGCTGGGTTCCCGCCAGAAGGGATACGAGTTGCTCGAGGAACAGACCGCTGCCCTGGCGTCGCAAGATGCGGAGGCAGGTAGCTGGCAGTCGGTGGGACCGGCCCCGATTAAGGGGGGGAACCTGGGCGACTTTCCCACCGATTCGGTGGGCCGGACGACCGCGCTCCTGATCCATCCCCAGAACCCCGATATCGTCTATGCGGGGGGGGCGCAGGGCGGCGTGTGGAAGACCATAAATGGTGGGCAGAGCTGGACCCCTCTCACCGACGGGCAGGCGTCGCTGGCCACTGGCACCATGACCTTCGATCCGAACAACCCAAGCATCATTTACGTCGGCACCGGCGAACCGCACCAAAGCGCCGACAGCTACTACGGCGCCGGTATTCTCAAGAGCACCGACGCCGGGGCGACGTGGGCGCAGCTTGGCGCTGACAAATTCGCCGGCATGGGCATTGCTGATATCGTCATTCCTTCGAACACTGCCAACACGATTTGGGCAGCGGCCTCGGCCCAGGTGGGCGGCACCAAGCCGCTCGTAGCCAGTCCCGGTATCTACCGTTCCACAAACGGTGGCGCCGCCTGGACACCAGTGGTTACCGTTTGTGACAGCCAGGGCAACTGCACTTCGCCGTCGTCGCTGCTGATGCACCCCACGAACACCAACATCCTTTTCGCCGCCTTCGATGAGTACGGCATCGTCAGGACCACGGACGGCGGCGCCACTTGGCCGCTCGTCCTCTCGCTGACGCAGGGGATCAATCGCGCCGAAGTGACAATTAGCCGATCGAATCCCCAGGTCTTGTATGCCGGTCTCGAGGCGCTGCTGCAAAGCGGCGGCACCCTGGGCGCCATCTTCCGGAGCACCGACGGCGGCGATAACTGGGGCTACCTCAACACCCTTCAGGTGAGCTACTGCGGGGAGCAGTGCTCGTACGATAACGTGTTGGCCGTCCACCCTTTTAACCCTGACTTTCTGTTGGCCGGTGGCCAGGCGCAGTATTCGAACGGTCTCCCCGGCATCGATGGCGTCGTCTTCCGCACCACCGACGGCGGCGGAAACTGGTCCACAAACGCCGGCACTTCCGCCAACACCACCTTGCATCCTGACCTGCATGCCATTACCTTCGCCCCGAGCAACCCCAACATCATCTGGATCGGCAATGATGGCGGTGTGTTCCGTTCCACCGACGGCGGCAACACCTGGCAGCAGCGGCAGGGCAACATGGCGACACTGCAATTCCAGTCAGTGGCGCTCCATCCTACCGATTCGAACGTCCTTTTCGGCGGCATGCAGGACAATGCCAAAACGAAGAGCCTGGACGGCGGCGCCACCTGGGTGGGGGTCGATGCCGGCGACGGCGGCGTCACGGCGATCGATCCTTTTGACGCCAAATACTGGTACGGCACGCGCTACAGCCAGTCTGGCAGCGTGATGCAGTTCCAGCGCAATGATGCCAACGGATCGTTGCCCGCCAATGCCTGGCCCATTCTCAGCACCGGCATCAACGTCAACGATCGCGTCCTGTTCTATGCGCCGTTGCTGCCGGACCCGAACACGTCCGGCGTCGTCTATTGGGGCACACACAAGCTCTACCGCTCCACCAATCGAGGCAATGCCTGGTCGGCCATCAGCGGCGACCTGACCAAGAATACCGGTCGCAAAAGCGCCCTCTCGACCATCGCGGTCAAAAAAGGACTTGCCAATGTCATCCTGGTTGGGACCGCCGACGGCAACGTGCAGTTGACGACCAATGGCGGTTCCAACTGGACCAATGTCACCAAATCGCCCCTGCCGAATCGCTACGTCATGGAAGTAGCCATCCAGGATGCCAACGTGATGTTTGCGGCATACGGCGGTTTCGCCCAGAACACGCCAGGGGCTTCCGGCCATGTCTACAAGACGACCAATGGCGGCCAGACTTGGACCAACATCTCACACACCGGCCAGGCCAACGGTCTGCCTGACCTGCCGGTGTTGGCGATGGTGCTCGACTCCACAGCGCCGGGGACGATCTATGCCGGCACCGATCTGGGCGTTTACCGCACCACCGATGGCGGCAACTCCTGGACGCCGTTCAACACCGGGCTGCCGCGTGTCGCTGTCTTCGACCTGGCCCTGCAGTCCTATCCAAACGGCAAACGCTATCTCGTGGCAGCCACACATGGTCGCAGCCAGTTCCGCTATGACCTGGGTGCTGATAGCCAGCCCACACCCACGCCGACGCCCACGCGGACGCCCGATGCCAGCCTCAACAAGAAGCTGTACTTGCCGATGACCGTGCGCACGTTTGGCGCCGCCCCACTGCCCACATCCACGCCCACGAAGTCGCCCACCACGACGCCTACCCCCACGGCGCCGGGCAACCCGGCTTCCATCCAGAACGGCGACTTCGAACAGGGTCGCAACGGTGACTGGGTCGAATCCTCCTCCAACGGCTTCGACATCGTCACCGATACCGACCAGACCATCACGCCGCATTCAGGTTCGTGGATGGCCTGGTTGGGCGGCGTCGATGACGAAGTGAGCACGCTCTCCCAAAGTGTGACATTGCCCGGCGGACCGGCTCTGAACCTGAGTTTCTGGTATTACATCGGCAGCCAGGAGTCCGACTGCATGGCCGACATTGCCGAAGTAAAGGTCAACAACACTTCCCTGTGGGCTACCGGCCTCTGCTTCCCGTCAAACACGGGCGCCTGGAAGAACAAGTCCATCAACCTGGGCGCCTATGCCGGGCAAACGATCTCGATTCTCTTCCGGGTGCAGAATGACTTCGCCATCAACAGCAATTTCTTCGTCGACGACGTCAGCCTGCAAGCAGCGGCAGAGGCGGGCCGAGAGCACTCGGCGGCCGAGGTCGGGACGCCAGAGCCTGAGATCACGCCCGGGGTGACATTGGCGCCGGCGCCCACGAAAGAGGCGCAGGTGCAGCCGACCGGCACGGCAGCTGTCAGCGTCGTCGCCGATGCCACTCTCTACGCCGGTCCGGATGCCAGCTACCGGATGCGTGGGCGCGTCGCTCCCGGTCAGCCGCTGGCGGTGACTGGCGCCAGCGCCGACGGCCGGTGGTGGCGTGTGACCTGCCCCGACACCCTGGCCAGTACGTGCTGGCTTGCCGCAGATCCTGCCGTGGCGTTGCCGGTCGAAAAGGGCGAGTAGTCTGTGCAGTAGCCTCGTTCCCGAGTGGGTCGTTTGGCATGACTTCAGCCATTCGAGCCGGTGATTGAAATCACCGGCTGGTACGAAAAGTGCGTTGAAACGCACTGCGCCCCATGGCGTCAACCCGTTTCAACGGGTTTTGGCTGTGCCAGCCTACGGTTTCAACCGTAGGCGGCGGGCTCGCTGGCGGACGATCGCGGCGGCGTTGACGGCGTGCCGCTCGTGGAGAGACTCGCACGTCTACCCGATGGGGGGTGCAACGATCGGACAGGCCTCCGAAAAGCCCATAAACTGGGCCTTCCGGGGGCCTGTCTCATTGCATTCACCATCTTGACAACGTCTGCAAAATCATGGATAATGCAAGCAATCGAAAGTAAACGAAAGTCAATGAACCTCCGATTGTGAGCATTCCGCGCGACCTCTACCTCGAAGAACGCCGCCAACTCATCCTCGACCGTCTCGACCGCCAGGGCCGGGTGTCGGTGGCCGAGCTGAGTAGGGCGTTCGGCGTGTCGGAGGCAACCATCCGGGTCGACCTGCAGGCGCTGGCCGACCAGCAAATCGTCGTCCGTACACATGGCGGCGCCGTCCTCGCCAGCGGGCGACTGTACGAGCTGGCACTGGCCACTCGGCGGCTCCAACATGTGGCCGAGAAGGGCGAGATCGGCGCCGCTGGCGCGGCGTTGGTGGTTGAAGGGGACGCCATCTTCCTGGACAGCAGCAGTACGACCCTGGCCGTGGCCCAGCGGCTGAAGCAGCACCGCCGCGTCACCGTCCTCACCAACGCTCTGGCCGTAGCGCAGGAGCTTGGAGATGCGGCTGGGGTGACGGTGGTGGTGGTTGGGGGAAGGCTGGAGCGGGACACGCAGTCGCTGATAGGCAGCGAAGGAGTCGAGGCGTTGCGCAAGTTCAATATCCAGAAGGGTTTCTTTGGCGCCCACGGCATCGCTGTACCCGAGGGGCTGACCGACATCAGCGCTGACGAAGCTGACTTCAAGCGCCCGGTTGTGGCCATGTGCCGCCAGGTCATTGCCGTGCTTGACGCCACCAAATGGGGACAGGTGGGTCTGGCTTCGTTCGCCCGCATCGAAGATATCGATAGCATTCTCACCAACGCCGGTGCGCCCGCCGGCCTGGTGACGCAGGTGCAGGACCTGGGCGTAGACGTTCGACTCGTTTGACTTTTTCCAGGTGCGACGCACGTTATAACGTGCGTCGCACCTACGCAAGAGGACCCTGTTGCCATGACCAAACTCATCACCATCGACCCCATTGAAAGCCGCAAGCCGGGTGTCATCAAGGCCCCAGAGCTTCCGGTCAACGCCTACAGGGCAGATCCCAAGGCCGAAGCCGCCAAGTACGGCGCCGCCAATCTGATTCGAATCTACCGCGATATGGCCTTCATCCGCGAGTTCGAGACCATGCTCGACCGCATCAAGAAGGAAGGCGCCTATGAGGGCATTGAGTACAACCATAAGGGTCCTGCCCATCTCTCGATCGGTCAGGAAGCGGCGGCTGTCGGACAGGCCTATCATCTGACTGCCGAAGATTTCATCTTTGGTTCGCACCGCAGCCACGGCGAGATTCTGGCCAAGAGCCTTTCGTCTATCGCCAAGTTGAACGACACCGCCCTGATGGAGATCATGAAGGGCTACCTGGGCGGCGTGGCGCTGAAGGTGGCAGAGGGCATTACCGCTGCCGGCGCCAGCGTGAATGATCTGGCCATCAACTACATCCTCTACGGCACCCTGGCCGAGGTTTTTGGTCGCAACTATGGCATCAACCGCGGCATGGGCGGCTCGATGCACGCCTTTTTCCCGCCTTTTGGCGTCATGCCCAACAACGCCATCGTCGGCGGCTCGGGCGACATTGCCGTGGGCGCGGCGCTGTTCAAGCGGGTCAACCGCCGCAAAGGCATCGTCATCGCCAACATCGGCGACGCCTCGATGGGCTGTGGGCCGGTTTGGGAGGGCATGATGTTTGCGGCCATGGACCAGTACCGGACGCTGTGGCCCAAGGAAATCGGGGGCGCCCCGCCCATGCTCTTCAACTTCATGAACAATTTCTACGGCATGGGCGGGCAACCCCAAGGCGAGACCATGGGCTTCGGCATGCTGGCGCGCGTCGCCATGGGCGTCAACCCGGAAGCCATGCACGCCGAGCGCATCGACGGATACAATCCACTGGCCGTCGCCGATGCCATCGAACGTAAGCGCATCGTCCTCGAAGAGGGCCGCGGCCCTGTGCTGCTCGACACTATCACTTACCGCTTCTCCGGCCACTCACCCTCGGATGCCATGTCCTACCGGACGAAAGACGAGATGGAAGCGTGGAAGCAGCAGGATTCCTTGGTCGCTTACGGCGCCTATCTGCTGGAAAACGGCCACGCCAGCGAGGCGAAGCTGGAAGCGATCTGTAACGACATACGGACGCGCATGGTCGCCGTCTGCAAGGCTGCGGTCTCTCTTGAGACCTCGCCACGGCTCCCGTTCACCTCCGAGGCGATCGGCGAGGCGATGTTCTCGAACCGCTTCCGCGAGCGCATGGCCGAGGGCACGCCCGAAGTGCTGCTGCCCAAAGAGGAGAGCCGTCTGAAAGTCACGACCAAGAAGCACCGCTTCGGGTTGGAGGAGCACGGCAAGCCCCTTCCCAAGGCGCAGTGCCTGACCTACACCGAAGCCTTGACCGAGGCGATGATCCACCGCTTCTACGAGGACCCGACCATGACGGCTTACGGCGAAGAGAACCGCGACTGGGGCGGCGCCTTCGGCGTCTATCGCGGCCTGACCGAGTGCCTGCCGTACCAGCGGCTTTTCAACAGCCCCATCTCCGAGGGCGCCATCGTCGGCACGGCGGTGGGCTACTCCCTGTCGGGTGGTCGTGTGGTTGCCGAGCTCATGTACTGTGACTTCATGGGTCGCGCCGGTGATGAGATCTTCAACCAGATGTCGAAATGGCAGGCCATGTCCGCCGGCATCCTGGAGATGCCGCTGGTGTTGCGGGTGTCGGTTGGCGCCAAGTACGGCGCCCAGCACTCTCAGGACTGGACCGCCATGGTGGCCCACATTCCCGGCTTGAAGGTCATGTTCCCGGCCACGCCCTACGACGCCAAAGGCATGCTCAATCTGGCCTTGCGTGGCACAGACCCGGTGGTGTTCTTCGAGAGCCAGCGCCTGTATCCCGAGCCGGAGACGGTCGTCACCGGCGGTGTACCAATAGGGTACTACGAAGTGCCCATGGGCGAGCCCGCCATCCGTCGCGCAGGCCGGGACTTGACGATGGTGACGGTCGGCGCCACCCTTTATCGTGCATTGGACGCGGCCAAAGTGCTGGAAGAGAAGTGGGGCATCTCGACCGAAGTCATCGACGCCCGCTTCATCAACCCCCTAAACTATGAGAAGATCGTGGAGTCGGTCAAGAAGACCGGCAAGGTCTTGGTGGCCTCGGACGCCTGCGAGCGCGGCTCCTTCATGCACGTCATAGCCTCGAACATCAGCCAGCTTGCCTTCGACTACCTGGATGGCCCCGTGGTCGTCGTCGGCGCCCGCAACTGGATCACCCCGGCGGCTGAACTTGAGGACATGTTCTTCCCGCAGACGGAGTGGATCCTCGACTCGATCCATGAGCGCCTGCTGCCGCTGCCCGGCCACCAACCCACCACCGTTCAGGCCACGGGCGAGATATTGCGGCGGAACCGGATGGGTATTTGATGGATTGTAGGGGCGACACCCGCCCCCGTCAGGTAGGGGCGACGCACGCCCACGCCCGGTAGGGGCGACGCACGCTGAGACGCGAATCTCCAGTCAGGCAACCAGACTGTTCAGCGTGCGTCGCCCCTACGGAATCGGTCAACGGAAACGGGCGTTGAGGGGCGAAGATGGGCGCCGCAGATTGACAGCAATGGCATGCACATGATTTAGATCATATACGCTTGCGTGCTGCGGCGCGATAGTGGGGGGATACGGAACGTCGCGCCTGAACGAACAGTTGCCGGGCACCTTGTTGTCATCAGTTTCCTCGCCGGAACCGGTGTCGAGCCCGCCAGGCAGATAACAGGCGCCGGCGTTCTGCGCAATCACAAACAGCGGCTTCCGGCACGCGCTCGCCCGCGAGCCTGGCAGCCTCGGCACTTCTGGTCAGGTTTCGAGGTGTAACATGTTCGTGGCAACCGTGCGTCGGGTTGTGGTCACCGTTTTGACGGTGGCGAGTATCCTGATTGTGGGCTGGGGAGCATATGGCAGCGCCGGGGTGGCGGGTCAGCCACCACGGGCGGCGGAAGGCGCGGCACCAAAGGTGGCTGCCGAACCGCTGGAACCCGCTGCAACAACCTCAGCCGCCGCTCAAATCCCTGCCGCCAATGCCGATAGTGCTGCGGTCCCGGCGGAGGCCGCAGTCCTCGCCGCTGCATCGTTCCCGGCGCAGACTGAACCCACCCCTGCGCCCGACGATGCATTTCGCAGCAGTCCGGTTATGTTCATCGAAAACGCCGGGCAATGGCCCGAAGCTGCCCGCTTCCAGGTGTGGGGAGGTCCGGCGGGGACGATGTGGCTGGCGGAGGACGCAATCTGGATCACGGTGACAGGTAGGGGCGAGGCATCCCAAACAGACGCTTCGCCTCTCGATGCCGCGCCTCCGGGGATGCCTCGCCCCAACGAATCCGGCGGCGCGCGCCCCGGCCAGGGAGTGACTTTCAAGATCACCTTTCCCGGCGCCAACCCCCACCCCCGTATCGAGCCGTTCGCACGGTTGGACACGAAGGTCAGCTACTTCCTGGGCAGCGACCCCGCCCTATGGCGGTCTGAAGTGCCGGTGTGGGGCGGGGTGCGCTATGTCGACCTGTATCCCGGCGTCGATCTGGTGGTCGGCGCTGCGGCTGAAGGGGAGGGGGGAGCGCGGACCTTCTGGGTGCTGCAGGCCCAAGAGGGTGCGGACACCGGCGTCGTCAAGGTCAGCATCGAAGGAGCGGAGGGGGCCGGCCATGCCGGCCGGCCGCCGGCGTTTGCGGGATCAGCGTCACTTCGAGACCCGCACGCGCCAGATGACGGACGAGGTCATGGACGCTCCGCTCGAGGCCGCCGGGCCCGTGCAGCGGAAAGACCGATCGCGCGACTACCGCCACGCGGATGGGACGCGTCACGCCTGACGCTCCTGAATCAGCTGGACGTACAAATCTTCGATCCGATCCACGACGAGGTGGCTGTCGAACCGTTCCGACCGGATCCGCGCCGCGGCAAAGTGAGCCCCGATCTCCAGCGCACCGGTTGTGTCATCCGCCAACGCCGCCGCTCGAACGCTGGCCATTCTCCTTATTGCACCAGCTGCGGACGAAAGATCAGGATATGCTGGCGCGGGAGTTTCTTCAGATTGCTCTCGAACGTGAATCCCTCGGATTCGACCTCCAGTCGAACCTCCTTCTCGGTCATTTTGTGTTCCAACCGGATGGGAATCCACGGCTCCTCTTTGCGGTATTCCAGCAGAACCATCCGGCCCGACGGCTTCAACGCTTCACGCATCCGCCGCAGCATTTTCTGTGGCTCGGAGAACTCGTGGTAGACGTCCACCATCAGAATCAAGTCGAGTTTGCCGGCCGGCAGCCTGGGGTCGTCCACGGTTCCCAACACCCCCTGAACGTT
>CAZHTZ010000041.1:0-7094 GCA_964535455.1 uncultured Caldilineales bacterium
GCCCACCATCACCCCGACCGCCACCCGGACACCGACAGCGACCCCCACCCCCCTCCCCCCCCGATCTTTGAGGGGATAGTCCTCGATAACTTCAGCGCCAGTATCCTCTACGGCTATCAATACGTCCAGGTGTGGGGGGTCGACGGCAATGGCGTGCGCGAGCAGTTCCTGTCCAATCTGACGACCGCTCGTTGCGAGTTCAACTGCATCCCCGGCAACCGCGGCACCGGCCTGTTCGACTGGGAGGCCCCTGACTCCACGCGCTTTGCTTACTACGATCTGCAGTTGGAGCCGGTCAACTATTGGACGAGGTATCAGTTTTCGTCTGCAGCCGCGACGGGAGCCAGCGTTATCGACAACCACACGCTCCGCTTCCCTTCCACTGGCGTCTTCCGCAACATCAGGTTCTGGGTGAGCTATGCGACTCCGACGCTCACCCCCACACTGACGCCCACCCTCACACTGACACCGACGCGCACGCCGACGATCCCGGAGGTTCGCCCGACGCGCACGCCGACCATCACACTCACGCCGACCATCACCCGCACGCCGACCATCACCCCGACGGCGACGCGCACCCCGACGGCGACAGCCACGCCGACGGCGACGAACACGCCGACGATCACGCCGACCACGACGCCGGACCCCAGCGGCCGCTCGACGCGCATGGCGGGGGTCGTCAAGATCGCCGCCGACACCTTTGAGGACGTCGGGGGCGGCCAGGTGAAGGCCGCCGGTCACGTCGTCCTGGGGGATTTCCTGTCGCTGGCGGGCGCAGACGATTTCGTGGTCTACAATAACGCTACGTTGAGCGGCAATGTGACCTTGACGCTTATGGCCAACGGCCAGCAGCTCGATCTCTTCAGCGGCGCCTTGACCGTGCCGCTGCTGACGGGGCTGGGCAGCGCCGGCTCCGGCGTCACCTACAAGTTCGACAAACTGGGTGGCTTCCCCGTCGCTTCCGACCTCACGATCACGCAGATCGACATCGCCGCCGGCAAAGTGAGCGGCGCCGCCGGCATCAATGCCACCATCAAGGGCGTCACCACCAGCGCCCGGCTGAACTACACCATCACCGCCTCTCCCAGCCTGGGCATCAGCTACGGCGGCAGTCTGGAGGCCTTCGATCTGGCGATTGCCGGCGTGACTCTCAAGGTTCCGAAGGGCGCGACCCTGTCCGGCTCCGGCATCGATGCGCCGGTCGTGACCCTGGCGCTGCCGGCGGTGTTTGGCGGGGCCAGCAGCACGGTGAACGCTCTGCACATCGCCACCGACAGCATCAGCCTGGGTGGTGGGGTGGCGTTTGCCCTTCCCGACCTCAAGATCGGCGACGGGAGCAAACTGGCCTTCAAGGGCAACACGGCCGCGCTGCGCTTGGACGGCGCCTACGTGCTCGCTGTCAGCAGCAAGGCTGCCATCAACCTGCCGGGCAATGTCCAGGACATCGCCGCCAACGTGACGCTGGCCTACGCCGGCGGGCAACCGCAGTTGGCGGGCACATTCGCCGGGCTGAGCCTCAAGGTGGCCGGGGCCACGCTGACCCTGACCAACGTTGCCATCGGCAACGAGGGTCTGACCGTGGCCCAGGTCGGCATCACCATGCCTGCAGCGCTGGGCGGGGCGACGGCGACCGTCGCCGGTGTCACTATTGGCGGCAGCGGTCTGGCGTTTAGCCAGACGCAGTTCAGCCTGCCCGATCTCAGCTTTGGCAGCGTCGTGGCGGCAGGCCGGGGACCCGGTCTGGCCTCGCGCTCCGGGGTGGCGGCAGCGGCGAGTCCGTTGAGTCTGACCAACAACACCGCCACGCTCAGCATCCTGCCCAACAACACCGGGTTCAAGTTCGATATCCAGGGCACGCTCAAGCTCAACCTGCCGGACAACGTGCAGCAGACCGCCTTCTCGTTTGCGATGGCCAACGACGCCGGCGCCGCAGGGTTCCTGCTCTCGGGCGCCCTGCCGAGCCTCAACCTCACGCTGGCGGGCGCCAATCTGGGGTTGGCGAACGTGGCCTTGAACAACAGCGGGCTCACCGTCGCCACGGCCACCCTGACCCTACCTGCCGCTCTGGGCAGCGGCGTCACCACCCTCACCGAGGTGTCGATCACCAAGAACGGCCTGACCTTCGGCAGCGCCAGCTTCAGCCTGCCGGACATCAAGATCGGCGACGGCAGCAAGGTCAAGATCAGCGGCGTCACGGCCGCGCTGGGTGTGGTGACGAACACCTACAAGTTCACGGCCACCGGCACGCTGACTCTCACTCTGCCGGGCAACAGCAAGGTTATCGACATCTCTTTCGCCATCGATTCGACGGGGGCGATGAGCGGTGCGCTCAGCTCGCTTTCACTCACCCTCGCCGGGTCCACGCTGGCGATGTCCAATCTGGCGCTGAGCAGCAGCGGGCTCACGGTCGCCACCGCCACCCTGACCCTGCCTGCCAGCCTGGGCAGCGGCATCGCCACCTTCACGACCGTATCCATCACCAAGGACGGCCTGGCATTCGGCAGCGCCAGTTTCAGCCTGCCGGAGATCAAGATCGGCGACGGCAGCAAGGTCAAGATCACCGGCATCACGGCACAACTGAGAGTCATCGGCAGCGCCCCCCCGAACTTCGCCGGCGGCTACCAGTTCAGCGCCAGCGCCACGCTCAAGCTCAATCTGCCGGGCAACAGCCAGAACATCGGCATCTCTTTCGGCATCGATACGACGGGGGCGATGAGCGCTAAGCTCAGCTCACTTTCACTCACCCTCGCCGGGGCTACCCTCGCCCTGTCCAATCTGACGCTGAACAGCAGCGGTCTCACCGTCGCCACAGCCACCCTGACCCTACCCACCAGCCTGGGCAGCGCCTTCGTTACGCTCACAGGGGTCAGCATTACCAAGGACGGACTGGCCTTCGGCAGCGCCAGTTTCAGTCTTCCGGAGATCAAGATCGGCGACGGCAGCAAGGTCAAGATCACCGGCATCAAGGGCACCCTCAGCGCCGGCAGCAGCGGCTACACCCTTGGCCTCGGCGGCACCCTGCAGCTCCGCCTGCCCGGCAACAGCCAGGACATCGCCATCACGGGCAGCCTCAGCACCAACGGCCAATTCAGCGCCAGCCTCAGCCCCTTGACGCTGGACCTTGCCAGCGTGACGCTGGCGCTGAGCAACGTTGCCTTCAACAACAGCGGACTCTCGGTCGCGTCCGGCGCCCTGACGTTTCCTGCCAGACTGGGCGGCGTCACCGGGTCTGTCACCAATGTGACGATCACGCAGGACGGCCTCAAGATCGGCGGCGGCTCGGTAGCCATTCCCTTCCCCAACTTCAATCTCGGAGGAGCCAGCGGTTTAGGCGTTACCGGCGTCACAGCCAAAATCGAGATCGTCAACGGGGCCTATAAGATGACTCTGGTGGGGACGGTGGCGGTGCGCATTCCGGGATCGAACGCCTCGGTCAAAGGCAGCATCACGGTCGGTGGTCAGGGCAACATGAGCGGCACGGTGGAGGCATTCTCGCTGACCGTGGCAGGGTTGTCGTTTGCGGCGACGGGCATCACGATCGACCCCGACGGCAGCCTGTTCATGCAAACGGCGTCGCTCAAGCTGCCGGCGGGCTTTGGCGGCCTCGCGGCCGACCTCTACCTTGTCCGCATCTCCTCGAGCGGCCTCAGCATCGGTGGCGGCCACTTCAAGTTGCCGACGATCAAGGCGGGCGGGTTCACGCTCGCCGGCCTCGAAGGCGGGCTGATACCGGTCGACGGCGGCTACGAGATCAGCGCCAGCGGCGAATTCCGCATTCCGGGGGTGGAATCGGGTGGCGGCTGCTCGGGCATTGGCGTGAGTGTCACGCTTTATACGACCGCGTTCGGAGAGGCGGTGCTGGCGGTGGCGCCGCCCGCAACGACGGCTGCGCCCGCAACCACGGCCCCGGCCGGGGTGGGCCTGCGTGAGGTGGGACTTACGCTGTATTGCCAGCTTCCTATCGGCTCGACCGGCTTCTTCCTCACCTGGGCATCGGGCACGGTGACGCTGGGTTCCGGCACCACGAAGGTGCACATGGGGATCGAGATCTCGGCGGGCAAGAAGATCGGCGGGGTGGCCGTGCTGAGCGCCACCGCCGACGCCGATGTAGTCACGGACCCGTTCCAGATCAGCCTGATCGGCAGCATGAAGCTCTTCATCTTCACGGTGAGCGGGGCCAGCGCCACACTCACGAGCAGCAGTTTCAAGGCCACGCTCTGGGTGGACATCTTCGTGGCCCGCGGTGAAGTCACGGTGAACGCCTGGAGCGATACTCGTGGCTTCCATGCCACCGGCAGTGCCTTGTTGGAGGTGGGCATCCCGGAGGGCGCGATTCTTAGCGCATGTATTCCTTTCCTGGAGTGTGGATGGGTCAGTAAATGGTGGGGGGCTACCCCGAGTGCTGGTGGGGAGATCTTTGTCTGAACGTTCCGCCCATTGACTTGACCCTGGGCCATGTCGCGGCGGAGGTCGGCGAGTTCACCAATGGCCAGTGGGGTTTCAAGGGCACCGTGGATGTTCTTGGCCTTGGCGACGTCGGTTTCTATATCGACGAAAGCGGCAACCTGGATCTCGGCGATGTGGACTACTACGTCCTGTTGACGCCCCCGCAGGTGCAGCAGGCCCGAATGGCATGGGAGGCGGCGGCGAGCGGGAGGCAGTTGCCTGCCGGCTTTGCGGCGCCGGAGGGGATCAGCTTCGGGCCCCAGGGCGACATCGTCGTCGACGTGCCCATCGCCGTCAGCACCGACGCCACGTTCGCCCTCACCCGCAGTGGACCTGCTCCCGTGCTCAGGTTGATCGCGCCGGACGGCACGCAGATCGATCCGGGCCAGTTGCCGCCGTATGTGAAGTACTTCGAGAACATCTCCTACAAAGTCTCCACGACGGCTGGCGTGACGGGCACGGTGACGGCTGCGGGCGCAATGGTAGTTGCGCCGTCGCTGGAGCTCGGCGGGCCGGTCGTCATCCCGGCGCCCATGGCGCAGCGCATTGCCAAGAACCAGGCCAACCCGCCGGGAGAGCTGCAGTCGCTGAACGCACCGGTCGATATCGCCTCGTGGAGCGGCTCTGCGGCGGGCTCTCAGCCAGTGGCGCACCTGCGCTTCGTGCAGGCGTCGCCGGATGTCGCCGCCGCCGACGTCAAAGTGGACGGCGCCAGCCTGGTGGCGAACCTGGGCTTTGCCGGCGTGACAGAGTATACGGAGCTTCCGCCGGGACAGCATACGGTGCAGTACACCGCCTCGGGGGCGGCAGGTTCGGAACTGATCAACACCACCGTGGACCTGCAAAGCAGCACCTATTACGCCGTGGCCCTGGTGGGCCGGCAAGGCAGCCGCGAACCGCTGGTGCTGGTGGACGAGAACCGGCCGCTGCCGGAGACGACGGCCCTGGTGCGCTTCGTGAACCTGGCGCCGGAAGCGCCGGCTGCCGACCTGGTCCAGTCAAGCGGCAGGTTGTCTGCAAGCGCGGTGCCGTACAAGGGCGCCGGGAAATACGTGGACATGGATGCCGGCGTCTACGATCTGGAGGCGCGGGTGGCAGACACCGCCACCGCGTTGGCCCAGGTGGCGGGCGTCACCCTCGCCAAAGGCGGCATCTACACCGCTTTCCTCATGGCGGGCGAGGACGGCGCTCCTGCCATGAAACTGGTCGTGAAGGCTGACGATGCGCCCCGGGCGCGGGTGCGCTTCCTCAATGCCGTAGCGGATGGGCCCGTTCCCGTCCTACCGGACGGCCTTGACCTGGAGTTCCTACAGCCGGCAGTTGGCGGCGACTACGTGGGCATGTTTGCCGCCGCAACCCCGTTCACCCCCACCTTCTACGCCAGCGTCGACCCCGGCCAGAGCTTGTTCCGGGTGAAGGCGGCCGGGGCCGGCGCTCCGGTCATTGCCAACACCGAAGCCGTGCTGGAGGGGGGCAAGGATTACACCGTGGTGGCAGGCGGTCTGGCGGCAGCCGTGGAGCTGCGGGTCGTGGCCGACGACAATGCCATCCCCGAACTAGGCAAAGCCCGCGTCCGCTTCGCCCATCTGTCGCCTAACACGGCGGCGGTGGATGTGGCGGTCGGCGTTGAGTACAACGCTGGTGGGGACGTCCTCTTCACAGCCATCCCCTACGGAGACGCCAGCAACTACATCCAGGTAGACGGCGGCGCCTACAACCTGGAGATCCGGGAGGCCGGCACCGCCACTGTGCTTGCGGCGCTGCCGGGTGTGGAGCTGCACGAGGGCTACGTCTACACCCTGAGCGCCGCCGGTCTTGCGGGCGGCGCGCCGGCGCTGCAGTTGAAGCTGGACACCGACCTGGTGACGGAGAAGATCACCCAAACCATGTACGTGGTTAAGGACATCCCGACGGGTGCGTGGAAGGCCGTGCTTAGCGGCGACCCAAGTCCAACCGCCGACTATGTCTTTAGCGCCACAGGCGCGGCGCCGGCACCCAAGTTGGCGGGCGTGGAGGCCACGTTCACAGACAACCAGGCGGCAACCGCGGACTGGCGGCTGACCTCAGCGCAACTGGACACGAAGATCAGTATCTTCGCCAACTCCGGGCCGATCACGACCACCCTTGTCGTCACCAACAGCAACGGCATGACCAGCACGATGGATCTCCCGCTTTTCACCGGGCAAGCGTTGACCACCAACCTGAGCGGAACCGATAGCACCTGGGTGGACGGCTCTGTGCACAGCCAGTCGGTTGACATGAGCAAGCTGCCCAGCGGCGTCTACCGCATCTGGGTCGAAGCCGACGATGGGCGGAATGCGCCGGTGCGGGTGTACGCGCCGGAGGCCGTTCCCGTGTTCCATACATTCCCAGGCACCTGGGCGGCAAACCTGCGGGCGGCAGCGTCCTATCGCCGCCTGGAGGTCGCCTGGGACCGCAGCAGCCAGCCCGATGTCGATCGCTACACCCTCTACGTGGGCAGCGTGCCCGGCGTGGCCGGCCAGGTCATCGAAGTGGGCGACACCAGCTCCTATGGGCTGGACGCTCTGACCCCGGGGCAGCCCTACTACTTGTGGCTCGACGCCTTGGATGTGGACAGTCGCCCGAGGCCCCACCCCGGAATGCCGGCGGCCACCCCCTAAGGGCGC
>CAZHTZ010000041.1:7104-14470 GCA_964535455.1 uncultured Caldilineales bacterium
GGCGCTCAGAGATGCTGGCGGCTACGCCTGAAGGAGCCGTGTTCGATCTCGGCGCCAGTTCTCAGCAGGTGGAGGTCATGGGCGGCAAAGCCGTGACCCTCACCCTCAGCCTGACCACGGCCGTGGCCCAGTACCCGGATGTCGTCGGCCTTTATCCCGGGGAGCTGCCAGCCGGCCTCCACGCCGCCTTCGCCAGCAGGATCATTACGCCCACGCAGAGCGGGGCCACGACCACGCTGCTGCTGTCGGCGGCTGATACGGCGCCGGGGGCCGGGTACTCGGTGCCCATCCAGGCCAGCGGCGGCGGCATCAGCCGCACCCTGGTCATCGACGTCAAGGTGTTGGAGCCGGGCTTCGGTCTGGCTGTGGTCCCGAACGCACCCGAACTGGGCGAAGGCGAGAGCGTGGCGGTCGTGATCGACACGAGCGCCGTGAACGGGTTGAACGACCCCATCGACCTCAGCCTGGAGGGAGCGCCGCCGGGCCTGTTGTACAGCTTCAGCAAGACGGCGGTCACCCCCGGCGCCAGCGCCACGCTGGTGCTAAGTGACACGGAACTCCTCGCCGACGGCCAGTATGAGCTTGTTGTGACGGGAGCGGCCGGTCTGAGAACGAAGACGGCGACCGTGACGCTGGCGGTGAACAAGCCCGACTTCACCCTGGACACACCTGAACTGTCGCAGTGGGTCCAGCCGGGCGGGGTCATCCGTTTCCCGATCAGCCTTAGCGGTCTGAAGTGGACGCAGCCGGTCACGCTCAGCCTGGGGGACAACGCCGAACTGGCGCCGGCGGTCGTCGGGCTGGCCCTGACGCCGGACGGGACGCCAACCGCCACCGTGCAAGTGACCGCACCGGCGCAGGTGTATCTGATCGTGGCCACGACCGCCGACACGCCGCAGGCACGCTACGAGCTTCAGGTGAACGGGAGCAGCGCCGGCAAGGAGCGCACCCTGGCCGTGACCGTGGCCGTGGGCGTCGGCCAGCCGATCTGCTACATGCCCAAGTTCCTGCGCAGCCACCGGCTGAACTGACGGCAGGAGCGCAACAGCACAGCGGCTAAGTTTTGGTAGGAGGCGGGGTGCAGATCGTTCGTCTGCACCCCGCCTGGGTGCGGTGCAGAGTCTTGCGCTGATGGATGGTTCAGTGCGGCTGCGTGCAGCCCCAGGGGATGAACTCGCCTGACAGTGGGCGCCACTTCTATGGGAGGCGGGGTCGCCAGACCCGCGGTGAAGGGCGCTGCGGGGTAGCGCAACAAGGGTGGTGCAAGCTGGCAGCTTGCCCTACCGCACTGCCCTGCGCCGGGTCTGGCGACTCGGCTGGATCAAACAAAGTACCGCAAGCTGCTAGCTTGCGCTGTCGCACCGGCATCGTCCCAATGCGCCACCGCGCAAAGACATGAACCGCACCCGCCCCGCCTCTTCTGCTTGACGTCCGGGGATTCTGCCGCTAGGATCAGGTGAGCGCTCTTAAGGTCGCTTCGCCTCAACAGAGGTTAGCATGATGCTGGGCGGCGCCACGAACAAGCACGACTTCCCGCCTCCGCGGGCCCTACTGGCAGATGGGCTAACGTTCTTCAGAGCCATGATGGCGCCGGCGGTCGTCTGGCTGGGGGTCAGCCAAGGGGCGGCTTCCCTGCCAATGGCTGTGTTGCTGCTGACGTTGGCATGGGTGGCCGACTGGCTCGACGGTCCTCTGGCCCGCAGCTCCGGACGCACCACCTGGTTGGGGCGGTTTGATTTTCCAATCGATGTGGGCCTGACTTGGGCCACTTTCCTCTATCTGGCGCTGGCGGGTTTCGTTCCCCTTGCGGCGGTGCTGGTGTACACCCTCCTGGCCCTGGGGGCCGAACTATGGTGCCGGCGCCGGGTCGTACTCATGCTTTTCATGCGCGGCATCGATCTCCTGATGGTCGTGATAGTGTTGCGCTATGCCCCTGTCTTCTTGGCGCCCTTTGCCGTCCTGCTTGTGGTCTTCGCCTTCGCCAGAAGGAAGCGGCTTCAGCGCCAGATCACCCTGGCTCTGGCCGAACTGGCGACAATCGCCCGCGGCTGTAACGAGTCGCCGTCATAGATCATCTGAGTGCTTGGAAATACGAAAACCGGAAGACCGCAAGACCAGGAAACCGGGACATTAGGGAGGCTGAAGTATGACTTTTTCGACACCGATTTTCACCAACCGCCAGAGCATCGACCGCGTCCTCAAAGCCGGTTTGCCGGTCGTGCTGGTCTTTTATCGCCATGGCAGCGCCCCTGCGCGCCAGCTTGAACCCACACTGAACTGGTTGGCGGGGGACTACGCCGGCAAGCTTCTCTTTGCCAAGATCGACATCGACGACGAACCGGACCTGGTCGAGCGTTTCCGTGTCACCCAGGCGCTGGAGTTGGTTTTCTACAAAGAGGGCAGCCAGGTCGGAAATGTTTCAGGTGTGATTCCTGAGGCTGAGTTGCGGCGCTGGTGCGAGTATCTTGTGAAAGGTGGAGAACGACCGCCGGTTGCGCCTGGCCCGAACGAGGCCACCCGACCCCAGGGGCAGGCAAGCGCCCCGACAGCAGGCAGCGCACAGGGGGGCAAACCCGTGACTCTGACCGATGCCACCTTTGACCGCGTTATTAGTGCCGATCTGCCGGTACTGGTTGATTTCTGGGCGCCGTGGTGCGGGCCCTGCCGCATGATTGCGCCTGCGGTCGAGGCGCTGGCCCAGGAATTCGCCGGCAGGTTGGTGGTCGGCAAGCTGAACGTGGACGAGAACCCGCGGACTTCAGCTCGCTACGGCGTCATGAGCATTCCGACGCTGATCGTGTTTCGCAGCGGCCAGGCGGTCGAGCACATCGTAGGCGCAGTGCCGGCGCCGGTCCTTCGCCAGAAGGTGCTGCCGCATGTCAAGTGACCTCCGGGAGGCCCGTCTGAGAGAAGGTCGAGTTGAGGCAGAACCGGGCCTCCCGGAGGTCAGTTTGCGGCAACCCGGTCCCCAAGGTAGACTTGCTCACGATTCTTCTGCCAGGTGGCCGTCCTGTCCTTGCTTCCCCCACCCACACTCCTCACCGACCCCGCTGCCTTCGATGCGGCCCTGCTGCGTTTCCCGCGGCCGCACATCTTGCAGACCAGCCATTGGGCGGCGCTGAAGGCGCCAACCTGGTCTGCAGAGCATCGGCTGTGGGGTGACTCCAGTGAGCCGCTGGCGGCGGCCACGGTGCTCTGTCGTCGCCTGGGGCGCCTGCCCGTGCGCGTCCTCTATGCGCCGAAAGGTCCGGCAGTTGCACGGCCGGAGTTGTGGGAAGAACAGTTGAGTTTTCTGGAAGCCTACGCCCGCCGCCAGGGCGCCCTGTTCATCAAGATCGATCCCGATGTCGATCGCGACAGCGAGGAGGGGCGGCGACTGGAGGCGACCCTGCAGGCGCGGGGCTGGGTGTTCAGCAACGATCAGATCCAGTTTCGCAACACCATGCTGACGGACTTGAGCGTGGGAGAGGAAGCATTGCTGGCGGGCATGAAGCAGAAGACCCGCTACAACGTTCGCCTGGCGGAGCGACGGGGCGTGCGCGTGCAGCCAAGCTCCGACTTCGACACCTTGTACACGCTTTATGCCGAGACCGCGGCCCGCGATGGCTTTCTGATCCGCCCACGCACGTACTACCTGGCAGTCATGTCCCGGATGCAAGGCAACGGCCTGGGTCAGCTCCTGCTGGCCGAAGCCGAGGGAGAAACGGTGGCGGGCATCTTCCTTTTCCTCCTGGGTCCAACGGCCTGGTATTTCTACGGCGCTTCCAGCGAGCGCCAGCGCCAGTTGATGCCCAACTATCTGCTGCAATGGGAGGCCATGCGTTGGGCATTGGCGCAGGGCTGCACCTTGTATGACTGGTGGGGCGCCCCGGACGAGCTGAGCGAGAGCGATGGCATGTGGGGCGTTTATCGGTTCAAGGAGGGGTTCGGCGGCCAGTTCCGGCGCTGGATCGGCGCCTGGGACTACGCCCCCCGGCCCTCAGCGTACCGCCTTTACACGCAAGTCATGCCCCAACTGCTGGCGTGGATGAGAGGCCGGGCCGGACCAGGGACCCCGGCGCCGGCTGGCTAAGCAATCGCCGCCCTGACTTGACGCACCAGGGCCAGGTACTCTGGCTGGGTAAGCAGTTCTTCCGTGCGCGGGTGGGGCAGCGGAATGGCGATCTCGCGCCGGATCGAGCCAGGGCGCTGCGAGAGTACGAGCACGCGATCGGCCAGGAAGACCGCTTCGCCGATGGCGTGCGTCACCATGAACACCGTTTGCTGCCGCAAGCGTTGGATGCGCAGTAGCTCGCGGTTCAGGTGTTCACGGGTAATCGCATCCAGGGCGCCAAAGGGTTCGTCGAGCAGCAGGATTTCCGGGTCCTGTGCCAGGGTGCGGGCGATGGCTGCGCGCTGCTGCATGCCGCCCGAAAGCTGGCGGGGATAGTGCTCCTCGAAGCCGTGCAGCGCCACCAGGTCGATCAACGCGGTGGCGGCGGCGTAGCGCTGCGCCGCCGCCACGCCTGCCAGCTCCAACGGCAGGGCGACGTTGTCCCTCACCGTACGCCAGGGCATCAGATTGATGTTCTGGAAGACGATGCCCACACGCGGGCTGGGGCTGGCGACAAGCTGGCCGTCCAGCAAGATCTCGCCGCTGGTAGGGTGCAACAGCCCGGCGATCAGGCGCAGCAGTGTGGACTTGCCACCGCCGCTCGGTCCCACCATGCACACCAGCTCGCCCCGGTCGATGCTGAACGAGAGGTCGTGCAGGGCGTGCAGCGGGTCGGCCGGATCGCCGTAGGCTTTGTAGACCCGGCGAAGCTCAAGCAGCGGCGTCACGGCGTCGACGCGGCCTCGACAAAGCGATTGGTCCAGATCACACTGGTGTCGACCGGCTGGTTGATGAGCCCGGTCCGAGCCATGAAGTCTGCGGTCTGGCTCCAAATCGCGCCGTCGCTGATGCCAAGCTGCTGGCCTTCGCCGGGCTGCCAGAGGTCCAGCGAGGCGTCAAACACGGCCCGATTCGTGGCCTCGTTCTTGGCGGCCTCAGGTACGAACTCGAGGCTGATCTTGAAGGCCTCGTCCGGGCTGTCGAGCGTGAAGCGAACGCCGCGCAGGAAGGCGCGCACCATACTGGTCACCAATTCCGGGTGGCTGGCAATGGTCGCCTCGTTGGTGAGCAGCCCGTTCGCCGGAATCTGCCGGTAATCATCCACGGCGATCACGTTGACGCTCTTGCCGGCGAGCTTCAGTTGCACGGGACCGTTGACCTCATAGTCCAGGGCGGCGTCCACCAACCCCTGGTCGACGGCCGCCGCCTGGGTAAAGCCGATGCTCTCCAGGCTGATTTTGTCCTCAGGCAGCTTGGCCGCGTCCACCAACGCCTTCCATGCCACGTAGCTGGCGCCGAACAGTCCGGGGATGCCGACCTTTTTTCCTACCAGGTCCATGGGCGTCTTGATGTTCTTACTGCTCTGGGCGAATACGACCACCGGGAACCTGCGGTACCACCTGGCGACATAAGTGATCGGCAGTCCCTGCGCCCGACCCAGGATGGCCTGTTCGCCGCTGGCGACGACGAACTGTCGCTCATCCGTGCCCAGAAGCTTGAGGAAGTCGGTCTCGATGCCGTTCTCGAGCTCGACGTCGATGTTCTCGTCCGCAAAGTAGCCGTTCTTGATGGCGACGTAGAAAGGCGCGAACTGGACACTGGGAATGTAGCCAAGGCTGAGCGTGACCGGCGTGGGTCGCGGGCCGGCGGCTGTCGCAGTTGCGGCGGGCGCAGCGGGCGGGGTGCAGGCTGTTAACACGAGAGCTATTACAATGATGAACTGCATTAGGTAGAAAAGGCGTTTGTTCATGGGGCGTCTCCAAATAAACGGGCGTTCTTGATGAACCGGGTGTTTCTCACGAAACGGGGAGAAAAGAATGTTTCCTGGTGGTTGCGCTCAACTAAGTCGTTGCCACGCCAAAAGGCGGTATTCGATCAGGCTGATCAGGCCATAAAGCCCAAGGGCGATGAGCACCAGGGTGAAAAGGGCGACGAAGAGCATGGGGGTGTCGAAAAGACCCCGTGCTAAATTGATGAGAAACCCAAGACCGCGGTTGGCGCCGACGAACTCGCCGATAACGGCGCCAATAACCGCCAGCGTGGCGCCGATCTTCAGACCGCCGAAAAGCACAGGCAGGGCGGCGGGGATCTCGAGCTTGGTAAAGATCTGCCAGCGCGTTGCCCGCAGCGAGCGCATCAGCGCCATCAATTCCGGCTCCACCGAGCGCAACCCGACGATGGTGTTGACCAGGGTCGGGAAGAACAGCGTCAGGCTGCAGATGACGACGGTGCGGGTCTCGCCATCGCTGATCCAGATGACCAGGAGGGGTGCGATGGCGACGATGGGGAAGGATTGCAGGGCGACGATATAGGGAGATAGCAGACGTTCGAGCGCCACGGACTTGGCAAGGAAGTAACCGACTACGACGGCGGCGCACAGGCCGATCGCCAACCCGGCCAAGATCTCAAACAGCGTAATGGCGGCGTGTTCCCACAAGGTGCCATCGATGGTCAGACTGATGAACTTTGTCCAGACGGCGCCCGGAGAGGGAAGAATGAACGCCGGATACTGGCGCCACCGCACCAAACCCTCCCACAGCAGCAGAAAGGCTACCAACGTCACCAGGGCCAGCAGGATGCGGCCAACAAGCACGGGATGACCGTTGCTGCGCAGCCGTGTGAGCAGGCCTTCAGTAGCGGCCTGTTGCTCGACATCGGGAGCAAGGGCCTCTTCGGCGCCAGGGGGGCGCCCTGTTGGGGACAGCAATCTTGTGCTTTCGGCCATAGCCAGTGAGATCGGAGAACGGGGGCAACAAAAAAGGCGACCAGGTCGTGCCCGGTCGCCGCAGTTCAGGGATAAGCGGACGTTGGCGCGCATCGTGTTGCCACGTGCAAGCGCCATACGGAGGCCACGACCTTCTCCCATCCGGACTGTACCGTCGGCCCCGGCTTCTCACCGGGTCTGCTGACACCTCGCTGGCGCTCGTTCCACGGAAGTGGTGAGGCGCCCGGCCATGTCCTGGGAGGACGAAGGCTCGAGGCCGCTCGCGGGCTTATCTGGTCGCTGCCAGATTTACCGCCGGTCGGGAATTGCATAAGCAAAAAGGGTCGAAGACCCATTTTGCCACGCGCACCCTGCCCTGAAGGTCTTGTTTTGTGAAATTGCTTATCATTATGATACCAGACCGGCGCACATACTGTGAAATCGCTTACGCTCTGCGATCTGCGGCGCGACAGACCCGTCGCTCACGCTTCGGGTACGGCAGTGGACCGGCAGGGCGACAGACCCGTCGCTCACGCTTCGGGTACGGCAGTGGACCGGCAGGGCGACAG
>CAZHTZ010000041.1:14570-20936 GCA_964535455.1 uncultured Caldilineales bacterium
ACCCGTCGCTCACGCTTCGGGTACGGCAGTGGACCGCAGTGCGCCCCGCCCTGCTCAGGGCCGCCGGGGTGATAGGTCGCAGGGCCTCATGTCTTTGGCATGCTTGCTGCCCTGGGCTATGATTGAGACCGTCATGACCACCTGCTATGCCTATGACCCGATCGAGCAACAGCACACCCTGACCGGTCATCCCGAAAACCGGGGTCGCCTGGCCGGCGTCATGGGGCTGCTTGCGGGTGATGGCATCCTGGAACGCTTGCTAGAGACAGCGGTGACGCCTGTTGGCCCGGAGCGACTGGGCCGGGTGCATCCGCAACGCTATAGTGAACAGGTGGCGCGCCTGGCGCAGGCAGGGGGTGGCCACCTCGATCCCGACACCTATGTGGTGCGAGGCACCTACGCCGCCGCGCTGGCCTCGGCGGGCGCACTGGTCAACGTGGTGGAGGCAGTCATGACCGGCCAGGCAGCCAACGGCATGTCGCTGATGCGGCCGCCGGGGCATCATGCCTTGCCGGGGCGCGGGATGGGCTTCTGTATTTTTGCCAACGTCGCTATCGCCGCCCGCACGGCACAGGTGGAATTCGGCGCCGAGCGCGTCCTCATCGTCGATTGGGATGTGCATCACGGCAATGGCACCGAGGCCGTGTTCTATGAAGACCCGGCGGTCGCGTTCTTTTCCACGCACCAGTATCCTTTCTATCCCGGCACCGGGGCTGCTGCCGACACCGGTCGCGGCGCTGGCGCTGGCGCCACGCTGAATGTGCCTTTGCCTGCAGGCATAGGCGACCAGGGATATGACCGGGCGTTTGCGGAACTGCTGCTGCCTTTTGCGCAGCGGTTTCGACCCGACTTGATCCTGGTCTCGGCGGGTTACGATGCGCACTGGCGCGACCCCCTTGCTTCTGAGCTGCTGAGCCTGACCGGCTATGCCGCCCTGACACGTCAGGTGATGGCGCTGGCGCAGGAACTCTGCGCCGGGAGGCTGGTCGTTGCCCTGGAAGGGGGGTATGATCTCGAAGTCCTGGCGTATGCCGTTCTCAACACGCTTCGACTTCTGGAACAGCCGGACGCAGCTATCTCGGATCCCTTCGGTCCTGCCGCCATGAGAGAACGGCCGGTTGACCAGCTCTTCGCCGGCCTGCGAACCCTTCATCATCTGCCGGGCTGACGCCGGCGCCACCGGAACACACAAGAGATGATCTGACCATGTTCAACGCACGTCTCAGCGGCATCTTGTTGCATCCGACCTCACTCCCCGGACCCTTCGGAATCGGCGATCTGGGCCAACAGGCCTACCACTTTGTCGATTGGCTGGCTGAGGCCAGGCAGCAGCTCTGGCAGGTGCTTCCGCTCGGCCCAACAGGGTATGGCGACTCGCCCTACCAGTGTTTCTCGGCGTTAGCGGGCAATCCCTTCCTCATCGATCTGATCGATCTGGTGGAGCGTGGCTATCTGGCTCTGACCGATCTGGCGGTGCCGGTCTTCCCGGCCAGCCGCGTAGACTATGGCCGGGTCATCACGTGGAAGACAGGCCTGCTGGATCGTGCGTTTGCGCAGTTTGAATCGCAGCCCCAGCCCTCCGCCTTTGCCGCCTTCGTCGACGAGCAGCGCTGGTGGTTGGAGGACTTTGCCTTGTTCATGGCCTTGAAAGGCGAGAACGGCGGGCGGGCCTGGTCACAGTGGGCGCCTGAGTTGCGCGATCGCCAATCCCAGGCCCTGGAGACCGCGCGCCGGCGGCTGGCGCAGTCGATCCAATCACACTGCTTCCGGCAGTGGTTGTTCTTCGAGCAATGGTTGGCCCTGCGCGCCTATGCCCACGAGAAGCGCATACGCATCATCGGCGATATCCCGATCTACGTGGCCATGGACAGCGCCGATGCCTGGAGCCAGCGCGATCTCTTCTATTTCGACGACGAGGCTCGCCCTACGGTGGTCGCCGGGGTGCCACCCGACTACTTCTCGCCGACCGGCCAACTTTGGGGCAACCCCATCTACAATTGGGACAAGATGGCCGCAACCGGGTATGCCTGGTGGATCAACCGTTTCCGGGCCAATCTTCGTCTCTACGACATCATCCGCATTGACCACTTCCGCGGTTTCTATAACTATTGGGAAGTGGCCGGAGACGCCGAAACCGCGGTCGATGGCGTCTGGAAAGACGGTCCGCGTGAGGCGCTTTTTGACACGGTGATTGCTGACTTGGGTGATCTCCCGCTCATCGCTGAAGACTTGGGTGAGCCACACCCCGGCGTCTACGCACTGCGCGACCACTACCGGTTCCCAGGCATGAAGGTGCTGCAGTTCGCCTGGGCCAGTGATGGCAGCGATCCCTTCTTGCCACACAACTTCGACAAAAACGGCGTGGTCTATACCGGCACCCACGACAACGACACCACGCGCGGCTGGTACGAGAAGGCGCCAGTGGCTGAGCAGAACTATCTGCGTCGTTATTTGCGTGTGAGCGGCGAGGACGTGGCCTGGGACCTGATTCGTCTCGCCATAATGTCTCCTGCCAACATCGCCGTCGTGCCCTTGCAGGACTGCATGAACGTGGGCAGCGAAGCCCGCATGAACATGCCCGGCGCCGCCAGCGGCAACTGGACGTGGCGTTTCCTGCCACAGCAGTTGACGACCGGCATTCAGGCAGGACTGGCGGAGCTGTGCGAGCTTTACGGACGCGCCTACGCGCCACCTGACAAAAAGGCCGTTTCGCCCCATTCGCGCTAGTGTTGTTCTATTGACCCAGCGTAGGGTAGTGGCGCTTAACCGGCGTTAGGGCCTAAAAACAGTCACAGCTCCCTGAGGGTGGGAGCTGTGACTGTGGCGAGAGGAACAGAGAGGGCGTTCGATCTGGAGTTCAGGCAGTGCGGTGGACGCGGATCATGCCCCGAGAGCGAATGAAGTCGATCTGGTAGCCAAGTTCGCTGGCAGCCCGTTTCATGCGATTCTTCACAGTTTGACGGTTGTCTCTGTCATCTAGCTTGACGGCCACGCCTTCACCAACTTCCAGAGCCTGCAACCACGTCTTGTAGGCGTCGATGATGCGCTGCCGCTGCGACTTGCTGCGACCTCGGCGCTTTGACTCCAGAATGTCGCTCACGTCGTCTTTTGTCAGCTTTTCGAATGTAGGCATAGCTCCCTCCGTCGAGAGTGATCTACTGAGACTGGCGGGGGAATTCAATTTGATATTATGATCTCTTTTTGCGATTTGTCAATCCTTTTGTACGAATGAGGTATGGTTCAGGGTTTTCAGCGCATTGACGAGGAATAGTTGTCCACACCTGTGGATAGCTATGGGTCGAATGCCCAAGGCTCACGAATGACCGGCAGACACGGGTTTGCAGCAGCGGTCGCAACGGCTCGATAACTGCGCGTAGTCGTAATTGGATGAATCTTACACAGCTTTCGCATAATGATAGCTTTGTGTCGCTAAGTACTTCTTACACGTATAGACACCACAACTTGCCCCGATGTGCTGCTTTCACCAGGAGCTGAAGCGGTTAGCTTCAGGAGAGGCCGTTGCGCGCGCTTGGCAGCGCCGCCAAGTGATACTAGAACTTCCCTTCCATGGATGCCGCATACCCCGTCATTTCGACATAACCGCGTCCTTGCACGGCAAGGCCGTCATGTTCGCCAGCGGCCTTTGCCGCGCCTTCCCAGTAGCGCGTCGATAGACGCATCTCCTGGTCGGCAACGAGAGGGTTGAGGCTGACGGTGAGATCGTGTTTGGGGATCTCGATCCGCCACGAGTCCGGATAGACGGTGGCGCCATCGGAACTGCGCCAACTCCCTTCGCTGTGAATGCTGAGGTCGCCGGCGCTGAGGGGGAAGGTCTTGCCATCTGGGTCGACAAGCGTGCCGCTGGAGTAGCGGTCGACGCTGCCGTCAGCACGCCGCAGTTGAAAGACCATCAAGTCCCAGCCGTCATCGAGCTGGACTGAGAACCAGTCCCAGCCAATCTGACCGGCTTCGAGGGCGCTGGTGCTCCACTCATGATCCATCCAACTCAGACCCTCGACAGGAATGGCCTGGCTGTCTCTGGTAAGGGTCCCCGTGGTCTGAAGGCGAGTATAGCTGTAGTAGTGCGAGGCATTCCCCGGGTCCGAGCCTTTCTGGCTATAGCCATTCTTGCCGTGAACGATAGCCGGTTTGCCTGGCTTCAGGGTGAGATCAAGAGCATAGCCATCGTGACTGGTGCGCAGGCGCCACTGGCCGGGCGCTTCCTCTTTGACTTCTCCATCTTCAAGCCAGACCCGGAATGGCTGCGCCTGCGCCCCGGCCAGACCGGCGCCGCCGCGACTGAAGCGCTCCGTTGCCACGTGCTCGCTGCGCTCGCCGTCCGTGATGGCGAGATGCGCCAGGTAGACCTGGTTGCTGCCCCAGGCGGAAGGGCGTTCCGTTTCGGAGGGCGTTAGCGCCCGGCGGAAAAGTGTGAACAGGTAGCCCCACTGTTCGCCGGTGTTGTCTGGGGACGTGAGATTGCCGGTGAAGTACCACCACTCCGTCTGGTACTCAGGATGGGCAGCCTGATCCGCAGGCAAACGAACGGGCACGTCCGGCCGGGCGCGGGCAAACCCCTCTGTCGAAACCGCTCCGGCGACAACCGTCGCCGCGACGATCTGAGGACGCGGCCAAAGTTGCCAGGCGGCCAGAGCAGCCAGGACCAGGACAAGAGCGCTTGCCAGCCAAAGGGTGCGGCGGCGAGACACGCTATGCCAACACCAGCTGGGCAAAATCGGCCAGCCGCGCGCCCTCGGCCAGGAGGGCAGTCACCATGCGCTCATCGTGCGCCTCAGCATAGACGCGCAGCACCGGTTCGGTGCCGGACGGCCGGATCAGCAGCCAGCTATCGTCGGCGAGCAGATACTTGACGCCATCGCGGGTATTGAGACCTGTCACCGTCTGGCCGGCGAGGAGGTCAGGCGCCGTATCGATCAGTTGGCGCACGAGTTCGGGCTTCGAAAAGGGCTGAGTATGGTAGTCGTGGCGGGCGTAGGCAAACGAGCCGATCCTGTCCATGATGTGTTGCACCAGGGCTTGTACGTCGCCGCCCTGGACTGCCACCAGCTCGGCCAGGAGCAGGGCCATCAACACGCCGTCACCTTCGGGAATGTGGCCCTTGATCGAGATGCCGCCCGACTCCTCGCCCCCAATAAGCACATCGTGAGTGAGCATCAGGTCCGAGATATAGTTGAACCCGACGGGTGTTTCATGCACCTCCAGACCATGCTGGGCGGCGAGCAGGTTGAGCATCTGCGTGGTGCTGACCGTCTTGACGACGTCCCCGCGCAGCCCCCGTTTCAGGAGGTAGTCAAGGGAAAGGGCCATGATCCGGTGTGGGTCGATGAAGGCGCCCGAACGACCGACGGCGCCGATACGGTCGGCGTCACCATCGGTCGCCAGGCCCAAATCGAGGCCCTGGCTCGCAACCGTGGCGGACAACGGTTGGAGATGGCGACCGATCGGCTCCGGATACAGGCCGCCAAAGCCGGGGTTCATGTCGTGGTGCAGCAGCACGGGGTCGACGCCAGCTTCCCGCAGCAGGCGATCGGTGAAGTTCATGCCCGCCCCATACATGGCATCGACGGCAATGCGCAGCCCCGAACGGGCGATGGCGTCGACGTCGACGAGCCGGCGAACCTGAGCGGCATAGGCGGGATAGGGGTCGAAAGAAACCACCCTGCCCTGGCGCTGGGCCGTTTCCAGGTCCATGACCCGCGGATCGCGACCGCTGCGGAGGTTGGCCTCGATGATCTGTTCAACCCGGCGGGCAGAGGACGAGGTGGCCGAGCCGCCGTAGGCTGCCTTTAGCTTGATGCCGTTATAGCGTGGTGGATTGTGGCTGGCCGTGATCATCACGCCGCCGATTGCCTGCTGGTCCACAATGGCATAGGACACCGCTGGCGTCGCCGCAAAGCGCTCGCAGAGCAGCACCTGGATGTCGTTGGCGGCCAGGACAGAAGCAACAGCCTGCGCGTAGCGGTCGGACAGGAATCGAGTATCGTAGCCGACCACCATCACCCGGGTAGCGCCGTTTGCCTCGGCGTTCACCATGTCGGCGATGGCCTGGCCGACATGACGCACGTTAGCGAAGGTAAAGTCCTCGCTGATGACGGCGCGCCAGCCATCGGTCCCGAAATGAATTGCCATAGTGTAGTTCCTCGCAGCGATTTACAGATGAAACGGCACAGCCGCTGCGTGGGTGCGGTGAGCATCCAGGCAGCGACCCGCCTGTACGGTTTTGTACCATAGGCAGCATGGGAGTTCCAAGTAGGGGCGACCGGCCGGTCGCCCCTACGCGCCTGATCGTTCGGTCGCCCCTACGCGCCTGATCGTTCGGTCGCCCCTACGCGCCTGATCGTTCGG
>CAZHTZ010000041.1:21036-22953 GCA_964535455.1 uncultured Caldilineales bacterium
TCGCCCCTACGCGCCGGACCGGCATGACACCGTCACCCAATTTGTGTTATGCTTGAACCTGACTTGGCTCCAGGGCTGCAACGAGGTACTGAGTTTATGAAGGCAATCGTGATGGCAGGTGGGCAGGGCTCTCGCCTTAGGCCGTTGACGGTGAATCGTCCCAAGCCGCTCTTGCCGCTCGCCAACAAACCGGTGATCGCGCATATCGTCGATTGGCTCAAACGAAACGGCATCGACGACATCATCATTACACTGCAACACCAGGCAGACTGGTTTCAGAGCTATTTGGCAGGCAGTGCGGCGGCGGGCACGACTATCGACTTCATCATCGAGGATATGCCGCTCGGCACGGCGGGTGGTATTGCCCAGGCGCGGGCAAATGGCATGATCAGCGCTGACGACAGGGTGTTGGTGGTAAGCGGCGACGCAGCCACGGATATCGACCTGGGCGCGCTCGTCGAGTTCCATCATGGCCGTGGCGCCGATGTGACGGTGGCTCTGTACCGCGTCCAGAATCCCCTGGAGTACGGCATGGTGATCACGGACGAGGACGGTCGGATCACGCAGTTCGTCGAGAAGCCTGGGTGGGGAGATGTGGTCAGCGACCTTGTCAACATGGGGATCTATATCCTGGAAGCGCCCATCATCAACCAGATTCCGTTGGGCGTCCCTTTTGATTTCAGCAACGACCTGTTTCCCAAGCTGTTGACGCAGCAGCGCCAGCTCTACGGCTGCCCGATGGAAGGGTATTGGTGTGATGTTGGGACGCCAGGCGCCTATCTGCAGGCCAATGCCGATCTGCTTTACAATCGCGTACGGCATGAGTCTATTGGAAAGCAGTTGCCGGGTGACATCTGGGTGGGCGAGAATGTCAATATAGCCACCGATGCCCACTTGCTCGGCCCGATCTACCTGGGCCATAACGTCCAGATCAAGAGCGGGGCCGTTATCCAGGGTCCGGCGGTCATTCGCGACGACACGGTCGTGGATCATCGCGCTCACATCTCGCGTTCGGTGCTGTGGCGCGGCTGCTATGTGGGCGAGGATGTGCAATTGCACGGCGCGCTCGTCAGCCGGCAGTGCGTGTTCAAAGCACGGTCCACAGTGCAAGAAGGCGCCGTGATCGGCGATCGCTGCGTGATCGGAGAAGACGCCATTATCTTCACCAACGTGAAGCTGTGGCCGGGGAAGGAGATCGAATCAGGTGCGTTGGTGCGAGACAGCATCATCTGGGGTTCGCAGGGACGGCGCGTGCTTTTCGGCCGCTTTGGCGTGACAGGCGTGGTCAACGTGGAGCTCACCCCGGAGTTTGCGGCCAAGCTGGGCGTCGCCTTTGGCGCCAGCCTGCCCAAAGGGAGCATTGTCACCATCAACCGCGATGCCCACCCCAGCTCACGCATGCTGAAACGCGCGATCATCTCAGGATTGCCGGCAGCGGGTGTGCAGGTGTTGGATCTACGGACACAGCCTGTGCCGGTGGCGCGGTACATAACGCGAATGTCTCATGCCGCTGCGGGTGTTCACGTCCGCCTGTCGCCGTACGACCGCCGCGTGGTGGACGTGAGGTTCATGGATGCCAACGGCCTCAACCTGGGCCGGTCGAAAGAACGAGACGTGGAGCGGCTCTTTTTTCGGGAGGATTTTCGACGCGCCCAGGTCGATGATATCGGCACGATCGAATACGATGCCGATGTCGAAAAGAAGTACATGCAGGCGTTTCTGGAAGCACTGGGTCCTAACCAATTGCGCAAGGCCGGACTCACGATTGCCGTCGACTATGCCCATTCTACGACCGTCGATGTCCTCGAGCCCCTGCTTGAGCAACTGGGTGTCGAGGTGGTAGGGCTGAATGAGCGCGTGGAGCCAAGCATGCTCTCGGTTTCGCAGGGGGAGTGGAGTCATGGTCTGGACATGCTG
>CAZHTZ010000042.1:0-22813 GCA_964535455.1 uncultured Caldilineales bacterium
CCTTACTCGGCACCCGGGGCGGCCCCCGTCGGCAAGGGGGTGCCGGTGCTCCGGAAGGCTTTCGAGGCCAACGCGGGCAACGTGTTGTGGTGGCTGGGGGTGGTTGTGGGGGGGAAACCGGCGCCGGTGCATGCGTTTTTGAAGGAGCTTGGCCTCACTTTCCCCGTTGTACTCGATGCCGACCAGGAGACGAGTCGTCTCTATCGTGTCTATGGCCTCCCGACCACTTTCTTTCTCGATCGCCAGGGTGTGATACACTACGTCCTCGTCGGTCCGGCCGACCAGGCCTTGTTGGATCGCCAGATTCCTGAGATCCTGGGGGCTTCAGGCGGATGACCGTGTCCCGTAACCTTTCTCTGTGAGACATCTAATGCGAGTATCTCGATTCGTTCTACTGCTTCTCTTGCTGGTTGGCGTCTTGGTCGCTGCCGGGTGCGCCGCTCCTGCTCCCACTTCCGCTCCGGACGGCCAGACGGCGATCGAAGAGGCTGTGCAGGCAACGCTGACGGCCGTCGCCACCAACGCCGCAACTGTGGCGACCGGCACCCCCGCACCGGCAGCCGCTGCAACCTCCGAACCGTCACCCCAGCCCGCCGCGGCGTCGACGCCGGTGGCAACACCGCCTGCTGCCGCAACAGGTGAGTTCATTCTTCCCCCCACCCTTCCGAACTTCAATCCCACGGACCGCCCGCAGGCCACGATAGGCGACGCTAATGCGCCGGTGGTGATGTACGAATGGTCAGACTACACCTGTCCGCATTGCAAGACCTTCAATGACGACTTGTGGCCTGTTCTTGAGGAGACTTACGTCAAGACCGGAAAGCTGAGGCTGGTGTACAAAGAGTATCCCGTAGTGAACGGCGACCTCTCGGTCGTGGCCAGCCTTGCCGCCCAATGCGCCGCTGACCAGGACAAGTTCTGGGAAATGCACGACTGGTTGTACGGCAACACCACGACCTGGGCCGGCCAGGATGCTTTGGCGCAGGTAAAGAAGGGGGCGCGGGAGGCTGGCGCCGACGGCGACAAGTTCGACAAGTGCTTCGACGCGCAGACGCCCATTCAACGCATTGTGGAGGACTTCCGCGAAGGCCAGTCCTACGAAATCAACGGCACCCCTGCCTTCGTGATCAACGGCCATTTGATTCCCGGCGCCATGCCCATCGAGCAGTTCAAGAGGCTCATCGACGTGCTGATCACAGAAGCCGAAACCGGCTCCCTGCCGGCAGGTGTCATCACCGTCACGCCCGCGCCCACGCCCGACACCGACTTCAATGCCGAAGACCGTCCCGCTCTGGGTCAGGCAGACGCGCCGGTGACCATCGTCGAGTTTACTGACTACCAATGTCCCTTCTGTGAGCAGCATTTCAAGCAAACTCTGCCACAGCTTCTCAAGGACTATGTGGACACCGGCAAGGTGAAATACATCGTCAAAGACTACCCAATTACCCAGATTCACGCGCAGGCGATATCAGCCGCCGAGGCTGCGGAGTGCGCCGGCGCCCAGGACAAGTACTGGGAGATGCACAACAAACTGTTCGAGAGCCAGGCCGAATGGGCTGGACAGTCGAATGCCGTGGACACTTTCAAGAAGTACGCCGCGGACCTGACCCTGGACAAGGACAAGTTCGACGCCTGTCTCGACACGGGTGAGTTCCGTTCCGAGATCGACGCCGACCAGCAGGAGGGAGTTGCGGCTGGCGTGACCGGAACCCCGGCATTCTTCATTAACGGGGTGCTCTTGAGCGGCGCCCAACCCATTGATGCCTTTAAGCAGATCATCGACGCGCAACTGTCGAAAGCCGGAGCGCAGTAACAGCCATTGGTGAACATGCCCAGGAAGGGATTTTCCCCTTCCTGGGCATCGTGTGGGTCTGTCGGAAAAGAGGGGGCTGCTAGCTGACTATGGGCGCCGGTCAGGCTCAGAGGCGCTTGATTGCCGTCACCATGTTGTGCTCCGGCTGCTCGGTGATCTCAAAGCCGAGCTTCCCACAGATGCGCAGCATGGCGGCATTATCCGGCAGGAAGGTTGCGCGCACGCAGCCCAAACCCTCGATCCGGGCATAGGTGAGCAACCGGTCCAACAGGGCGGTTCCCATGCCGGTTCCCTGGACATCATCGCGCACCAGCAGGGCGAAAACGGCGTCGCAAGCCCCGGTCACCTTACGGAAGCGGGCGATGCCCAGGATGGAGCGCCCGCCCGTCACCGGGTCGGTGCGCTCGGCAACCAGGGCCATCTGCCGGTCGTAGTCGATGAAGCAGATTCGCGCCAGACGCTCATGGGCAACGCGCTCCTCGAACGGCATGGGTTGCTCGAAACGCTGGAACACCGATTCTTCGGAGAGCGCCCGGTGGAACTCCACTAGCAACAGCTCGTCCTCGGCCCGGATCGGACGGAAGGTAAGCACCTCGCCGGTGGCGGGTAACGTCCATTGGGTGATGTATTCGGCGGGGTAGGGCCGGATGGCCGGTTTCGGCAGACGGTCGGCGGGGATACCGGCGGGCTGGACAAGCACGCGGGCGTCGAGGGCCAGGAGGCGCTCAGGCGACGCCAACAGCGGATTGATGTCGATCTCGGCGATGAGCGGCTGCTCGACAACCAGGTGGCTGAAGCGCACGAGCAGTTTCTCGAGCGCCACTTCGTCCACGGGCGGACGCCCGCGCACGCCCTTCAACGCCCTGGCAATGCGGGTCTGCTCGATCATGCGCCGGGCCAGCGTCGTCGTCAGGGGCGGCAGACCCAAGGCGCTGTCCTTGAATACCTCGACCAGTTGGCCGCCAGCGCCGAACAGGAGCACCGGGCCAAATTGTGCATCCATGCTGCTACCGATGATCAGTTCATAACCTTCGAGCTTGACCATGGGTTGCACGGTCACACCCTGGAAATCGGCGGCGCTGAACCTGGCGCTGACGCTGGACTGCATGTCGGTGAAAGCGGCGCTCACCGCGGCCGCATCCCGCAGGTTGAGGCGGACGCCTCCCACATCGGTTTTATGCGTGATCGTTTCCGAGTGCAGCTTGACGACGACGGGATAGCCGATGGCAGCGGCGGCAGCCACAGCTTCCTCGGCGGAACGAGCGATGCGTGTCTCGACCGTGGGAATGCCGTAGAGAGACAGGATTTGTTTCGATTCGTATTCCGTGAGGATGGTGCGTCCCTGCGCCCGCACATGTTCGAGGATCGCCTCGGCCCTGAGCCGTTCGTCTTCATAACGGGCCGGATCGGTCGAGATGATCGGTGTTTCGTACAGGGCAGACAGGTTGTCTGCGAACTGCCACATGTAGTTGAAAACCTGGGCGGCGGTGTCCGGGAAGGGATAGGTTGGGATATCCGCCTGGTTAAGGAGCAGTTCTCCTTGCGCCACGCGCTCGCCGCCCATCCAGCTTGCCAGCAGCGGTTTGCCGCCCAACTTCGCATACTGCAGCAGCTCTTGCGCGGTGCCGGTCGGGTCCGTCATGGCCTGTGGCGTGAGGATGACCAGCAGACCGTCGGCGGCAGGATCCTGGGCGACGAGTTCCAGGGCTTTGGCATAGCGGGCAGGATCGGCGTCACCCAGTACGTCCACGGGGTTGTTGTGACTCCACGCCGAGGGCAGCAGCGTATTCAACGCTGCCATCGTTTCGTCGCTGATCACCGTCAACTCGCCCCCGCCAGTGATGAGGGCGTCCGTGGAAAGCACGCCGGGACCGCCGGCGTTGGTGAGGATGGTCAGGCGGCGACCCTTGGGACGGGGCTGCTTGGCCAACACTTCGGCCATGTTGAAGAGGTCGTCGATGGAGTTGACGCGGAGCACACCGGCGCGGCGAAAGGCGGCGTCAAGCACGTCGTCGCTGCCCGCCAGCGAGCCCGTGTGCGAAGCTGCGGCCTTGGCGGCGGCGGCCGTCCGGCCGGCCTTGATCACGATGATAGGCTTGATCTGCGCTACCTCACGGGCAGCGGAAAGGAAGCTGCGGGCGTTGCCCACCGTCTCCATGTAGATGACGATAGCGTGCGTGTTGGGGTCATCGCCCAGGTAGTAAATCAGGTCACCCCAACCCACATCGAGCATGGACCCGATGGAAACGAAATGACTGAAGCCCACATGCTCGCGGTAGCTCCAGTCCAGGACGGCCGTGCAGAGAGCGCCGCTCTGGCTGATGAAACCGATGTTGCCGAGGTTCGCCATGCTGGCGGCGAAGGTGGCGTTCATCCCCGAGGTGGGGCTCATCACACCCAGGCAGTTGGGGCCGATGACACGCATCTTGCCGCGTGCATACTCCATGATCTGCTGTTCCAGGGCCACACCCTCCGGTCCCACTTCCTTGAAGCCGGCCGAGATCACGATGGCGCCGGGTACACCCGCTTCGACGCACTCGCGTATGATCGCTGGCACCACCGGCGCCGCCGTCATAATAACGGCGAGATCGACCGGATCGGGAATAGAGGCGATGTCGGGATAGGTCTTGATGCCCAGAATATTGGGGCGTTTGGGGTTGACCGGAAAGATGGTTGCGCCGAAGGGCGAGCTGAGGAGATTCCAGAGGACGGTGCGGCCTACGCTGCCCTCACGCTCGGTGGCCCCAACAAGGGCCACGGTCTTGGGCGCAAAGATGGGATCGAGAGGATTGCGCTCGCGACGCAGAAAGTCCCGAGTCGGATTGGATGAGAAAAGCGATTTGTCAATCATGATGGCATCCTTTGGTGGGAAATTTGGGCGTCCTACTGTTCATCCCATGCGGCGACGATCAACCGGAAGATATCAGACTCTGTGATAATCCCCAAGAGCGTGCCCGCGGCGTCTACGACCCCTATTCTCGCGCATCTGGCGGCGCCGGAACATGACATAGGTCATGGCATGACATAGTCATGTCGACAAAACGCCCGCCGGGGTGACCGGCGGGCGGGTGAGACGTCGTGAAGAAGAAACCGGCGACTCAGATGAAGATCACCTGGGCGCCTTCGGTCATGTCCATGAAGTCGCTGGCGGTGACGATGTCGATCACGCCGTCGACGAAGTCTTCCATCTTCAGCCCCATCATGTCCGCGGACATCTTGCAGGCGTACAGCTTGGCGCCGCCGTCGACCAGCATCTGCACGTACTCGCCCACGGGCGGCACGTCGATGGCGGCGATCTTGTCCTTCATCAGCTTGGTGGCGAACGCCGTCATGCCGGGGATCACGCCCATGATGTTGGGAATGCCCAGATTGCCGGTGTTGACCCCCATCATGGACATCTTCATGCTGGTATTGCCGACCGGGGCAATCTCGAGCTTGTCCTGGCGGCTCTTCGTGATGATGTCCATGCCCCAGAAGGTGAAGAAGAGGGTGACGTCGATGCCGTTGCCCAGCGCCGCCCAACCCATGACCAGGGCGGGATAGGCCATATCGAGGTTGCCTTTGGAACAGATGAACGCTACGTGCCTTGTATCTTGTGACATTTTTGGTGTATCTCCGTTGGGAGGAAATGGGTGCTCAGGCGCCCCAATAGGCGCAGGATCAGACGCAGCCCTCAGGTTTACCCAGACCGGCAATGCGGGCGACCTTTTTGGCTGGGCCCTTTGGGAACAGGGCGAACAGTTCTTTGGTCGTTACGCCGCCCATGGTGCTGATCCGCCGCAAGGTGGGTGCCTTGCCGTTGGATTTGGCATCTTCGCGGCAGAAATCAATCACTTTCCAATGTTCTGGCGTCAGTTCACCAACGCCGTCCTCTTTGGCCATTACCGCCGCAATGTCACGCGTCCATTCGGCGGGGTTGGTCATGAAGCCTTCGTCGTTGACTGCAACGGTTTTGCCTGCGATTTCACGAGTTGTCATAAGGGAATCTCCGTGTGAGATGAGAGTGTTTGCTCAGTGCTAGGGACGTCCGGCCGTGGGGGCGCCGCTGGCGGGTTGGCCCGGTTCCTCGCCAATGGCTTTGAGCATCGTCAGGGTGACGCCCATACCGCGACGCACCTGAGGATCTCTGAGTTGGCGCAGCAGTCCGAAAACAGACGGCGGGGGTGCGTCGGGAGCCAGCTCAGCCTGGCGCATGCGCCCGGTCAGGTTCTGTACGGTGCCCATGATCTCAGGCTGGGTCATGCTCTTGACGGTGTTGAGGATTGTGACGACGTTGTCGCCCAACTGGCGCACGTCGTCGGGGGTAAAGGAGGAGACGACGTTGTCGAAGACGTAGGCGCCCTGTTTGGCGAAGCTGAAATAGCCCTTCCTTTCGAATTGATCCATGACGTCGACGGCAGTGCTGAAGCCCTCGTTGACGATGGGCGCAGCATCGTGCGCAAGGTCGGTCAGGCTCTCCACCTGGTCGAGGAGGTACTCGATGTTGTGCGTATTACGGGCCAGGCGCTTGACGAGGGCCATCATGTCCTCAAGGCGCACGTACGGTTCGACCTCCGAGAGCTGCACGACGGCAGCGGCGTACATCTCGTTCATGACCGGCGAGAGGTCAGCTCGCAGGTCATCCCACTCTTGCTGGCGCCTGCGCTGATCGTCGGCGTAGGCGGTGAGCATCTGCACTTGGGCGCTCAGCGCCTGGACCTGGGTCAAAAGGCTGTCGAGCTTGTGGTCAAGCTCGGTCGAGACGGGAGTCTGATCCATAGGGCTCACCTTAGTTCCACTTGCCGGCCATGGCCATTTGCGCGGGGATCGGGAGCTGCTTTCCCTTCAGCAGCAGGTTCCAGTACATCCACCGGAAGAGGATCTTGCCCCAATGGTTGATGCGGGACTCCTGCAGCAGCGAGAAAGGACCGACGCCGGGCAGCGGGAACATGCCGGGCAGGGGCTCGACGTCGTAGTTGAAGTCGATCAGGAAACCCTTCCCGAAACCGGATTCAATGTAGCAGTTGGCGTGGCCATCAAAAGTCGGGCGCAGCTCCAGACCATCGACATAACGCAGGAAGTTGTCGATGAAAACCTCGCCCTGGAAGTGGGCGACTGAGCCCGCCTTCGAGCTGGGCAGGTCGGTGGCATCGCCCAGAACGAACACGTTGTCGTAGTTCTTCGCCTTGAGCGTGTGCTTCTCGGTGGGGACGAAGTTCGACTCGTCACCCATGCCGGAGCGGGCAATGACGGGGTCGCCCATGTTCAAGGGAATCGAGACGAGCAGGTCGTACTCGACCTCGACGCCGTCGTAAGAGGTGATCTTCTTGCCGTCCGGGTCCACCTCCATGATGTTGTACTCGGGTACCACCTTGATGTTTTTCTCGTCGAGGAGACCGCCCAAAAGTGCCGAGGCGCGGGGCTTAGTGAAGGCGCCGGGCAGCGGCGTCACCAGGGTCAGATCGACCTTGTCACGCAGTCCGTGCTCGTGAAAATACCAGTCGGCCAGGAAGAGGAACTCCAGCGGGGCAACAGGGCACTTGATGGGCATTTCGGTGATGTTGAGCACCAACCGCCCACCCTGCCAGGTGCGCAGCTTGCGCGCCAGCGCCACGGCCCCGTCGATGGTATAGAAGTCGAAGATGCTCTTCCGCCATTCGTGCTCGGTCAGTCCAGGCGTTTCTCCCGGCACGATACGTGAGCCTGTAGTCACAATCAGGTAGTCGTATTTCAGCACACGTCCGGTCTGCAAGCGCACCTGGTTGTTGGCAGGGTCGATGACGTCGATTTGGGCAATGACGGTCTCGACGCTGCGCGGCAGATAGTCACGGCGGGGCCGGATGACGTCCTCCTTCTGGTAGACGCCAAAGGGGATGAACAGAAAGCCCGGCTGGTAGTAGTGCAGATCCGACTGGTCGACGGCGGTGATCTTCCATTCGTTGAGGTCGAGTGTCTGCGTCAGCTTGTTGGCGACGATGGTGCCGGCGGTGCCGGCGCCGAGAATGACGATTTGCTTCATGAACGAGGGCCTCTTCTGGCGGTTTGAAGGGTGGTGCGAGCTACCGATGGTTTGCGATGGGGTGATGTCGGGTGGGGGTGCAACGGCCCCCATCACATCTGGGTGATCTCGGCAATGCGCTGAAGGCGACTGAAGAGCGAGCTGCGCTCGGCGGCGATGTGGGCAAAGATGTCAGCCACGCGTTGGACGTGACCCAGGGCCCGGTCTTGTCCCGCCTGGTCCAACTTGTGGATCTCGGGGGCGTGCCGGACAATCACGTCGGGGGCGATCTCAAGTCGGGTGGCAATGGACTGAAGCTCATCCGCAGCCGGTGGCCAGGACTCGGGAGCGATGTCGCCCACGACCAACATGGCCCTGATCTCGCCACCGACCCGGATCAGGCCGCGCGCACACAAGAGACCCAGGGGGTTGGTCTGGTAGCGAGGGGCCAGCGCCGGGTCCTGAGCCATACGCAGCCATTGGGTGATACACCGTTGATACGCCTGCGGGTGCTTCTGGATAGCCTTGTGCAGGCCGCAGGCGTTGCTGGGGCGGGTAATGGCGCGACCGTCGAGGTCGACAAGCAGCAGCATCGCGCCCAAGAGATCGGCGAAGCTATCCTGGATGAGCTGGACGCATTCGACGGGAAACATCTGCGCGGAATCGAACTGGCCAGGATTCATGGCTTCCTCGACTCGCTCGCGGGCGATGGGTAGGGTCGTGCTCTGGCTCTGCAGCCAGGTCTCGATCTGCGGCCGCGAAAAGCGCCATTGACCGCCGACCTTGATTCCCGGCAGGCGACCACTGTCGGCCATCCGGTAGATCGTGGTGCGATCCACACGGAGGATTTCTTGAAGTTGCTTGGCGGTAAGGAGGTCAGACATCGCAAGGTGGCTTGTGCGGGACTTCACAGATGTTATGAGGAGCATAGCACTGCGGGGCATGCGCTGGATATGATCTATGTCATATCTGCAAACATTCTCTGCAAAATATGCAATGTATGCACGGACTGCACCGGCGCCTCATGCAAAGAGTACCCAGGCCGGCCAAAGCCACCGCCCACTGCCAGTCCAGCACGCCCTGGCGGGCAAACGCGCCTGCGGCCAGCAAGAGCATACTCGTCGGCACGGGCACGCCGATGGCGCCGGCCAAAGTTGCCAGCCCCAGTGCCCAGATGCCGTAGGTCACACCACTACCCAAGGACGCCCGCCAGCAGGGGCGCCGCTCCATCAGATCAAGATAACAGCCTCGTAGTCACACCGGGCCACACAGACCAGGCAGCGTTGACACCGGGCCATGTCAATCACCGGCGTCTCGTCGCGGTCGAAGCGGATGACGGCCTGCCACCGGCAGGACGTTACTACCCGGCAGCGCGAGCAAAGCTGGCACAGGGCGGGGTTGATGACCGGTGAGGGTCGTACGGCGGTCGCTGCCATCACTATGCCCTGGTTGGGGGTGGCGCCGTATCCAGGGCGTGTAGCTGGCTGCGCAACTGCCTGACCTCGAGCGCCACGGCGTCCAACTCCTGGCTGAGCAGCGTCAGCTTGTCTTGCTCCACGCGAATGAAGCGGGTATAGGGAGCGACTGCCTCTCGGATTTCTTGCACCGAACGCTGCAGCTCCCGTTCGAACTGCGTGCTGAGCGTCTCTTTGAGGCGCTGACGCACGGCTTCGATCTTGGCGTCCAGGTCGTTCTTGGCCGCACGACGCCTGGCCGGCAGCACGAAAAGACCAGCAATGGCGATGCCACCGGCAGCCAGCAGGCCCAGGGGGTCGAGAGCGCGGCTAAGAATCGCCAGCAGGACAGCGCCCAACCCCAGGGCGCCCACTTCAACCGCCCCCATCGCCGTCAGGGAGAGACGCACGGAGTCACTCAAGTGCCGTGACTCCGCCTCGTAGTCGTAGGTGGCGACGACCTCCCGCACCGACCGTCCGACGGATTGCAGAAGCTGTTTGCGGTTGAGGTCAAATCTGCCGCCGATGTCACCCACAATGCGGTCACCATGCTGTGTGGCGCGACGTCCAAGATGCTGGGTGACCTCCTGCCACTGGCGGTAGTTGCGTTCGATCATCCAATCGATGAGATCGTTCACCTCGTGCTCGATGCGCTCGTGAGTGTCGGCGATGACCTCCCGCTCGAACTCACTGCGGAGCCGCGAGCCGTTGATCAGGTCGAAGAACCGGCCCATGCGGATCGTTTCTTCGAAGAAATCATCTCCGCGGGCGCGCACATCGTGCAGGATGTTGTCGATGCGACTGGTGCGAAACTGGAAGTCATGGCGCATGTCGGCTACGTAACCGTCTAGCTGCGCCTCGATATCGTCCAGGGTCGCAAAGTCGCTTTTTAGAAGCTCCAGGCGCTTCTGCACCGTGGCGCTGTAGGTGCGGTGCAGATTGTCGGCCACGCCCAAAGGGCTTTCCAACTTCAGGCGGAGGCGTTGCTGCTGGTCCAGCGTGTCCAGGATGAAGCTCTCCAGCGCCGGGAAACGCGAGGCTGTCAGGAACGCGGCGGTCGCATCCGGGCTTGTCCTGCTGCCACTGCCATCATCAGTCATCCCCTTGGCGCGCTGCGCCAGCTTGACCGACACGGGAAAGATGCGAGGAACGACGCCGAGAACAGCGGCCGCCTGGTCGCGCACGAAGTCAACGATCTGGTTGAGCGCAGCCTCCTCGTCCAGAATGTCGATCTTGTTGATGACGATCACGACTTTCTTGCCCCAGTCGCTCACCAACTCCAGAAACGCCCGCTCGCTTTCGCTGAAGGGGCGGTCGGCCGATGTCACAAACAGGATCAGGTCGGACCGGGGTACGAAGGCCTCGGTGATCTCCTGGTGGCGCTGGATGACGGCGTTGGTGCCTGGCGTGTCGACGATATTGATTTCTTGAAGCCAGGACACCGGATAGCTCACGCGCAGGAGGAAGGGTTCGACCTGCTCCGCCGCTGCTTGCGGACCGTAGCCAAGCACATAGATCTGGCTTGTCGTCGGCGTCACGCCCTCATCGAGAAAGCGCTGGCCGAGCATGGCGTTGATGAAGGCCGACTTGCCGCTGTTGAACTCGCCGACGACGACGAGGAGAAAGAACTCGTCGAGCTGCTTCCGGGTGCGCGCCAGAATGCCACGCTCGTGGGCAGGTGACTCCACACGCACGGCGACGCTCTCGAGGCGCGTGAAGAGGTCACGCTCGCGCTGGAGAATGTCGTGCTGTTGTGGCGTCAGGACGCTTTGCATGCAGATTCTGTGCCGCACGTCATGGCGGCGGTTCTCAGGCGTGCAAGACGTCCTCGATGAGGCCGGGCCCCTCTGCACTCAACAACCGCACCATCTGCAGCAGTTCCTCCGGTCGCAGTCGCGGCTGCGGCGGTCTGCCAGGTCGATCGCGTATCCAGGTCTGTAGTTGGGGCAGGTAGTCGGATCGAGCCATCAGGTCCACCGGGTAGCGCTTCGGGTTCGGGCCGATCCACTGAACCGGGCCCACCCGGGCGACAGCCTCCTGCCAGGCGCGAGCGTCAGGCATATCGGGCGTTGACGAGAACGTACTGAGCATCGAGAGTACGACAGGCAGGCCTTCTGGCACGAAATCGAGCATGTTCTCAAGAAAGCGCAGACTGTCGCTGCAATTGAAGGGCAGCCACAAAGGCAGCAGGTCCGAGCGCAGCGCCGCCGTCGGGTTGATTTGGCTAAAACACTCGATCAACAGGCCGCCCGGCCGTCTTTCGTGTAGCCGTGCCTCCCATAAATAGGCGGTGTAGGCAAGGGCGCTGAAGTCCTCAGGATTTGAGCCATTCAAACAGTGGAAGGCATAGGACGAGTCATGGGCGAACCGCCGTACCGCCTCGCGAAAACCGGCTGGCGTCCCCCACTCCGACTCTCGTGCCTCGACCTGGGGGACATCCCCCCCCAGCTTCCATCCCCCCACGTGCTTGCTGCCTTGCGCAGCCAGCCAACTGTTGAGCTGGGCATTGCCGCTCAGGAACTGCAGGGCATCATAGCCACCGAGCCCCCCCACCTGGAAGAAGTGCTGGGGGCCGGTCTGGTATTGCCCCCATGTGTAGGAGCAGTCGATGCAAAGCAGAGCACCATCAGGGGCAAGATGGGCGCGGATGAAGTTGCGATACGCTTCGGGCAGGTCAAGCAGCTTCAAACGCACTTGATTCACGTGCTCGACCAGGAAGCGATCGTGCACCGGATCGTAATGATTGACCGCCAACAGGTCAGGGTTGCGCTTCAGGATGGGCTCAATGATTTCGGCGCCGTGTGCCTGATACGTGAGAATGTCATCTGGCGAGGCAGCATCGGCGAAGCCGAGCACGAAATGCGAAGGCAGAAACGGCACCTGCATGAGCGCCGCCAGATAGGCAGCGCCACCGTTTGGCGCACCGATGAGGATCGCCGGATAGCCAACACCGTCGGCGACCGTACCGTAAACACTGACCGCCTGTCGCGCCAGCCCTTCACTGGTCACGTAGCGAGACAACACCGGGTCGAGTCCTGAATCACGTACCTTTCTCCCCACCAGCCACCGCACGACGGCATCGGGCAACCTGGCCGCCGATTGAACTAACCGGGCATCCGGTCCATCCGTTGCTGCCGGCTGATACCAGGCGTCGCTCAACGCTGCGGCAACGGCATTAAGAACCGCCGCAGAGCTGGACTCAATGGCTTCGCGAATCCGAGGGTAGGGCATAACATGTCCTCACGAGCGGCAGGTCATGGTGCTTGTCAGCCAAGAGAGGAGGAACCTACTATGAACACCTTCATTATAGCATTTCAGGAACATAACGATAGTCTCAAGCTGATGAACCCAGCAACGAGAGATCTTGATTCGCTGGCCAACCTATATAGCATTGCACAAAAAAGCGGAAACACGCAATCGCGTGCCTCCGCCTGAAAGGGCAGGTAAGAAACGGGTTTGAGGTCTCGTTCTGATTCTTTGCTGCCTAGCCCAGCAACCTGGTATCGACGACCATGGCCAGAAAGAGAAGAGCAAGGTGAAGGAGTGAGTACTTGTACAGGCTGCGAGCGGTAGCATTGGTGCGCTCGCGGCGGATGCGATAGGCATCGGTCATGTGAATGGCGCCGGTCACAAGCGCAACCGCAAGGTAAACCCAGCTAAACATCCCCAGGAGCACCGGCAAGAGAGTCACAGCCACGAATAGCCACGAGTAGATCAGGATCTGGCGTCGTGTTTCCTCTTCCCCCGCCACGACCGGCAGCATGGGCACGTCAGCACGGGCATAGTCCTTCTTGACCATGAGCGTCAGCGCCCAAGTGTGGGGCGGCGTCCAGAAGAAGACGATGGCGAACAGCGCCCAGGCGGTGGGGGCCAGGCTTCCGGTGACCGCCGCCCACCCTACCAACGGAGGGATGGCGCCTGCGGCGCCACCGATCGTAATATTGTGCGGCGTCCTGCGCTTCAGCCACAACGTGTAGATGATGATGTAGTAGAGCGCGCCGATCAGAGATAGAACGGCTGCGAGCAGGTTGACCTGGATGGTGAAGACGGTGAACCCCAGCCCGCAGAGCGCAAGGCCGAACAGAACCGCGGAACGAGGCGAGATCCAACCAGAAGGCAAAGGCCTGCGTTTGGTGCGGTACATGTAGTAGTCGATGTCCCGGTCAAAGAAATGATTCAGTGCGTTCGCTCCGCCCGCTGAAAGCGTTCCCCCCACGAGCGTCCAGAAGAAAATGCGCAGGTTGGGCAGGCCACCCGCCGCCACCATCATCGAACCCGCCGTTGTGATCAGCAGAAGCACGATGATCTTGGGCTTCATCAACGCCAGGTAGATTCTCAGCAAACCCGGTTTTTCCGTGACGCCGACGCGCGTTCCTGTCTCCTGTTCAACCGCCTCGGCATCACCAGTTCGCAACTCAGCCGGCGGCGCCTCGCTAATAGTAGTCATAAAATTGGGCTGTCCCGACGGAAGATTCAGCAGCCTCCCGCTAGCGCAGCACGCTTCCCTTGAATAGCACATCGCTGAGAACGGCCAGTGCACAGGTCAACATCACGATGACGCCGGCGTGATACAACAAGGGCACCCGGCCGTAGGGAACCCCCAGCAGGCCCGTGTAGATGATGGCATCGAGCACGATAGCGAGAAGCAGGGCGCCGATGATGATGAAATAGCGTTTGGCCACGACGATCTCCTTACGCGCAGTGAACAGACGTTAAGGTAAAGCCGGATTGCGGCGAGATTCACATTGTAGGCGGAGGGCGGGGTCCTGTCAAACGACTCCACGCCTGTCCGCAGCCTGGGCGCGCCGCTTGCTGTTAGACCACTGCCACCGTTACAATCGCACCCTGCGGCGTCCACCGGCAAGAGAAGGAGACAGCGATGTTGAAGGCGACCCTTTTGGCCCACACACAGATGACTCCTGTTCCTGCGGAGGATGCGCCCCTGTCCCTGGGGGCGGGCACCCCGCAGGAGAACCTGATCGAATACGCGGGTCGGGTCTGCTATCGATCCGATGCGCTGATGGGCAGGAGCCCGACCTTCATCGCCGCGCGGGTGCGAGAGGGTCATGAGGACATCATCGAACACGTTCGCTTTGTCTTTCGAGTGGAGAGGGCGCCCCTGGACCGTGCCTTGCTGATGCTCGCCAGCCAGCCCACGGTCCAGTACACGGACCTGGGGGACGATATCTGGGTTTTCAGCATGAACGCCCGCAATATCCGTGACTTCTGGGTCAAGTCGAACTCGCAGCTTGCCCAGGAACTGATGCGGCTGGCGGCCGCGGTCGTGCCGGCCGTGTTCGTTGACGCCAACACCTCGTTTCAAGAGGCGGCAAGCGCATGAGAGTCCTGCTCCTGGGCTACGTTCCCATCGATGGCTTGCCGGAGCCGGAGAAACATGGCGCCGCCACCTTTCTCCTTGAGGGGATATCTCGTTCGTGTAGCCACCAGATTGTGCGGCACCGCCTGGCATCGTTCAGCCAGGAATCACAACGCTATGTCAGCCTGGAGAAAGGCGAGTGGCAGGCAGTGGTGCCGCCGGCGGTGGCATCCGATGCCGAAGCGAAGGCCGTGTTGGAGACAGCCTGGGACGGTCTGCAAACTGCCTACGCCAGGCTGCGAGGCCTCAACATCCGCAAAGAGGACGCCCGCTTTCTTTTGCCCAATGCCGCGGAGACAAAGCTGGTCATGACCATGGACTACGCCGCCCTGCGCCACTTCTTCTGGCTGCGGTTGGACAAGGCCGCCCAGTGGGAAGTTCGCAACGTGGCAAAAGACATGCTGCGGCTCGTCTATCCTCTCGCCCCCGGCGTCTTCCAGGACGTCTGGGACAGCTTCATGCAAGGGGATGACTCTGCGCGCAACCCGAATGCCTGAATGGCGGCAGGTGGGCCGGCCTAGGTATCAAACAGAACCTGCGCCGACCAGTCATCGCTGCCACCAGGCACAGGTGCAGTCACGGACAAATCGTGATAGGTAACGGCCTTGATATGCGCCATCTCGCTGCGGCCGCGACGGGCAATTGCCAGTGCTTGTAGGGTGGTTGCAGTGATGGACTCGATGTGGAAGCTCTGGAAGGAGATGCCCTGGGTGTCGGCGTGCCAGAGAAGCTGGCTCAGCCAGCCCACGAGCAGATCCTCGGCATCGGACGCCTCTACAGCGATGTGCTGGCGCAGCGTTGGCCCATCGATCTCGGCGGCGCCCTGAAGCGAGGCCATGGCGATGGCGGCATTGGCAAACAGGTCCGCTTGCGAGCGGCCATGCACCCGGACCGCCCAATCGGCCGTATGGGGAATCTCTTCAAAGCGGGGGGTGGCGGGAATCTGCGGTTCCTGGCTGAGCAGGGCCGCCGCCTGGTCGCGATCCCGCGCGATCTGCGCCTTGAGGGCGTCTAGTCCGGGGAACTTCACTTCGTCACGCAGGCGATAGACGAATTGCAGCTCCATTGATCGGCCGTAGAGTCCGCCATCGAAGTCGATCAGGTGCGCTTCCACCGTCCGAGGGGAGCCATTCACTGTCGGCCGGACACCGATGTTGGTCACCGAAGGATGGCGTTTGCCTCCCACCCATGCCCAGGTGGCGTAGACGCCGTTGGCCGGGATCACCCGGCCCTGCCCGCACGACAGGTTGGCGGTAGGAAACCCGATCGAGCGTCCCCGCTCGGCGCCGTGCACCACGACGCCGGAAAGGGCATAGAAACGACCCAACCAGGGCGCGATCCACTCGACGTTGCCTATCTCAAGCAGGCGTCGAACCCGGCTGGAGCGCACCGGCTGCTCCTCCCAGGTGAATTCGGGGGACACTGTCACCCCGATGCCCAGGGTCGCAGCCAGCTCACGGAGCACGGGCACCGTGCCGCGACGTTGGCGCCCAAGGGCGAAGTCAGGACCTACCCAGAGCTGGGCCAGACCCAGGTGGCTATGGAGGCGGCGCAGAAACTCCTCGGCTTCCGTCTGCGCAATCTCAGGCGTGAAGGGCTGCACCACTGCGAAGTCCAGGAACTCTTCCGGCAGGAGGCTGAGGCGCTCGGCCAGCGAGGTCAAGGTTGAAATCGGCTGGTCGGGGCGAAGCACGCTGCGCGGGTGGGGATAGAAAGTGAGCAACCCACACGCCGCCCCGTGCGCATGCGCCTCGGCGCTCATGGCAGACATGAGCGCCCGATGACCGCGATGGACGCCATCGAAATTGCCGATGGTGAGGTAGGTCGGACCTGGCAGGGCAGCACAAGCGATGGAGTCGAAGACCGGTAACATGACTGCGGCGCTACTGAGAGGGGGAAAGAGCAGACGGTGAATGGAAGATTTTGTGAGGAAGCAACAGAGCCTGTCTGCGGTCGATCTTGCCAATACCGATCAGGTAATCTGCGGGACCAAACACGCGTACGTCTGCCATGTTTTCGATCGCCGCGAATTCGCCCGTTTCATCGGCCAAGGGCCGGGCCTGTCCCAGGCTGAACCGGTGGGCCTCTTCCTCTGGCAACACTACCGCCGGGAGCATGACAAGCGCCGACGCAACATCATGTAGATGGGGCTCCCAACGGCCGTCCAGGTCTGCCAGAAGCTCAAGCGTGACGGCATCTTCCACGCGCCACGCGCCCGACGCCAGCCGGCGGAGGGCAGTCACATGGCCGCCGCACGCCAGCGCCTGCCCCAGGTCGTGGGCCAGTGAGCGCACGTAAGTGCCCGGCGAGCATGATAATCTGACGACGAGGTTGGGAGATTGCCAACTCACAAGCTCCGCCTCAAATATTGTGACAGGCCGCGGTTCCAGCACGACCTCGGCGCCTGCCCGGGCATATGAATAGGCTGGACGACCCTGGAGCTTGACGGCCGAGTAGGGCGGGGGAGTCTGGGCGATCTCACCGCAAAAAGCCTGCAAAGCCTGCTGCAGCTCCTGTGAGCTGAGGGCTGGCACAGGCCTGGTGCGGAGGATCCTGCCTTCTACATCGTAGGTGTCGGTCTCCTCACCCAGGCGGACACCGGCAAGGTAGACTTTGCGGCTCGCCTGCAGGTATTCGGCGATGCGTGTTGCCACGCCCACGCACACGAGCAAGACGCCGGTGGCAAGCGGATCCAGAGTGCCGGCATGACCCACGCGGCGAACCCCTGTGAGTCTGCGTACACGCGCCACCACGTCGTGCGATGTCAGGCCCATAGGCTTGTCGATATTGAAGACGCCTGTCGGCTCCAAGCTCATGCCCCCGAGAGTTGAGAACTTCGGCGCAGTCGAGACACGACGTCTACCCGCACATCGTTGAGTTGGCCAGCCATTGTGAACCCGGCGGCAAGGGTGTGCCCCCCGCCGCCCTGCTCGAGCGCCAGCGTCGCCACATCAAAGCCAGGGCGCGCCCGCAGGCTGCACTCGACCAACCCATCGGGCAGTTCGGTAAACACAACCGCAATGCGGGCCTCATTGGCGCTCAACAGGAAGGAGACCAGAGCTTCGGCGCGCACCAGGCCATTGAGGTCGGTGCGCATCCGCTTGCTGTTGACGGCGCTGACCACTCCTTCCTCCATCTCAACCGTCTCCAGAGCGCGACCCCACAACCGCACGACAGCAAAGGAACGGTTATTCAAGGCCGTCTCAAGAATGCGTCCAAGCGGGGCGCCAGCTTCGGTGAGGGTCGCTGCCAGCCGCAAGGCGCGGGGTGTGGTGTTGAAGGTGCTGAACCCCCGCGTATCGGTAACCACCGCCGTCAGCAAGCACGTGGCAATGTTCGCCTCAAGAGGCACACCAAGGGCCAAACCAAGGTCATAGACCAACTCGGCGGTCGCACAGGCGGCCGGCTCGACCCAGTTCACGTGGCCAAAGTGATCGTTGGTGACGTGGTGGTCGATGACCATCATCGGCAGGCGGCCATGGCGGCGCGGCTGATACACATTCCCCAAGCGGCTGCGGTCGCTGCAATCGACGGTGATGATCATGTCTACATCTTCGTCTTCGGCGACATCGACGATGCTGTCTTGCGCCGGCAGGAACTGAAGACTCATCGGCACCCGATCCTGACAGGCCAGGAGGGGATCCTTGCCCAGTCGCCAGCACATCATGCCCGCGGCCAGCAAGCTGCCGATGGCGTCGCCATCTGGGGCGATATGGGTGATCAGGAGAGGGCGGCGGGAGCTTTGCAGAGCATCCAGCAGCGCCGCCGGAGGTTCAAAAGCGGGGGTGAGGCTCACGAGCTGGGTGACACGGATGCGGCGTCGTTATCCGGACTGAACTCGAGTTGGTCGATGATGGTGTCGATGCGCTGCACATCACCTAGCGTCCGATCCAGACGGAAGACAAGATCCGGCACTTTGCGAAGCTGCACCCGGCCTGCGATCTGGTTACGGATGAAGCCGCGCGCGTTCTCGAGGCCGTTCATCACATCGCGCTCTTTGGCCTTGTCTTCAAGGACACCGATGTACACGCGCGCCGTCTGCAGATCCTTGGATACATCCACCTCACTGACCGCGATATGGTCCAACCGCGGGTCGCTCAGTTCGTAGCAGATGATGCTCTCCAGCTCGCGTTTCAGCAGCTCGTCGAGTCTTTCTTTGCGATAGGGGCGAGGCATGACGAATTCCTCCCGTTTTTGTGAGGACCTAGCGCACGCGCACGCGCTCCAGCACTTCGATGACGTCGCCTTCGGCCGGATTGTCGAAGTCCGCCAGGCTCATGCCGCACTCGTAGCCCATGCGTATCTCGTTGACGTCGTCCTGATAGCGCTTGAGGGTGACGATGCGACCGCGGTGCACCTCTTTGCCGTTGCGCAGCACGCGGGCGGTGGCATCGCGCTTAACCACACCGTCGACCACAAGGCAACCGAGCACCTTGCCGCGGCTCTTGATCTGGAACATGGCTCGTACCTCTGCCTTTCCGATCACCCGGTCTTCGTAGATGGGTTCGAGCATGCCCTTCAAGGCCTTTGAAACGTCGTCGACCAGCTCGTAGATGACATCATAGAGGTGGATTTCGACGCCGGTCAGTTCCGCCTGGCGGCGGGCGACGGCATCGGCCTGCGTGTGGAAGCCAAGGATGAGGGCGCGGCTGGCGGCGGCAAGCATGATGTCGGATTCGGTGATGGTGCCTACATCCTGGTGCAGAATGCGGACCTTCACTTCGTCATTGCTCAGCTCTTTCAGCGAGTTCTCGATCGGTTCGAGCGAGCCCTGGACGTCGGCCTTGATGATGAGGTTGAGATCCTTGATTTCACCTGACTGGATCTGCTTGTACAGATCCTCGAGTGACAGGGTCTTGGGTGGCTCATGGGCCACGATGCGGGCCTTCTGCGAGCGTTCTGTCGAAATCTGGCGGGCGAGGCGATCGTTCTCCACGACCTGGAAGATGTCCCCTGCGGAGGGAATCCCTTGCAGGCCTGTGACAAGCACCGGCATCGCCGGCAGCGCTTCGCTTATGGACTTGCCCTGGTCGTTGAACATGGCGCGTATGCGTCCCCATTCCTGCCCAATGACCACGGAATCACCGTTGTGTAACGTTCCCTTCTGGACGAGCACAGTGGCCACGTTGCCGAGGTGGCGGTCCTGATTCGCTTCGATGACCGTGCCGACGGCAGCTCCATCCGGATTGGCCGTCAATTCCATGACGTCGGCTACCAGCAGGACGTTTTCCAGGAGCTCGTCGATGTTGAGCCGCTTCTTGGCGGAGATGGGCACGACGGTCGTTTCGCCACCCCAGTCATCGGGCTGCAGGCCCAGATCGGACAGTTGTTGTTTGACCCGGTCGATATTGGCGTTGGACTTGTCTACCTTGTTCAGGGCGACCACAATCGGCACACGAGCGGCGCGCAGGTGGGAAATGGCCTCACGCGTCTGCGGCATTACCCCGTCATCGGCTGCCACCACCAGGATGGCAATGTCGGTCGCCTGAGCACCGCGGGCGCGCATGGCAGTAAAGGCAGCGTGGCCGGGCGTGTCGAGGAAGGTGATCTTGCGACCGTTGAGTTCCACCTGATAGGCGCCGATGTGCTGGGTGATGCCACCGGACTCCCCGGCGACGACATTGGTGTTGCGGATGGCGTCCAACAAGGTCGTCTTGCCGTGATCGACATGGCCGAGCACGGTGACCACAGGTGGCCTGGGCTGCAGCTTGGTCACGTCATCTTCCATCTCAATCAGGCGTTCGCGCAGGGTCTTGGGACCTTCACTGCCTGGCTCGGTCTCGGGTTCGGCAATCGTCTCGCGCGCAACGGCAATGCCCAGTTCTTCGCCCACGATAGAGGCCGTGTCGAAGTCGATCAGCTCGTTGATGTTGGCCATCTTGCCATAGCTCATCAATATCTTGATGATATCAATGGCATTGGTGCCCATGGCCTTTGCCAGGTCGCGCACAGAGACGACCTCCGGGACCTCCACCTGAGTGGGGCGCTCGGCCACCTGCTCTCGCTTCTGAGCACTCTCAGGCACAGTCGCGGTCGCCGTCCCGCGGGCGCTGCCGCCATTGCGTCTGGAACTGCCGCCGCGCCGTGCCGGCGGCCTGGAACCACCGGACCTTGGACGTCTGCTCTTTGCCTCGTAGCCCGGCTGGTCGCTGCCGGCATCCCCACGATGGAGGCTTTCTCTGTTCGGTTTGTCGTCGTATCGCTTCATAAGGTCAGTCCTCCCTGACATGCATCCGTCCAGTTACTGCCAGTGACATCAATGGCTGCCATCTGTTGCGCAACGGAGTCCTGGAGAAACTGCCGGCGTGACGGACGGACGGAATATGGCTGTAAAGCTCAGATTCGGCACAGGGAGGCGCCGACAACCAACACGATTGCCTTTAGGCGATACGTATCACTCCTGCGGCGCAATAACGCACAGCGGGTTGGGCCGTGCAGGCGCTGCTCCTGTGCCTGGATATAAGATTAGCAGTGGGTTGGGATGAGGTGGGCGAAGTGCACATGGTCGTCGCCAATCAGGCCAGGCCGGTGCCTCAGGCGGCTGGCGATGGTTCGGGTGCGGTCTGTGCCGGTTGCTGAGCGGATTGGCTTGCAGGTGCGCCTGCAAGCGAGCCTGCAAGTTCGCTCAGGGATAGTCGTTCCTCTGCGGAAAGGGTCGTTTTGAGGGCTCGCGCCAGCACGCCTTGCTCGATGGCACGACGCCAGCAGGCGGGGTCACTGCAAAGATAGGCGCCACGACCTGGTTGCTTGCCGGAAGCGTCAAAGCGCACGCCTTCAGGCGTACGCACGATGCGGTTGAGTTCACGCTTTCCAAGTGTGCGCCGGCACACCACGCAGGTGCGCTGGGGCACATGGCGTCGCCGTCCCTTGCTGCTGTGCACAGGTTTGGGCGGCGTGCTGGGTGCGCTCATGGGAAAATGGTAAGGATCGTGCCGTCAGAATTCGTAGATCGTGGTGCGGGGGCGCCACCGTCTTACTCATCGAACTCGTCATCGAAGTTATAGTCAATGACCTTGCCCGACGAGTCGGTCTTGGGCTTCGGAGGCTTGGCGACGGGACGCGAGGCGCGCTGTTCGGCCGCTCGGCGGTCCTTCTTACGCATCTTTTTTCCGCCGGAGCCGCGATCGCGGTCAGAATCGCCGACGTCGTCACCAGCCGCAATCAGGCGGGCGAACGCCTTGCGATCCACGGCCTGCCCGCTTTCAACCATACCCTCGCCGAGCGAACTCATTGCCAGGGCCAGCTTGGCCGCCAGATCACGCACATCGTCCGTGCTCGCGGTCAAAGGCTCTTGCACCGCTGCGGCGGGCCCCGCTGGCGCCAACAAAGCGTCGACGGCATCCAGGCTGGGAACCTCTTCGACAGGCAGCTCGACCTGCGACAGCGCGTCCTCGAACACGACGGGCGCAGCTTCTGCCTCGAGTGCTGCTTCGGCGGGTTCACCCGCCACAGGCGTAACATCGATCTCGGCAAGCAGATCGGTGTCACCTTCGGCCAGGATGCGACGTGCGGCTTCGAGCAGATCGTCGGCATGGGAGCGTTCTTTGCGGTCGATGCGCATACGATGGCGCTCGAACTCATCCAGACCCTCGGCCGTTGCCTCGCTCTCGTTCTTGATATCGATGCGCCAGCCGGTCAGCTTGGCCACCAAACGAGCGTTCTGCCCTTCCTTGCCGATGGCCAACGACAGTTGGTTGTCGGGAACGACCACCACCGCCGTCCGGTCGTGCTCTGGGAAGAGCAAAACGTCGGTGACGCGTGCCGGGCTCAAGGCATTGGCCACGAAGCGCTCAGAGTCAGGATGCCACTCGATGACGTCGATCTTCTCGCCGCCAAGCTCATTCACGATGTTCTGGATGCGTACACCGCGCATGCCCACGCAGGAGCCGACGGGGTCCACACCCGCCTGTACGGCTGTTACCGCGACCTTGGAGCGAGAGCCAGCTTCACGGGCAATGGCCTTGATCTCGACGACACCCTGTTTGATCTCAGGGACTTCCTTCTCCAGCAGGCGGCGCAACATGTTGCGGTGCGTCCGGCTGAGGTGGATCGCGGGGCCGCGCGTGCCTTTGGCCACTTCGCTGACATAGGCAAGCACGCTGGCGTTGTTCCGGTAGCGCTCGCGGGGAATCTGCTCGGGCCGGTTGAGAATGCCCTCGGCGCGTCCCCCATCCAGGGCTATGATGATGCCC
>CAZHTZ010000043.1:0-21454 GCA_964535455.1 uncultured Caldilineales bacterium
TCGACTCAAGATGCTGCCATTATACCATTGGCCTGTTTAGGCCCGCATGTACTAGACATCATGGACCCGGCACTGTGACGCCGTCTGCCTGATGTTGACTCTATCCTATTGGGTGCTTTCCTTCCTGTCAAGGCGTATCGTAGCCTCTGGTCCAGCGTTGGCGACCAAGCATGCTTATTCCTCTACGGACGAGGCCTGCGACTTGATAGCATGCTTCTCGCGCAGTGCCTCGATGCTGATTCCTTTTCCATCCCGCAGGTTGCTGCGCGCTTGGGACACGCGATCCTTGAAGCGCGGATCTCGCAATAGCAACTCTTCCCACCAGGCCTCCGGATCCTCAAATCCAATCAATATGCCAGCAGGGACGCCATGCCGCGTGATAATGATATCTTCTTTCTCTGCCATCCGCAGATAGCGTGAGAGATCATCTTTGACTTGGTTTAGGGGAACCTGGATCATTCAGGAAAGTCTTCTTCTGCTTCAGGGGCGAAAACGATCTCGTATCGCAACGGTTGTCCTATCGGTTGCCGGTCATAGGAATATGTAGCTACAATATAGCCAAAATGAAGGGTCTGTCAAATCCTGAGCGAGGGCTGTTGCATGTTGTGTGTGCGGAAGGATTGACACGGCTAACACGCGACGGCTATAATCGGTCTATGCGGGCCGATAGCTCAGTTGGCAGAGCAAGGGACTTTTAATCCCTGGGTCGCAGGTTCGATCCCTGCTCGGCTCATCGCTTGCGCCCCTCAGGCCGTGGCAACACCATCGCCTGAGGGGCTTTTTGCATCCATCGCCACTTAGTCGAACTGCCCATGCGCTTCCAAACTCTTGCTGTCCACACCGGCCATACTCGTCAGGGGCCGGGCGTCACGGCGACGCCCCTTGTCGATCGCTCCACTTCCTGGGCGTTTGACACGATGGCCGAGCTCGACGTCGTGTTCGAGGGCGCGGCGCCCGGCTACTTCTATGGCCGGGATGGGATGCCCAATGCCGCCCTTCTGGAGGAGGCACTGACGGTCCTCGAAAGCGGTGACAGCTCCCTTGTCTATGCTACGGGCATGGCCGCGCTTGCCAGTGTGCTGGCGGTTGCCGGCAGCGGGCGGCGGTTGCTGGCGACCCCCGATCTCTATGGCCGCACCTATGCTCTCTTGCAGACCTGGCTGCCGGAATCAGGCGCGGAGGTGCGCTTCATCCCCAGCCAGGACCACGCGGCCATGGCCGAGGCCCTGCATTCCTGGCGGCCACACCTACTGGTCGTGGAGACGCTGTCCAATCCCCTGGTCAAGGTGAGCGATCTGACCTGGCTGATCGCTCAGGCACGGAGCGCGGGCTGCAAGGTTCTGGTGGATAACACGTTTGCTTCGCCCTATATCTGCCGGCCTGCGGCGCTGGGCGCCGATTACACCATCGAATCCCTGACCAAGTACATCAACGGTCACGGCGACGTGCTCGGCGGTTCGATCACGGTGCTCGACCCGGATGAGCGGCTGCGCCTGGCGCAGCACCGGGCCGCGTTCGGCGCCACGCTGGACCCCCAGCCCGCCTGGCTGGCGCTGCGGGGGCTGCGCACACTCGGACTGCGCATGCGCCAACATGCAGCCAACGCCCTGGCCCTGGCGACGTTCCTGGCCAGCCACCCGGCGGTCGACCGTGTCTACTACCCCGGCCTCCCTAGTGATCCCTACCACGACCTGGCCACGCGTCTGTTCGGCGATCGCGGCTACGGCGGCATGCTGGCCTTCGACCTAGCCGCAGCCACGCAGCAGCGCGCCTGGCAGGTGATGGATCGGCTGCAACTGGCCCTGCGCGCCCCCACGCTCGGCGATGTCGCCACCCTGGTGGCTCACCCCGCGCGCGCCTCCCATCGCAGCCTCAGCCCCCAGCAGCGCGCCGCCATCGGCGTTGGCGATGGCCTGATTCGTGTGTCGGCGGGCATCGAGGATGTTGAGGACATCCTGGCCGATTTCGACCAGGCGCTGGCATCCTGACGTCTATCCTCGCGGCATCTGCGCGGCCAGGATAACCTTCGCCGTCAGCGCCGCGGTGTCCTCCCAACGGAAGCGGGCCGCCTGTGCCAGGAGCCGGGCGCGATCGGGCGGGTGATCGAGCGCTGCCAGGATGCCATCCACCAGCGCCGTTTCGTCACCAACCGCCACCGGCGCCAGGGTGTCTCCCACAACTTCGGGCAGCGAGCTGCTGGCGCTGACCAGAGCGGGGGCGCCGCAGGCCATCGCCTCCAACGGCGGCAGGCCAAAGCCCTCGTAAGCTGAGGGGAAAACGAAGAGGTCGGTCCCGGTATAGAGCGCAGGCTTGTCGGCGTCGGGAACGAAGCCGAGCAAGCGGACGTGGTCGCCCAGCCCCAACCTGGCGATGAGCGGGCGGGGGTCGGTAAACCAGACGGCGCCGGGCTCCGGGAGCTTGCCCGCGATCAACAGGGGCGGGAGATCAGTCCGCCGCGCCAGGGCGCGTCCGTAGGCACGCAGGAGCAGGGGCACGTTCTTGCGGGGGTCGAAGCCGCCAAGATAGAAGAGGTACCGGGGCGGCAGGTCATAGGCCTGGCGCACGCGCTCCCGCTCCACCGGGTCGGTGACAGGTGCATGGGGCGCCCCCAGGCTCTCGTAGGTGACGTGGACGCGGTCCGGCGGCAGGTGCAGGTGCGCCAGGATGTCGGCGCGGGCCGCCTGGCTGACGGTCAGGACCGCGGTCGCGCGGCGGGCGCTGGCCGTCACCAGCCGGTTGTAAGCGCGGGCCGTGGGTTTGGTGGCGTAGTCGTCGCGCAGCAGCGGGATGAGGTCGTGGATGGTGACCAGGGTCGGGCAGGGAGGACGATAGGGCGAGCCCCAATAGGGGACGAAGGCGACATCGGCCCCCAATCGCCGGCACCAGGCGGGGAAGGTGACCTGTTCCCAGGCCAGCTTGACCAGCCGCGGTCCGCGCGCCCAGCGGGGGACGGAAGCAGGTTGCAGGTTGCAGGTTGCAGGTTGCACGTTACCTGCCATCTGCCATCTGCTATCTGCTATCTGCGGCGTTAGCAGGCTGATCGTCCAATCGGGAAGGGCGGCAGCCAGGTGGCCCAGGAGCCCGTGCAGGTACTGGCCTGACCCTGTGTGCGTCTCGCCCCAAAACCAGCCGTTGATCAACAGGGAGGCGGGCATGCCTGGTGTCGTCCTTCCTTGGCCGTTCGCTCTGAGTCCGGTGCTAGGGCGCGTTCAGCGTGATCGGCGCCAGCACCACGGCGTAGTCTTGCCAGGGCTGGCCCTGAGGATCATAGGCTGCCAGGCGGACGCCGGTCTCCGGGGCATACAACCCCACCCGCACCTTGTAGTCGCCTGCACGCATCCCGTCGGGCAGGGGGATGTCGTGGACCGACGGCACCAGCTCGCCCAGCCGCCACTTCGAGGTGGGCCAGGAACCCTGGCGCGGCGGGCTGTCGGCCTGAGCGATGACGTCGCCGTTGCCGTCGACGAGGTGGACGAAGGTGGTGTAGTCGGCCGCAACCGGTGCGGTGGCGTCCCAGTCGAGGAGCAGATGCAGCGTCTTGCCTTCCTGCCTCGCCTGGTAAGAACGCAGGCGAATCCCCTGGTCGAAGCTGGCGATGGGCGTCGCTCCCGCCTCGGCCTTGCCCAGGGGTGAGACCAGATCGCCAACGGGCAACAGGACGAAAGTAATCGCCTGTCCGTCCTGTTGGATCGGCAGCCAATTGTCCAGCGAGCCCTGCCAGAAGCCGATGTTGAGACTGACCGTGGTCGGGGTGTCGGCGTTGGGCAGCGTTACCAGCCGGTAGCTGTCGGGATACAGCGCATCCGGCGCCCAGTGAGACGTGGGGAGGAGGCCGCCGCCAGGCCAGGTGTCGATCTTCGCCACATTCTCATCCTGATAGCCGTAGCCGTTGAGGGCGAGGTTGAAGTCGGTCGCCGGTGGGTGGGGCGATGTCCAATACAGAGTGACGTCGATGGGCTGACCGGCGGTGGTGACGGGCGTGCTTGTGGCATAGCCCACCAGGTGAATGTCGTCGCCGAAGCGGATGTCAAGCGGCGTGGCGCCGGCAGGCAGCGTCGCGATGGGTTGCGGAGGGCGGTAGGCCGGGCCGATGGTCGACAGGGCAATGAAGGCGGCGGACGCGGCCAGGAACACAGACGCGATGCCGGTCGCCATCTTGCGCCAGCGAACGGGCATCCAGGCCAGCAGCCCCAGGGCGAAATACATGGAAATGGGCGCAATCCCGCCGAACATGAGCCGTCCCTGCGAGGCGGTGGTCTTCAACGTCCAGTTGACGACGCCGGCCAGGCTGAGGACGAGGAACAGCAGCAAGGTGATGTGGACGCTCCATTGCACGCGCCGCCGGGGGGCAGCAAACGAGCGGACAAGGAGCAAGACAAGGCCCGCCACGGCCACCGCTGCCAGCGCCGTGACCAGGGTCAGATACCAACGGGGCGCCAGGATGTTGAAGCCGCCAAACACACCCCAATACGAGTACCAGAAGCCGAGACGTTCCGCCAGCAGGTCGGCGAGGCCAAAACCGGGCGGTCGCCGGCCGGCGATGATCGACATGCGCTCGATGCCGAACAGCTCGCCGTAAAGCGACATGTTGCGCGCAAACCACCACCCAGCGATGACGACGACGATCCCCACCAGCGTGACGCCACGCAGCAGCCACACCCGCCACGAACGCTGGCGCCAGGCGGAGATCGTCACGACCAGGGCGCTGATGGGCAGCAGCACGGCGCCGGACAGCTTGCTGAGCGCCGCCAGGCTCATCACGATCCCCAACAGGATCGTGGAGCGCCAGCGCGGTCCCGGTTCTGCGGACGTCAGGTCCGCCACAAGCAGCCAGAGCGCCAGCGAGGTCAGCAGGATGGCCAGATTGTCATTGTTGACCGAGGCGCTGATGAACAGAAACATGGGGTTGAAGGCCGCCAACGCCGCCGCCAGCAAGGCCAGCCGCGGCCGTTTTGGGAAGGCCGTCGCTGCCAGGCGGTAGGTGGCATAGACGGTGCCCGTCGCCATGAGGATCGAGGCCAGACGGATCAGGTAGACCGCCGTCAGGGCGCCGCTCTGCCAGGGGCGTCGATCGGGCCGATGCCGGACCAGGTTGATATTGTCGGCCGTGCCCGGAACTCCCAGCTTGGCAAACGGGTTGACCTCGGCCTGTCGCTCGAAGTCCGAAGTGTCGAGCCAACCTGTCAGCGCCGCTCCCATCGCATAGTAGAGCGGAGGCTGGCTGCCCTCTTGCGCCCAACGCGTCTTGACCCCGGGCGCCTGGACGGGGAGGTGTCCCGTCGTTGCCAGCTCCCGCACCACGGGGAAATGCCAGATCTCGTCGGATGCCTCGAAGGGCGGTGTGGACGCCGCGTAGAGAAGGTTAAGCAAGAGCTGGGCCACAAGGATGAGGACGATCGGGCGTCTCATGTCAACGCAGCCCAATGAAAACCAGTGTCGTTCTTCCCCTGCCGAAACGGCCGTTTGCCCATTGCCCTTGACTCAAAATGCCACCAGCTCCCTGGCCGCGAGATAGATTTTCTCGGCATTGGGCCGATAGGCGTCCTCAAGCGGCGGGCTGAAGGGGATGGGCGTATCCAGCCCGCCCAGGCGGCGAACCGGTCCGTCGAGCCACTCGAAAGCCTCATCGGCAATCAGGGCTGCGATCTCGGCGCCAACGCCGGCCAGACGGTTGGCGGCATGGACGATCAGAACCTTGCCTGTCTTGCGGGCGCTGGCCAGGATGGCCTCGGCGTCGAGAGGCTTGAGGCTGCGCAAGTCGAGTACATCGGCCTCGATGCCGTCGCCCAACAGGCGATCGGCCGCGGTCAGCGCCTCGCTGACCTGGCTGCCGTAGGTGATGAGCGAGAGGTCGCCGCCGCTGCGGACCAGATTGGCCTTGCCGATGGGCACCACATATTCACCGGCAGGCACGTAGCCCTTCAGTGCCCGGTAGAGGGGCTTGCTCTCAAAGTAGATGACCGGGTTGTCGTCGCGGATGGCGGCGATCAGCAGGCCCTTGGCATCGGCCGGGGTGGCGGGCGCCACGACTTTGAGCCCGGGCGTGTGCACGAACCAGGCCTCGGGGTTCTGGCTGTGGAACGGTCCCGAACGGATGCCGCCGTCGCTGGGGGCGCGTATCACCCAGGGTACGGCCCCGCCCCAACGGTAGTGGGTGGTGGCGGCGAACTGCACGATGCTGTCGAAGGCCGTGGTGATGAAGTCCGCAAACTGCATCTCGATGACCGGCCGCAAACCCATGAGCGCCATGCCGGTGGCCATGCCCGTAAAGGCCAGCTCGGCCAGGGGGGTGTTCATGACCCGCCTGGGTCCGAACTCCGCCTCGAAGCCCTTGGTGACCTTGAAAGCGCCGCCGAACTCGCCGCCGATGTCCTCGCCCATCACAAGCACGCTGGGGTCGCGGCGCATCTCTTCGGCCAGCGCCTCACTGATGGCGGCGATGTAAGTGAGCACCCGGCTCTCATCTGCCCTATCTGCTTCGGTGAAGCCGAAGTTGGTGGCAGGCTGTGTCATTGTCGTCTCTCGGCGGCCGGCAGCGTGGCGGCGTCAGTGTACCTGTGAACTGGGAAAGCCCATGGGCATGCCGTCGGCTTTGCCGGCGGCCTCCATGTCGATGACGCCAAAGTGCTTCTCGTAATTCGCCAGATTGACGCCCAAGGCGTGGAGAAGCTGCTTGGCGTGATACGGCGACAGCACGAGGCGGGTGTGGACGCGCGTTTGGGGCACGTTGGGGATGACATGGGCCAGGTCGATGACGATCTCGCTGTAGCTGTGATTGATGATGGCAAAGTTGGCGTAGCTTGCCCGCAGGTCGCCGGGTACTTCGATCTGCAGTTGCGGGGGAGTGGGTGTCTTGGGTTCCATAGTGTTTGTGCGCGATTCAATGGCTCGCAGTCAAGGCGACGGTCCTGTCGCTGCGAAGTTCCATGCAGTTGACGCCCTGAACGACGCCCTCTTTGACGGGCACTTCGACGGTCTGGAACCGGATGATCTTGCCGAGCTGTGAAATGATAAAGAGATCGTCCTGCTCCTCGACCGTGAAGGCGGCCACGAGGGCGTCCGTCTTCATCAGTTGTTTGCCTCCGGCGCCGGGCTCTTTGTTGGCCCGAAAGCCGGACATCTGCCGCAGGGCGCCCCTGCCATCGCTGCCGAGCAGAAACACCTGATCGGCGTCAGTCACACCGGCGGCCGCGGTGACGATGTCATCGCGGTCGAGCCGGATGCCCAGGCAGCCGCGCACCGGAATCTGCCTTTCGGCAAAGCGGATGGCGTTGCCCGTCCGTGTGGCAATGAGCAGGTTTTGTTCGCCGGTCGTCCAGCAGGCCGCCGCCGGCGGTCCGCCGTAGTTGATTTCGTAGAGCACCGTGCCGGGTCGCATCCCCTCGCCGAACAGGTGGCTGCCGAAGCGCCGGACCTGGCCCCGCTCGGATACGACGGTGACGTAGCCGCTGGACCTGGCCGGGAGCGCGCAGGCAAAGCGTTCGTCGGCCAGAAGCGGCGCCGTGGCGGTGATGGTCTGGCCGCGGCTGCGCACGGGCGATTCCACCAGGCTGGCGACGGGCAGGCGGAACGCCCGGCCCTTGCTCGTGAGCAACAAGAGGCTGTCGCTTTCATCGGCGACGGCCAGAAACGCCGGCGGATCGCTTTCCGGCGCGTCCAGGTCGAAGACGCCCATGCCCCCGCGACGCTGGCGCTGGTAGAGGTGGCGCGGCGTGCGTTTGGCCAGGCCGCCAGCGCTGATCGTGACGACGTTCAGCGTGGTCGGCGGTTCCGCCGGAAAGGCGACCGGGTCCTCGGTTTCCCGCATCGCACGGCGGGATGAGCCCGATTCGCGCAGGCGCGCAAGCTCTTCCTCGAGCATCACAACATAGGCGACGACATCGGCCGGCAGGCCGGTCAGATCAGGGCGGGGCAGCGGCATCACTCACTCAGGGCGCCAAAGGAGAGGGGTTGGCAGGCTCGGCTGCATTGTGCCTGTGGCTGGGGGGGATGTCAAGGACGGCGGCATCTGACTCGTCTGGAACGCGTTGCCAGAACGTCATACTTGTGCTAGGATGTGCAAGCTGCCACCGGCCGCAAGGACTTATTCCTTCTTTTCATCCCATTATTCGCTGCACCCGTACTCACTGCCGCCCGGTTGTGAGAAACGGGCACAACTGAATAAGCACCCTTCAGGAGGTTTTGAACGCTGTGAACCTCGAACGTATTTTCCGTGTCCTTGGACTTATTGTCTTTGCAATCATAGGATGGCAAATCGGCGTCATTATCACTCAAACCACCAACCCTTTTACCAACCTCAGCGCCTTTCGCTATATTGCGCCGCTGACCGTGGTGGGGGCTGTGATTGGGTGGATTGTCGCTCCCTGGCTGACGACGCGACCTGCGGCCTTTGCCATCCGTGTCGTCCGCCAGATCCCGATTGAACAGGTTGTGGCGGGCGCTATCGGCCTGGCGCTGGGCCTGGGGGTGGCGGCTCTGCTGTCCTCGACCTTGTCCGGACTTCCCTTCCCGTTTGGGTCGATTCTGCCTTTCGTGGCGAGCATCATCTTTGGCTATCTGGGCGCCATGATCGCTGTGTTGCGCGGACCGGATTTGGTGCATCTGGTGACGCGCTCGCGCCGAGCGGCAGCCCGCGCCGATGAAATCGAAAAAGCCGAGTCGAGTGCGGCAGTGGTCGTTCCGCAGTCCCTGCTGCTCGACACGAGCGTCATCATCGATGGTCGTATCGCCGATGTGGCCAGGACCGGCTTTCTGGCAGGCCCGTTGATCGTGCCCCGCTTTGTCCTGGCAGAGCTGCAATACATCGCCGACTCCGCCGATCCCCTGCGTCGCGCACGCGGCCGCCGGGGTCTGGAAGTGCTGGACGAGCTTCAGAACTTGCAGGCGCCCAAGATGGAGATTTCCAACCTGGACGTGGCCGGCGTGCGGGAAGTGGATGAGAAACTGGTCACCCTCGCCCGGCAGCACGGGTATGGCCTGGTCACCAACGATTTCAACCTCAATCGGGTGGCGGCGCTGCAAGGTCTGCGGGTGCTCAACCTCAACGACCTGGCCAACGCCATGAAGGCGGTTTTCCTGCCGGGCGAACGCATGCGCCTGCGCGTCATCCAGGAAGGCAAGGAAATCGATCAGGGCGTCGGTTTTCTTGACGATGGCACCATGGTGGTGGTTGAAAATGGCGGCCGCTACATCGGGAAGGAGATCGACCTGACCGTCACCAAAGTGCTGCAGACAAGCGCCGGCCGGATGATCTTTGCCGTCCCCAACTGATGCCACACCTCGAATCGCGAGACCGAACCATGGCCTTACGCGTCTACAACACGCTGACCCGCAAGATCGAGCCGTTCCAGACCCTGGAGCCGGGCTTTGTCAAGATGTATGTGTGTGGTCCGACCGTCTATGCCGACGCTCACATTGGCCATGCCATGTCGGCTCTGGTGTTCGACATGATCAGGCGCTATCTGGAGTACAAGGGCTACGAAGTGCGCCACGTGATGAACTACACCGATGTGGACGATAAGATCATCAATCGGGCGCGGGCGAACGGCCAGGACCCTCTGGAACTGGCCCAACACTACATCGATCGCTTTCGCGGCCAGATGGAGCAGGTTGGGGTCAAGCCTCCCACGGTGACCCCACGCGTCTCCGGCACCATCGCCGAGATCGTCGACATGGTGCAGGGGCTGATCGATCAGGGCTATGCCTACGAGTCGGAGGGCGACGTCTACTTCCGCGTCCGCAGCGATGAAGACTACGGCAAGCTAAGCCGTCGCAAGATCGAACAGGCGGTGAGTAGTGCACGGCAGCGCTTCGGCGACGAGCTGAAGGAGGACGCGTCCGATTTTGCCCTGTGGAAAGCGCGCAAAGTCCCGGACGAGCCTGCCTGGCTCAGCCCGTGGGGAATGGGTCGCCCCGGCTGGCACATCGAGTGCTCGGCCATGGTGCGGCGGCACCTAGGTCCCACCATCGACATCCACGGCGGCGGCAACGACCTGATCTTCCCGCACCATGAGAACGAGATCGCCCAGAGCGAGAGCTGCAACGGCGCCCCGCTTGCCACCTATTGGCTGCACAACGGCATGTTGCAGTTGCGGGGCGAGAAGATGTCCAAGTCGCTGGGCAACATCATCAGCATCGACGATTTCTTGAGCAGCCACAGCGCCGGGGCCTTTCGCCTGCTGGTGCTGGGGTCCCACTACCGCAAGCCCATCGTGTTCGACGACGAGGTGGTCGAGCAGGCCGAACGTGGCCTCGACCGGCTGCGCAGCGCTCTGCGACCGCCAAGCGTCGTCGTCACGGGCGCCGACGTCGAGGCCGTGAGCGAAGCCGCCGTGAGCGCTCGTGAGCGATTCGAGGCGTCGATGGATGACGACTTCAATACGGCTGGCGCCCTGAGCCACCTTTATGAGTTGGTCAAGGCTATCAACACGGCCCGCGATGCCGGGGTAGGCGGCGAACCCTTCGTCCAGGCTCAGGCCACACTGGCCGAGTTGGCGGGTGTCTTTGGTCTGACGCTGGAAGAGGAGGTGCGCGCTGCCTCCGACGCTACGCCCTTTATCGAGCTGCTGGTCGAGCTCCGGGGCGAGCTGCGGAAGATCAAGCAGTGGGCGCTGGCGGACGTCGTGCGCGACCGTCTGCTTGCCCAGGGGGTTGTGCTCGAAGACACTCGCGATGGCACGACCTGGCGGTGGGAACAGTGAGACGGGACGGCGAGTAATGGCCGGCTCGCACGCGCCCCGCGGCCGTTCCAGTGAGGCGGGTAGGATCCGGCGCGATCAGCCTGGCCTGACCAAACCCAGGCAAGAACTCGTCTACGGACGGCAGCCGGTGCGCGAGGTGCTACGGGCACGGCGGCGCAAAGTACACGCCCTTTACCTGGCGCAGGGCATGCAAACGACCGACGTGCTGCAAGAGAGCATACGTCTGGCGGAGGAAGCAGGTGCGGCGGTCGAGTCCATCGAACGCGATCGGCTGGACGCCTGGCTGGCTGGCGCCAACCACCAGGGTGTGGCCCTGGCTGTCGATCCCTACCCTTATGCTTCAGTAGACACGGTGCTGGCGCTGGCCCGACAGCGTCAGGAAGATCCTCTATTGCTGCTGCTCGACCGGGTGCAGGACCCGCAGAACCTGGGCACGCTGCTGCGCACGGCCGACGCCTGCGGCGTGCACGGCATCGTCATCCCCCGCCACCGTTCTGCCGGCGTCACCCCGGCCGTGGTGAGTGCTTCGGCGGGCGCGGTGGAGCATCTGCTGGTTTGCGAGGAGACCAATCTGGTGTCGACCCTGAAGCATCTCAAAGAGGAGGGTCTTTGGATTGCCGGTCTGGAAGCGCATCCCACGGCCCATCTCTACGACGCCGTGGATCTGCGCGGACCTCTGGGCATTGTGGTTGGTTCCGAGGGCTTAGGGTTGGGCCGGTTGGTGACGGAGACATGTGACTGGCTCCTGGAACTGCCGATGGCGGGTCATATCGATTCCCTCAACGCCGCTGTGGCCGGGTCCATTCTACTCTTTCATGTCATGCGTTTGCGTGCGACCGCGACCAAAAGGGACGCATGACCTACGCACTGGTTGGTCTTTCACTGGGTCTGAGCGCCGGTGTGTCGCCAGGGCCGCTGCTGGCCCTGGTCATGCAGCGCAGTCTCAAAGGCGGGTTTGCCAGCGGCGCGCGCGTGGCCTTCGCTCCCCTGTTGACCGATCTGCCCATTGTGCTGCTGGCGCTGTTGCTCGTCGGCCGCCTCCCCGATCGCGCCCTGGATGTATTGCTGGTCGTGGGCGGGCTTTTCGTCCTCTGGCTCGGCATCGACGGCTTCCGTCGCCGCGGCGCCACGCTTGACAGCACCGAAGTCGCCACGGCCCGCCAGGATGTCTTCCACGGCGCCCTCGTCAACTTCCTGAGCCCGCATCCCTATATCTTCTGGGCCACATTGGGGGCGCCAATCGTGATCCGGGCGTGGCGAACAAGTCCTGCCGATGCGATTGTGTTCATTGCCGGTTTCTATGTCATGTTGATCGGCAGCAAGATCGTGCTGGCCTTCCTGTTCAGCCGGGCGCAAGGGTTACCTGCCCATTGGCACAGCCGGCTCATCCGCTTCTCCTCATTGCTGCTCATCGGCGTGGGCGTGCTCATGCTCTACGCCGCCTATCAGAGCTTTTGGACCCCCGCATGATCGAAGTCACCCCCCTGCGCCATCGCGACTTGCCGGCCGTCACCGAGTTGTTCAACCAGGCGACCAGCGTCCTGCCCTATCGCTGGACCGTGGATCCGCAGAGTTTTCGCGATCTCGTGCTGCTGAACGATGCCGCTCCTGATGCGGTGTTGGCCGTCTCTCCGGAAGGTTGGTTGGTCGCTCGCCAGGGCGAACACACGGTTGGTTTCGCCCACTGTACGTTCGGACGGCTGGCCACAGACGATCCCGATCGGCGGCGTGGGTTCTTGCGCTCGCTCTTTGTCCTACCGCGGGCGCCGGCTGAGACGGCCACGAGCTTGCTTGCGGCCGCCGACGCCTACTTCCGCGCTCAATCCGTCGAACGGGTGGTGGCTTTTGACATCCGGACCGGCTACCCGTGTTGTCTGGCCGGCAGGGGCGTGTTGGACGGCAGCCACATGGACGTCATGACCGCCCTGGGGGCGGCCGGCTACAAGTTCAGCCAGCGCTGGCTGCTGTATGAGCGAACGTTGACGGGCCACTTGCCTGAGCAGCACCCCAAGGTGCCCCGCCTGGTACTCAAGCTTGAGGAGTCGGAACCGGCTGGCTTCCAGTTGGCGGTGACCAACCGCGCTGAGTCGGTCGCCGGGCTGGAATGCCGCTTCCTGCCGGTTGTCTCGCAGGGCACGGGCGTCCCAACCGCCTCACTCCACCGTCTGTCCGTCACCGTCGAGTATCGCCATCTCGGCGTCGGGAGCTGGTTGCTACTGCGCTGCCTGAACGAGCTGGCGACACGAGGCGCCCGTCGCCTGGTGGTGGACATCAACCATGAGGATGAAGCCGCCCAGGGGCTGATGCAGCATTTGGGCTTTGAGGAGCTGGCCTTGAGCGGCTACAGCTATGGCAAATAGACGGTATACCCCCACGGCGTTCTTCCGGCTTGCCGCTGTTGCCTTTGTTGTTGCCACCGGGTTGCTGGCGAGCGAGGTGGTGCGGCGACCCAACACGCTTCTCTACGTTTTTGCCGGGGGTATGGTGGTCGTCACCGTGTTTTTGGTGCTCGGCGCCTTTGCCCGCGCTGACTTCGACGGAAACACCCTGGTCTACCGCGTTCCCCTGCGTAGGGTGCACCGGTTCGACCGCAGCCAAATCGACCACATCGAGATCGGCGGCCGCCGCACGCGCGCCCTCATCATTGGCTATCATCCTCGCGATGCCAACGGCCGTATCGAGGTCGAACGCGTGGTGTTCGTCAACATGGTGCCGCTGGAGGAGCAGATCGACCTCTATGAGCAGCTGGGAGGTGACATGGACGATGGCGGCTGAGGTTCCGCCCGCCCTTCTATGGGGGATGCGGCGCTATCTTGCGGCTGCGAACGCCAGCATCATCTCTGTGCAGCGCCAGCCGTTCCAAGGGGGGTTGTCGGGCAGCACCCTGGAGTACTGGTGGCTCAGCCTGCGCCGTGCGGGCGTCCAGTCGGCGCTGGCGCTCGTCTACAAGCGGGGGGCGGTGGTGACAGGCGCTTTCCTGGCCGGCGCGCCGCAGCGTGAGGCCCTTGCCTACGCGCACCTACCCGGGAAGGTCCCCCTCGACCTGCCGACCGTTATCGCCTTCGATGTAGCGACGGGCGACCTCTGGTTTCTGCCGTTCCCACCCGTCAAATACACCTCACACTGGTTGGCGAACTGGGATGAACCGGACATAAGCAATGCCCTCACCGATCTGGCGCGACTTCATCTCGCCTTCTGGGACGCGTCCTCCGAGTTGGAGGCCTGGCCCTGGCTCGCCCGGCCGGTCGGGACCGACGCTTCTGCCCTGCTGCACGATGGTCTGGCCGGCCTGGAGGTGCTCATGGCCGGCCTGGCGTACGACGAGCATCTGACTGCGGAACGCCTCGGTCGTCTTCACAGTCTGGCCTCAAACCCCAAGCCCCTTCTGGCGACACTGAATGACGGCCCCATTACCCTGCTTCACGGCGACGCCGGTTTCCAGAACATCGCCGTCAGCCAGGATGGACGGCAGCGCCTGTGGTATGACTGGCAGCTTGTGGCCGCCGGTCCGCCGGTCCTCGACCTGGTGACGTTCCTGCATCCCTGGGCCTATCCGGAAGCCAGCTCTCCCCTGTCGCTGGAGAACATGGTCGACCACTACACGCAGGCGTTGGCGCGGCGCGGCCGGGCGGTTGACGCTGATCGATTCCGTCGCCAGCTCGACGCCGCTTTCCTATGGCGCTGGCTCACCCAGTGGGCGCCCCTGCTTGGCCTGTATCGCCAGCGGCTGCGTCCCGAGGTACGCGCCCGTCTTTACCGCGCCTTCGCCCGGCTGTATTGGCCCGCCCTCGACCGCTGGTTCGGGGTTTGACCGGAAATGAAATGTCATTCTGAAGGCAGTGAAATGTCATTCTGAGCGACCGCAGAGAGCGAAGAATCTCCGGGTCTGTCGCACCGCAATGCGAGATTCTTCGTCGCTCCGTTCCTCAGAATGACAAATGCGGCTGTCGTATTAGATGGGGCGTACGATGAGCACCGGGCAGGGCACATGACGCACCACATCCTCGGCGACGCTGCCGAAGAGCACCCTGCTCACACCCCCGCGGCCATGTGTCGACATGGCAATCAGATCGCACTTGTGCTTGGTGGCATAGCCGGCGATGGTGAGAGCAATGTCGTCGCCCTCGATGACTTCCGTTTTGACGCTCACGTTGAGCGACTCTAGCCCGGTTGCCTTCCCTTGGAGATAATGCGCGGCTTCGCGGGCCACCTCCTCGAGGTTTCCAGTGGAGATGGGCACCGACATCTCTGGCGCCACCACGGGCATGGGCAGGCGCACGATCTGAATCAATGTGACAAGCGCCTCAGGGGCGGCGAGGTGTTCAAGCTGCCGCAAGGCCTGTTCGGCAAGGGGTGAACCATCGAGTGGCACAAGAATATTCCGGTACATTGCGTTCTCTCCTTTGGGGGTCAGGATGGCGCCGCCGCCGTGCGGATGAGGAGAATGGGGCAGCGGGCGTGGCGCAGGACGCCTTCCGCCACGCTGCCGAAAACGAGCCGGCTCAAACCGCCGCGACCGTGCGTTGTCTTGATGATGAGATCAATTTGATGCTTGGTCGCGTAGCTCACGATGGCATCGGCCACATGGTCCGAGTCGACGACCGCGGCGTCGGCTGTGAAGCCTTCCTGCACCAACTGCGCCGCCAGGCGCTCCAGGTACGCCCTGGCTTCTCCATACATATCCTCTATGTCGACGACCGGCATGTTCATGCCGATGTCGGGTGAGACAATAGGAAGCGGCAACCGAATCACCTGGAACAGAGTGATCTGGCTGCCCTCGTGCGCCAGGCGTTTTGCTTCGACCAACGCCCGTTCCGCCAGCTCCGAGCCATCCAACGGCACCAGAATGTGCTTGTACATGCCTCTTCTCCTTGCAGCCATGAAAAGAATCCGAGAAGGCCGTGGCGCCATCGCCACAGTGGAAAGGCTTGACACCTCAATGATGGCACCTTTCGCCGCTGTTGTCTATAAGCAAAGTCAGGTTTCTCGTCACTTTTGCAGGCAATGTCCACGCAGCCCGTCTTTCTGCCCCACCCGCCGATTTCGCCAACCCCAGCGGCAGCTTAGGGAAAGCGCCGCCGGACGCTTTCGAGCTCGATGGCGGATGCGGCAAAGCGGTAGAGCCTGGCCGGACGATGATCGCCGTAGCGCAGCTTTGCGGTGTACTCCAGGATGCCCTGACTGAGGATCTTGCGCCGGAAGTTGCGTTTGTCAAGGTGTTCCTGCAGCACCACTTCATACACTTGCTGCAGTTCGCTCAACGTGAACTCTTCGGGCAGCAGGAAGAAACCCAGGGCAGTGTATTCAAGCTTGTAGCGCAGGCGCTGCAAAGCATAGTGGATGATGCGTGAATGGTCGAACGCCAGCTTGGGCAGGTCATAAACGCTGAACCAACCGGCGTCGCTCGCTTCCTCGCCGTGATGCGTCTGTTGTCTCACATCGGCGCCTACAATGGCAAAATACGCCACGGTGACGACGCGTCCCCTGGGATCACGGCTGGGCTCCCCGAAGGTATATAACTGCTCCAGGTAGACGCCTTCGACGGCCGTCTCCTCACGCAACTCACGCTCGGCCGCATCCTCGATGCGCTCGTCGATGCCCACGAAACCGCCCGGCAAGGCCCAGGAATCGGCATAAGGCCAGTTCTTGCGCTTGATCAGGAGGACGCGCAGCTCACTCTCGGTGAACGTGAACAGGACAAGGTCGACTGTTACCGAGGGTCGTTCGTAAACAAGCGTCTCTTGCGCACGACTGGGTGGAGACAACAGGACGTTACTCACAACGATCCCATCGTACTCCACGGGTAGCCGGATCACCAAAACCAAGCCGCAGAGCAGACAACTAGCGGTCCTAACCTATTCCTCGCGTGTCTTGCGCCAGCCTTCGATGCGTTGCGCCAGGACGTCGCCCACAGTGTCTCCTTCCTCCGACAGCAGGCTGTTTTCCACCTGGCGACTGTAGCGCAGCAACCGGGAACGAACACGCGCCAGGCTATAGGTGGCCTGCCGCTGGCTGTAGCGCCAGCGCGGCACCTCTCGAGCGCCGGGCACGGCCCATTTCACTGTCGTTGCCGCCCAGGTGAGACCGGCGCCGAAGCCAACCATGACCAGGTTGTCGTTGGGGTGGAGCCGGCCCTGCTCGATGGCCTCGCATAGAGCGATCGGGATCGAGGCCGTCGAGGTGTTGCCGTAGTTGTAAAGGTTGATGAACACCTTGTCGTCGGGCAGGTCGAGCTGTTTCATCGAAGAGCGAATGATGCGTTCGTTGGCCTGGTGGGGAATCACCAGATCGACGTCGCCGATGCCCATGCCGGCCTTGTCCAATGCTTCGCGGGTGGCCTCGGCCATGATCCGAGTGGCGAAACGGAACACCGCCTTGCCGTCCATTTTGATGAAATGCTGGCCCGACGCCACGGTCTCAAGCGTTGCAGGGATGGAGCTGCCACCCGCTGGCACTGCCAGGAGGTCACCGCCTGACCCGTCGCTGCCCAACACCGTCGACAAGACGCCGCCCGGCACCGGGCTTGCCTGCAACAGCACCGCGCCGGCGCCATCTCCAAAGAGCACGCAAGTATTGCGGTCTGACCAGTCAATGAGCCGCGATAGCACCTCGGTGCCGATGATCAGGACGCTCTCGGCCTGGCCTGCCACGATCATGCTGTTGGCAATACTGATGGCGTAGACGAAACCGGAACAGGCGGCGCTGAGATCGAAGGCCCCGGCCCGCACCGCTCCCAGGGCGTCCTGGATGAGCGAGCCTGTAGAGGGGAAGATGTGCGCTGGCGACGAGGTGGCGCAGATGATCAGATCAAGTTTGCTGACTGGAAAGTCGGCGACGTCCAACGCCGCCATGGCAGCCCGAGTCCCCAGTGTGACGGTGGTCTCACGCGGGTCGACGGCGATATGGCGCTGCTGGATGCCGGTGCGCGACCTGATCCACTCGTCGGTGGTGTCGACGATCTGCTCCAGCTCCTGGTTGGTGACGATCCGGTCCGGCAGCGCCTTGCCCCAGCCAGTGATGTGGGCATAGCGGCGGCCGATGGAATGAAGCCCGTTGCTACCGGCCATTGCTCATCGCTCCCAAGACGAGGCTGCTGTTGTGCCCGCCAAAGCCGAAGGAGTTGTTGACGGCGTAGCGCACCTTGTGGGACCGGGCCTGGTTGGGCACGAAATCCAGGTCGCAGGCCGGGTCGGGGTGTTCATAGTTGATCGTTGGCGGCACGATGCCGTCACGCATGGCCAGGAAGCAGAAGATCGTCTCGATTGCACCCGCCGCGCCTAACAAATGACCCGTCACCGACTTCGTGGAGCTAACAGGTAAGCTATAGGCACGCTCGCCAAAGACCTCTTTGATGGCCCGTGTCTCGGCAGCATCGTTCAGTTGCGTGCTGGTGCCGTGCGCATTGATGTAGTCGATGTCATCCGCATCCAACCCTGCACGCTGCAAGGCGTTGCGCATGGCCTCGACCGCACCCAGGCCCTGCTCGTGCGGGGCCGTCAGGTGGTAGGCGTCGGCGGTGGCGCTGTAACCCAGGATCTCACCATAAATGCGGGCGCCTCGTGCTTGCGCATGCTCCAGACGCTCCAGAATAAGCATGGCAGCACCCTCACCCATCACAAAGCCGTCGCGCTCGGCATCGAAGGGTCGCGAGGCGCCGTTGGGGTCGCTGTTGCGCCCCGACATGGCCCGCGCCCGCTCGAAGCCGGCGAGTGTGAAGGGGTGGATGGCGTCTTCGACGCCGCCGCTGATGACGAGGTCGGCGTCTCCTCGCAGGATCGCATGGTAGGCCTCGCCGATGCCGTAGTTGCCCGAGGCGCAGGCGCCGACGATGCCCAGATTCGGTCCGCGGAGACCGTACTCGATGGCGATTTGTCCGGGGGCCGTGTCGATCAGGATCGAGGGGATGGCGAAGGGGCTGACACGGCGGGCGCCTTCATCGCGCATGACGTCGTATTGGTTCAGCAGCGCGTTCACCCCGCCGATGGCCGAGCCGATGATGACCCCCGCCCGTCGTGGATCGACCTGGTTAGCGTCAAGCCCTGCATCTTTCCAGGCCTGGGACGCTCCCACCATCGCATAGGTGACGTAGGCGCCCAGGCGGCGTTGGATGCGCTCGTCCACGAAGGCGCCAACGTCCAGTCCCTCGATCTGGGCGGCGAACTGCGTGCGCCGTTCTGAGACATCGAAGCGGGTGATAGGGGTGACATGGGGCCGCCCGGCAACGACGTTGGACCAGATCTGCTCCATGTCGTTGCCGACCGAGGTGACGCCGCCGATGCCCGTCACCACAACGCGTGTATTAGGCATAAATGTGTTATCCTCCTCAATTGAAGTACACTTGACGCCTTGAACATCGTCCTTCCGCTCGCTGCAACCGCAAGCAAAAGCGATGGATGCACTGGCTTGGCTGTGGTCAGGTTCAACCGGATAGAACACCAGATCGTCGCAAACGGTGCGTCCCTTGTGCGGAGTGACTGCACCTTGGATGGGACGGGAACCACACTTACCAATTATCACTGATCTCGATCATGGCGCTTGCCTGTCGTACTGTGCTAGGCTTGAACCATTGTCAGTCTCACGTCCCGGTCGATTCCATTCAGCCACGTGATTCACATGTAGGAGACCCGCATGCGCACTCTCGTAGACCTTGGAAGCTTCGGCGAATACTTGCACTATGGCATGCCGCTGGCTTTGGTGACAGTGCTGGGTAAAGGCGGACGCGTGAATGTGTCGACCAATGCTTCGATGACGCCTTTGCCGGGGCAAACCCCCCGGCTGGTCATCGCCGTCCTCAAGGACAACCTCACCAACGACCTGATCGCCGAGCAAAGGGAGTTTGTCGTCAACGTGTTGACGTCAGAGATGCGCAGCGTGGCCCTGCAGTGCGGCACCCACTCGGGCAGTAAGGTCGACAAAATGGCCTTGTGCGGGCTAACGCCGCTGCCGGCGCGTTACGTGAAAGCCCCGCTGGTGGCCCAATGCCCTCTCAACATCGAGTGCCAGGTGGAGGGGTCGCAGTCGTTTGATGACGTGAACCTCTGGATCGCCCGTATGCTGGCGATGGAGGTGGCGCCGGAGTGGTCTGATGGCCGCAACGGGATCGACCTGGAGAAGTTCCAGCCGCTCATCTATGCCTTCGGACACTCGTTTGAGCGTGGCCCGCAAGTCGGGTTTGGCAGCTTCTAAGGGTCGCTCATGCCCGTCTTCGCCGTTACCGCCCCCCATCTAAGTCCCGACCAGCACTACGAGCTGGAATCGCTCCTGATGGAGGCGCCCGACACCGATGCTTTCTTCACGGAGGAGGGCGCCCTGGGCACCGAAGTCACCTGCGAGCCTGGGGCGCTGCCGGTGATCGTGGCCATCGTCTACAAATGGGCGGCTTCGCACGAGCGAGGACAGTCTCTGGTCCATTTCAACTGTCCGGGCGGCGCTACGGCCGGTGTCGCCGACCACACGCCGCCAGAGGTTGTCGCCTTCCTGGCCACCTGTGGCGAAGACCCTTCGGAACTGCGGGGGCTGACCAAGCGCCTGGCCGACGATGGCGTCCACGAGGGCCGGTAGGACCCAAGAACGTTGACGATTCGCGTTGCCAACAGCCGCGAGCCGGGCTGGGATGAAGGCGCGTGGGATGCATTTGTGGCCGGTCATGCGGCTGCGCACCCCTTGCAGTTGCGGGCCTGGGGCAAACTGAAATCAGAGTACGGTTGGGAAGATGCACGCCTGGGTCTGTTCGAGCAGGACCGCTTGGTCGCGGGCGCCCAAGTGCTCTTTCACCGCCTGCCGCGGTTGGGCTTTCTTCCCTGGCGCCTTGCCTACGTGCCGAAAGGACCGCTCGTTGACTGGGGCAACAAGGCGCTGGCGCAGCAATTGCTGGACGGGTTATGGCGTTTCTGCCAGCGGCGCCGCGCCCTGCTGCTCAAGATCGAGCCGGAGGCGCCGGACCATCCCGATCTGGCGCCGAAACTCAGCGGTCTGGGTCTGCACCCCAGCAAGCGCACGGTTCAGCCCCAAACCACCGTCTGGATCGACCTGAAACCGGACGAGGACACGATTCTGGCGGGCATGAAGCAGAAATGGCGCTACAACGTGCGGCTGGCCGCCCGTAAAGGTGTGTCGGTGCGCGTGGGTGAGGCGGCCGACCTGGACGCCTTCAGCCGGCTGATACAGGTCACGGGTGCGCGCAACGAGTTCGGCGTACACGAACCCGCCTACTATCGCCGGTTTTGGGAGCTGTTCACACCAGGCGGGCAGGCTGCCTTGCTCCTGGCCGAGTATGAAGGCCAGGCCCTGTCCGGATTGATGGTGGCCCATCTGGCGGGCAAGGCCTACTATCTCTACGGCGCCTCCAGCAACGACGACCGCAATCTGATGCCCAATCATCTCCTGCAGTGGGAGACGATGCGTTGGGCAAAGGAACGCGGCTGCGCGGCCTATGACCTCTGGGGCGTCCCCGACGAGGTAGGGGCTGACCAGGAGGCCCCGATCCCGGACCCGCCCGTGGGCCTGTGGGGCGTCTGGCGCTTCAAGCGCGGGTTTGGCGGCCAGGTCGTGCGCTACACCGGGGCCTGGGACAAGACGTACCTGCCGGTGATTGCTTAGGCGTAGAGCGATGGGCACGCACCCATGACCTCCGGGAGGCGCGAGAAGGCATTGTCCATGTGGAAGGTCTTCGCCAGCGCCTCCCGGAGGTCTCGCGTAACATGACCTCCGGGAGGCGCGAGAAGGCATTGTCCATGTGGAAGGTCTTCGCCAGC
>CAZHTZ010000043.1:21554-22732 GCA_964535455.1 uncultured Caldilineales bacterium
TCTCGCGTAACATGACCTCCGGGAGGCGCGAGAAGGCATTGCCTATGTGGAAGGTCTTCGCCAGCGCCTCCCGGAGGTCTCGCGTAACATGACCTCCGGGAGGCGCGAGAAGGCATTGCCTATGTGGAAGGTTTTCTCCAGCGCCTCCCGGAGGTCTGGCCCAGGACTAACGAGAGAAGGGGACGACTACCACCCGAAACCCGCTGGGGTCGAGCCTGAAGTACGGGGCGTGGCTGTAACGAGCAGCCGAACCAACATGCTCTTTGCCTTCGTACCAGCTTCCTCCGCATATGTAGTAGAAGGGGTTTTTACTGTCTCCGTCGTCCGTGCTCGTCCATTCCCAAACGTTCCCGGCCAGGTCCCAGACGCCCGTTGGGCTCGCGCCGGCAGGGTACATGTGCACAGGCGTTGTCTGGTTCAGGTTGCTCTCCTCCGTGTTAGCGTTGGCGGCGTCGAACCGCTCACCCCAGGGGTAGCGGTCTGGTCCCGCCGCCTGCTGCCATTCGGCGGCGGTCGGCAGGCGGGCTTCCACCTGCTGTCCCACGCTTTGCAATACAGATGTGAGCCAGGCGCAGTAGGCGTTGGCCTCATACCAGGTCACGGTGACAACCGGCTGTGTAGGGCGATTGAAACGGGTGTTGTCCCAGTAGTACGGCTCACTCTGTCCCGTTTTGCGTTTCCAATCTCGTCCCTCCTGGCTCCACCATTTGTCCTCGTTCTCCGGCGCGTAGCCGCCAGCATCGATGAAGCGCCGGTACTGCCTGTTGGTCACGGGATAGCGGCCGATGGCGAAGCTGCCGTCCCCAACCGGAACGAAGTCGTCCAGGCCGGGTGGGTCGAGGTCCAGGTCGGCCAGCAGGATGCCCGCTTCCAGGCGCTGGCGGGCTGGCAGGCTGGAATGCTGCATGGCTGCGGTCAGGGCGCCGGGGAAGGTGGCCATCACACGTTGCGCCCGCTCCTGCTCTTCGGCCTCGCGGGCGCGCTGCGGCGTCAACAGGCGAACGTAGGCCTCCCCCAGCAGCAGCACCCGTCGCCAAGCAAAGTCTGTCGGAGAGGTTTTGAGTTGTACCTCCTCCAGCACGGTCAGGGCGGCGCCAAAGGCCTTCTGCATAAAGACCATATAACTTTAGTTTCCGGTAAAACGAGAGCAGCTTGAGTCGCCGCAAACGGGCGATTGC
>CAZHTZ010000044.1:0-6488 GCA_964535455.1 uncultured Caldilineales bacterium
TCGACTCAAGATGCTGCCATTATACCATTGGCCTGTTTAGGCCCGCATGTACTAGCGGGGTTTGGTAACTTTCATCGAGTCGGCATAGTGCTCGAGGAGGCGTTCGATCTCCGATGACAGCGCCTGCCGGCGACCGAAGAGGTCGACGTCCACTGTCTGGCTGCCATAGACCCTCTTCAGTTTCGCCAACAAGTCCGGCTCCTGCTCCACGGGTGTACGCCGTCTTCTACTGCGTGTCTTGTCTTTCACGTGGCATCGTCCTCAGCGTGTGACCTGAGCGTCGTCGAGGAATGGCGATCTTCGCATTGGCCTTCTCGGTCAGCAGCCTGGCGGTGACGATACTGACGGACTTCCCTTTCATGCATGTGCGATGCGTCATGCGACCGGCCTGGCGCCCTTTTCCCGGACGCCGGGCCGGTCCTGAACGGCAAGACTGCGATCAACGCATGATGGTCGGGAGAAACAGCCTGGTCTGGGCTTCAATCTCAAAGATAGCCGTCGTGTTGCTGAGCTCGTTGGTAACGACCAGCAGAGGCACACCAGTCGGGCTGTCGGCAGCAGAGATGAAGGTGAGGCCCTCGGGCGAGATATCGCCGTCTGTGCGGAAGTAGCCCCCGAACAGCGGCTTGCGCGGGTCGCCGATGTCGTAGACCATCACCCCACCGCCAGCGCGCTCGAGGCCGATGAAGGCGTAAGGCCGGCCGGCGATCGTGCCGATTGTGGCGCCCTCAGGTTCAGGCCCCTTGTCATCGGAGCGTTCATCCCACTTGGCCGGGCTGCCGTCGTTGGCGTTGAACAGCGCCGGCGTCTGCGTCGCGGTGATCTGCTCGAACGCGTCGCCGCTGTCGAATACCTGGTTGCCGACTGTGTCCCAGATGGAGAAGGAACGGGCGCCGTAGGCGTAAAGCCGGTCGTAGGCGCCGTCGCCGTTCAGATCACCATCGATCGATGAGACGTTGAGCCGGCCCAGCGCCGCGTTTCCTTTCAGCTCAGCGGCGTTGGGGAACGCACTGGAGTCGAGGGTCAGTGAAGCAACCCGGGCGGTCTCACTTCGGGTATCACCTTCGTTGGCCGTGACATAGAAAGCCTGGCCGCCGGTTGTGAAAGAGGCGATGCCGTCGGGCATGTACATGCCGAAGACGGGCCAGTTGTGGATATCGATCTTCTTGGCGTCGCCTTCGCCGTCCTTGTCGCCGGCGTCGAGCCCGGCGGGAATGTCGAACTTGACCAGGCCCAACAGCACCGGCTCAGGGTTTGGACTCATGGGCAGCGTGCCGTCGCCTGCGATGGGCTCAGCCTGGATGCCAAAGTCGTTGTCGTTGATGACGGCCAGCGTTGCGCCGTCCACCACGGTCAGGCCCTCGGCTTTCGACACGCCGGTATAGCCGAGCGCCGCCAGGTTGGTCACCAGTCGTTTGCTGACCGGCTTGATGGCGGCTGCGGCTAACTCCGCTTCTGAGAGCTGCTCCAACGTCTTACCCGCAGGCACACCGCCGAGGTTGGCCGGGTTGTGGACGTCGGTGGCGCCCTTCAGGTCGATTTCGTGAATGAGTTTGTTAGCATCGGCGCCGAGGCGATCGTCGCGCTCGACGACGAGGAAGCGGCCGCTGCCTAGCGCCGTCGCATCGCCGATCTTGTCGGTCCGGGCGCTGCCGGCGCCGCTGATATCGCGCAGGTTGTAGAGGTATTCGGCCGTGACAGTCTGGCTGGCCGTGTCAAACTCGACGATGCGCAGCGTGCGGGACGATTTGGAGGTGGAGTCGCTGGCGGTGTCCGGGTTGTCAAGCGCGCTCTGGATGAACGCGTAAAGTTTACCGCCGTCCAGGGCGATGCCTTCGAAGCCGCGGTTGGCGCGGCGCTGAGCGTAGACTGCCGGGAGTACCTCAGTCCCGAACGCCCCGGCAGGCGCGCCGGCGGAAGCCGCGGTGCCTTCCGGGATGTAGCGGGCCAGGAGCTTGCCACTGGCGTCGAAGTGGAGGATGGAGGGCCGGTACTCTTCGACCATCCAGAAGGTGCCATCTGGGGCTACCACAACGCCTTCGGGGTCGATGCCCCATGCCCGGTTGGCAAGCTGGTTGCCGAACAAGTCGATCGGAACTTCGTCGGTGTAGGCGGTGCCTTGGGCGCCCGCCTGCAGGTTGGGCAAGCCGGTCATCTTCACGCCATCCGGCTGCGTCAGGCCAATGCGCTGGGTGATGGTGAAGACGCCGGTCGCCGGGTTCAGCTCGAAGCGGACGAGCTCCGGCTGGAACTTCGGCACCGGGAAGGGACGCTCGTTGCCTGGGATGTAGGGGAGCAGGTCTGTAGGTTCGCCGTTAGGACCGCGGTCGGTGTGAGTGATGAACTTAAGCGTGCCCGCGGGGGTCTTGCCTTCGAAGAAGAGGCCCGAAAAACCGCCGAGCGTGATTTCCACGCCGGCGGGGGCGTCAGGCAGCGCCGCCAGCTCAGCATCTTCCACACCGGCCAACGCAGACGGCGCCTGACCGAGCACAGGCCGATTCTGCCACGAGTAGGTCATCAGCCGGGGTAGGCCGCGGCTGTGATCCTTGAGACCAAGGGGCAGGATCTGAGTGATCGTGGCCGATGCGATGTCCAGTATGGCCACGGCATTTGCTTCTTGCAGCGTCACCCGAGCCGTCTTGCCGTCGGGCGACACGGCGATGTACTCAGGCTCCAGGTCCTGCGCCACGCTGGCGGCTGACGGGAAGATGCGGACGCCGCGGTTCACCAGCTCCTGGCGCTTGTCGTTGAAGGCTGTGAAGGATGCCGTGGTAACGGTGGCGGACGCCACGCCTGATGAGACGTCGATGACGCTGACGGAACCTTCGGGGTCGACCGTGATGCCGGGTTCTCCTTCGTTGGCCACCAGCACCTTGTTGCCGTCGGACGTGAAAACCAGCATGTCGGGCAGCGCGCCGACAGTGACAGTGTTCAGTATGGCACCGTTGGGCGTGAAAAACACCACCTGGCCGGGGTTTTGGGTGGGATTCGCGGGCACGGCCGCAGCCACCAGGCCGTGGCTCACGGCCACACTGGTCGCGTCGATGGGGACAGTGCTGACCAGGGTGGGGGTGACCGGATTCGAGATGTCCAGGATCTGGAGCTGCGGTCCGGTCACGAAAAGGCGCCTCGTGCTGGAATCGTAAGCCGAGATCTCGGCGCCGATGCCTGCATAGCGGCCGAGGAAGTCCAACGAGATGTTGTTGGTAACGCCGGGTGCGGTCGCCGGGGAAGACCCTTGAGGACCCGGCAGTCCCGCAGGATCTTGCGCTAGCAGGGTGGCGGGGATAAGGCCGGCCAACAGGGCAAAAACAAGCGCGACCAGCAGGAACGAACTACGATTGGGACGGGACATGCGATCTAGCTCCTTGAAAGAAAGGTGCGTCAGTCGGCCATCTCTGGCACTGAGAGCAGCGGCAGCGCGACGGCCTCGGACGGGACGCCCCACGGGACCACGGACAACAAGTCGGGAACGGCGCGGAAAGGGGTGATAGCGACATACCCCAGCTTGACGGCCCAAACATCGGTCCAGGGTTCCGGGGCAAGTTCGCCCTCGTCGTGGGCGATGACGGCGAGGGTGTTCTTCTCGTGCGGGTCGTGGCTGAAGCGGTATCTGGTCAGACAGGAAGTGTTTGCCGGGGAGGTGATCAGCGTGCCGGCAAGGCGCGAGACAGGCACATTGGGCACGTTGACATTGAAGATGACCGGCGTTGGCTCCGCGTTTTCCTGCGACAGGCGCACGACCTCGCCGATTGCCCAGGTAGCTGCGTCCCAGTGCGCCACCCCGGCCGGGCCTGCATCGAGGGACACGGCGATGGCCGGGACGCCGAGGATGTGTGCGGTCAAGGCTGCGCCCACCGTGCCGGAATAGAACACGTCGCGGCCCAGGTTTGCCCCGTGGTTGATACCGCTCACGACCAGGTCGAATGGACCGCCGCCCAAAACCCCGCTCAAGCCGACGTGCGCGCAGGACGCAGGGGTGCCTGCCAGGCCATACGCAGTCACGTTGCCCGGATGGCCGTCGGGGCGCCGGTATGGGAAGTAGTAGAAGAAGTGGTCTGGGGGCAGGGCTGCGCCATAGCCGCTGTAGTTCTTTGCCGGTGCTACGACCGTAACCTGGCCCATGCAGGCCAGGGCCCGCGCAGCGGTCCAGAGGCCCGGCGCGGCGACACCATCGTCGTTGGTTAGAAGGAACCTCATCTTAAGTTAACACCCATACGAAGGTCTGATGTGATCGAAGGCGGAATCGTACCGGCTCTTGGAGTGGTATTCCTGACGCGGCTCAGCAGAGCGCCGCAATCTCGTTGCACCTGCTGTCAAGCGACGCAGCCAGCGCCTCTCGTTTCGGCCCGATAGGGCGGACTCGTTTGCAACCTCGATCAGAATAGCAGGGGCGTGTGAAGCGAATGATAAGGTGTCTTTGTGCGAACGTTATGGGTGTGTCAACGTCTCTTAAGGGAAGGATCGAGACGACTATGCACCGGGCTGTGGGGAAGGTTGGTGAGCCCTGGCATCTTTGCTTAGACTCCTACGTTCTTGCACCGAGGCCCATCCTTGCAGGCGCGCCGATTGTCCGGCACCTGAGTGGCGCCCGCGTGCCCCGCTACGCCTTTGTTAGCGAAGCTTAACCAGCGCTTGACGAACGCTTTGCAGCGCTGCCGCACGATCTTAACGCGGGTATGGTAAACCTACAATGGATTACCGGCCCGCCGGTGCGGTTCAAGTTTTTGCATCAGGCAAGGTGGGGGCCTTCCTGCGACGGGCACGGCCAATGGGCATATAGCGCCAAGGGTGGTTTGGCGATGGGCGCCATGGCAGGCCGGGAGTGAGCGGCGGCGATGGCTGTTCGTTTGGGCGGTGTTTGGGCGTGACTGGTTTGGGGACAGTGATGGTTCGAGAACTTGAGGCCGGTGCAGGCGGGGATGGAGGGCTGGCAGTACGACAACGCTGTTGGTGGCGCTGAGAACGGCGTTGGCGGTCTTGCAGGCGCAAGGTGGCGGAAATCTGGGGCCAGTCCTGGCGCCAACGGTCGCTGCAAACGATGTTTCGCAAGCCCAACATGGCGTTGACATGCGGCCGCGCCCAGTGCATACCGCTGCTCTTCAAGCGGGCTTCGACCACCCGTTTGTTGCCACTCTCTACGGCGCCGTCCCCGATCGGCCAGCCAGCGGCCTGGAAAGTGGAGTACTGCATGTGCGGCACCCGTTTTTCCAGATAGGCCAAGTGGCCAGTCAAATCGGGTTGGTCAGGATGCAAGGCGACGAGTTCCCGCACATCCGCCAGCACCTGGGCGGGGCCGTCGTGTTTGAGGTCGTGCAATACCCAGACCGCGCAGAACACAAGAGATCCCCTCGCGCGGCGGCGAGGGGATCTCTTGGGTCTTGGCGCCCCCAACGGGTTTCGAACCCGTGTCTTCAGCTTGAAAGGCTGACATCCTGGTCCACTAGACGATAGGGGCACGCACCGATGTGGAATGTCAGCGTCAAAGTGATTGTAGCAGAGGGGGACGCCCCTAGTCAAAGAACCGGCGTGTCGCTATACTCTCAGCATGCGCGGCATCATCCACTTCATTCGCTGCATGTATCAGAACACACTCGACGACGAGATTGCGGAACGCGCCTCCGCTTTGGCGTTTTACGCCATGTTCTCCATCTTCCCCCTGCTCCTGCTCAGCGTCACCGCCGTCGGCTACCTTCTTGAGGATCCCGTCCTGGTGCAACAGATCACGGACTCGGTCACTAGCTTCTTGCCGGGAGGGGACGTCATTTTCGACCAGGTAATCGATGAGGCGCTGAAAGCCCAGGGGGCAATCGGTCTCATTGGCGTGATCAGTCTTTTGTGGGGCGCATCAAGCTTCTTCAACGGCCTCCAGGGTACGGTCAACCGTATCTTCACGACCAAAAACTCGCGTTCGAGCTGGCTGGGGCGGGCTTTGGGCGTTCTCATGGCCATCGCGGTCGGCGCTCTTCTTTTGGCCTCGCTGCTCATCGCCACCGCCGGTCGTCTGGTGATGAGCTATCTGCCGCTTGCGTCCGAGGGCTCGTTGTTCTGGGAAACGTGGGGCAACCAGGGCATTGTCATCTTAATGGCGACGATCACCTTCACCCTGCTCTATCGCTATGTCCCCAGCCGTCGACCTCGCCTGCGCCACACTCTGGTAGGAGCGATCGTGGCGGCGACCGGCTGGCTTGTCGCCACGTACGGCCTGCTCTGGTATGTCGCCAGTGGTCTCGCCCGCTACAACCTGATCTACGGCTCCATCGCCGCGGTCATCATCTTTCTGCTGTGGCTCTATGTCTCCAATTTTATCTTGCTTCTTGGAGCCGAGCTGACTGCCTACCTGTCGCGCACCAAAGACCCCAATCCCGTGCCACTGCCGGCCTCCGTCCAGCACTTTCTGGAAGCGCGGCTGGGGCCGCTGGAAGACGGACCGCCCAGCCTGGCGGAACGGTCTTCGTAGGGGAGTAGGGGCGATTCATGAATCGCCC
>CAZHTZ010000044.1:6588-22498 GCA_964535455.1 uncultured Caldilineales bacterium
CTACCCATGAATCGCCCCTACCCATGAATCGCCCCTACCCATGAATCGCCCCTACCCATGAATCGCCCCTACTTATGTCAAATCAACTACCTGCGCCCCGGTAGCCGCCTGCAACTCCGCTGTAGTTAGCTTCAACAGGGTGCGGTCATCGCCACCGCCACCGTAGACCACGTCCCAGGCCAACACGGCGCGGTCGAGGAGAACCGGCACAGGAGTGCGATGCCCAAACGGAGGCACGCCGCCGGCGGGATAGCCGGTGATGGCGACCACCTCGTCCGCTTTCGCCAACTTGATCTGGCGTTTCCCCACCTTGAAGAGGTCGGCCAGCGGACGCATGGGCACCGGCGCCATGCCGTTGGTGATGACGGCGTAGGGCTCACCGGCGATGAAAAACAGCAGCGTCTTGATGATCTGATCGGTCGATACGCCCAGGGCGGCGGCAGCGGCGGGCACGGTGGGCGTCTCGCCGATGTCCGTGATCAACTCGGCAGCAAGACCGCGCTGGCGGAGGGTGGCTGCCAGGTCCTCGGGGGTGAACATGCTCACGGGATCACTCGTCGGGTTCGGTGGAAAAGGCCAGGGGAAACCCCTCCAGACGGGCGGCCATGTGGGCCCTGGCCACCAGCCGCTCAGCCTCGGGTCGCGGCAGCACCGTCACCAGGGCGATCCCTTTCATGTGCGCCGTCCAGGCGACGTGCTCGGCGATCTCAGCGGAGAGCTTGAACACAGAGCGCAAGACGGCGATGACAAAGTCGAAGGGCGTCACGTCATCATTGTGGATGAGGACGCGGAGGCGCGGCTCCAGCGTCTCAGCGCTCTTGACAATCACATCGGGAGAGGTCTCGGTCGTCATTGTCAGCCTTCCGCTGCCAGCGTCTGCAGGATCAAGGCCGGAATGTGGTCAAGGTCAGGCGCCAGGTGCAGCTCGTAGGCAGGAGCCTGGTCGACCAACAAACGCAGCAGGCGCAGGTGGGTGGGGATGGTGGCCTCATCCCAGTTTTCGATGGACTGACCCACCAGCCTTTGCAGGGCGGCGAAGGGAGCCAGCAGCTTGAGGGTCGAAGCGGCCAACCTTGTGGCTACCTGCGGGAACAGGAGCACACCCGGCGTCGCCGCCGCCTGCCAGATGTCCGGCCAGATGTCATCGGCAGCGAAGGAGAGCTTGGCGCTGCCGTCAAACCGCTCGGCGCGGTCCAACACATTGCGCAGTGGGGCGAACCAGCCAATGGCGTCGGCATAGGTGCTGAGCAGGCCGGGATAGGCGCAGATCTCGACGCCGCCTTCCGGCCCGGCCCGCAGCAGAGGAGAGTCGTTGGCCAGCAGCTTAGAACCGTGGCAAAGCAGGTTGATGCCGGTGGTGGTCTTGCCGGCGCCGATGTCACCCACCAGCAGCACGGCCCGGCCCGCCACCGCCGCCGCAAAGGCGTGCAGCGTAAACAGGCCGCGCCGGCGCAACAAAGGCGCCAGGGCGATGATGATCATGTCCTCAAACACCCCATAGGTGGAGAGGCAGGCCTCGGTCATGTGGCCATCCACCGTCCCCGCCTCCAGGTCGATATCATAGCGCCCCCACCGGCGGAAATAGGCAATAACCTGCGACCCCTGCCGGTGGTAGACCACGACCGGGCCCTCCGAGACAGGCGGTAAATCCGGCGCTGGAGGCGTGGTCACCACTGCTGCCAGGTGCACGCGGATGGGTGGCGCCATGGACGTGGGGCCGGCAGGGAACGGCGCCCACTGCCGCTGCAGGCGGCCGGCAATGCGCGGGTCGGTCGCAGTGAACTCGATCGGCACACCGTGCAGGGCATAGCGCAACAGCGTGGGTGTCATAGCGCCTCGTCGTCAGAGTCCGGCATCAAGCTGCGCACACCGGCAGCCAAGCGGCTTGCCGCCGCCGGGTCGATCCAGACCAGGCTGCGAATCTGCACGGCGGCAGCGCCCAAATCGAGACACATGGCCACATCCTCCAGGTCATAGATGCCGCCAGCCGCCACCAGGGGCACACCCAGGCCCAGGGCCGCCACAGCCCGCAACGCTCTCAGCGTGAAGGGCAGAGCGGCGGGTCCGGCGAGCGGCCCTTCCAGCAGGACGCCGTCCTCGGCCGGATAGACAACCGGCGGCGGCGTGCCCACGACCAGGGCATCCGCACCCGCCACCACGCAGGCTTCGGCCAGATAGGCCGCCCGTGTCGCCGGGAGTCGCACCAACAGCGGCAGGGTCGTGGCGTGGCGTACAGCCGAGATGGCGGCGCTGGCCTCACCCAGATTGGCGTCCTCGGGCAACGGCAGCTCGATGCCGGCCACCCCCGTCTCTTCTTCCTCCAGGCGGGCCGCCATCCAGACCCGGTCGCCCGGGTCCCCCCCGATGAGACAGAGCAGGACGGGAGCGCCCAGGCGCCGCCAGACGTTGGCCTGGCGGGTCACCACCCCGCGAAAGCCGGGATTGTGGTCCCCCGTCGCCAACAGGAACCCGGCCGGAAGCTCGGCCAGACGGGGCTGGCCGGCGCCCTTGCGCGGACGCATCGAGATGGGAGCAGTGATGACGGCGCCAAATTCCGTCGGACGCAGACCGGGGGGCCAGGTGTCGCCGTAGCCGACGGCGCCACTGCCTGCGATGAGCGGCGATTCGAGGTGCAGGCCGCGCTTGTTGGCGGGCGCCAGCTCGATGCTCATGCCAATACATCCAACAGGTCAAAGACCGGCCCGCGCAAACAGAGGCGACGGCGACCGCCCGCCACATCGGCGGCACAGGCAAGACAGGCGCCGGTTCCACAGAGAAAGCTGGCGGGATAGAGGACCTGTGCGAACCCGCGCGACAGGGCGACGCGCCGCTCGCCAATGGCATCCGCCAACTGCCGGTAGAAGGCCAGCGAACCGGCTGCAGCCACAGCATCCGCCCAGGCCAGCAGATCAGGGAGCTGGGGCGCCAGGCGGCCCTTGCGGCCACGACTGCCGTCGACGGTGGTCAGGTTATACTCCGCGGTCAGCGGCAGGCGCTGGGCCGGGATCGTGTAGCGGGCTGATGGCGCCTCCGCCGCCAGGGTCACGGCGATACTTTCGGCATCGGCAAGAGCCACCAAAGGCAGCAATGCCCAGCACATCTCCCCTTCACCCAGGCAAAGGAGCCGCCGGGCGCCGGAACGCAGCTTGAAACCCACGCCCACGGGGCCCAGGCAGTCGAGTTCCGTGCCCAACGGCGCCAGCCGTAACCAGGCGTGACCGCGATCACCGCTGGCAGGCAGGCGCACGGTCCACGAGTCAGTGGCAATCGACACAGGGTAGAGAGTTCGCCGCAGATAGGGATCCAATCCCCAGCCCGTACGCACCAACACGGGTTGCCCAGGCTGCAATTGCCCCGCCAGTTCGGGAGCGTGGAGCCGCAGCTCCTGGCTGGCGCCAGACACCATACGGTCTACGAGCTGGGCACTGACCTGCAGCATCCCTGACCCGATCAGCCGTTGCGAGCGACTTCTGTCAATTCATCCGGGGAGAGGATGACGACCCGTCCACGCACGCTCAACAGCAGCCCCTGCTTGCGAAAACGGCTCATGATGCGGATGGCGGTTTCCACGGTGGTCCCCGTCATCTCGGCGATGTCCTGTCGCGTCAGGGGAATGTCGATGATCATGGCGGCTTCGCGATTGTCGTAGGGCTTGCCCGCCAACTCTGACAGACGCAGCAAGGTGCGGGCGATGCGCTGTTCCACGCGATCAACGGCCAGGCTGCGCACCATCTCGGTGGTCATGCGCAGCCGGCGACTGAGCTCTGTGATCACCGCCATCGCCACGCGCGGATAGCGCTCGAGCATGTCGTAGAAGTCGCGACGGGCGATGGTCACGACGGCCACATCCTCCAGGGTTTGCGCCGTGGTGGAGTAGGGACGGGTGTCAAGCACCGCCATTTCGCCGATGAGCTGCCCCGGCCCCAACACCTCCAACACTACATCCCGGCCGTTGTCGGTATGGCGCACCAGCTTGACGCGGCCCATCCAGATGACATAGAGCGCGTCTGGCGGGTCACCCTGGAAGAAGATATAGGCGTCCTTGGGGAAGCAATGCCCATGCAGCAAGGGCGCGATCGCTGCCCACTCCTCCTCCGCCAATCCACGGAAAAGGGGCACAGTGCGCGCAACGTGCACCATGTTCCATTGCAGCTTGTCCAGGCGAGGCCCGGCGCGGCTCGTGGTGTCAACCATACCAGATATCTGCTTTCAGCCGTCGCGCCGCAGTGTGGATTGCAGCGAGGCCTGTACATTCTAGCACAAGAAATCCACGGGCAGTAATGGAGAGGCGAGAAACGAGGTAGCGGGAGGCGGGCGGCGCGTAGGGGCGTGGTCGCCACGCCCTGACCCCGGGGCACTGACACCACATCCGCGCGAGGACAGTGCGCAGGACGCGACGGGGCCGGGGCGCATGCACCCCGGCCTCGGTCATAGAGGGAGGTAGGGTGAGATGCGGCGGCGCCGCACCTCACCCGATTGAAGTTAGTCCGGCCGGTAGAGGACTGTGAGCTTGGCGGGCTGGCTCTGGTAAGTCTCCAGACTGTCTATGATCACACGACCCCAGGGACCGGCAGATGAGAGGGCAAGGCTGCCCTTGCTGTCTGCCGCATCCCAGGCAGCGATCTGTGACGTCACGTCGAACACCACGTGTCCGGCGGCATTGGGCACCGGCAGCGCCGTGCCGGGGTTGTAGATCAACGGCGCCGTGGCGTAGGTGACCGTCGCCGGGTTGAAGGAGTTGACGTTGGACGCCACCAGGCTCTTGCCGAACTGGCCCGACTGACCGGTGAAGTTCACGTCTAACTGCGCGCCGACGATCTCGAGGCCCGCGGGCAGCAGGCTGCGGTCGAAGGTCAGGAGGACGTTGTCCAGGCCGGTGGTGCGACCAATCAGGGCGGCGTAGGCGTTGAAGTTGGTCGTCTTGGCGCCGCCGTTGACCCACGTGTCGGCCACAAGCGGCAGCGTCACGGCAACCGGATCCAGCGGACCGGTCTTGAACTGCAGGCGCCCCTCGATCATGGGCTCGACCGGCTCCGTTTGCGCCTTGAGATAGGCAATCACGGCATCGCGGACGTAGTACTGCGTATCGTGCACGATCTGGTTCAGCGGCCACAAGGTGGCGCCGCCGTCGTTGAAGTTGCACGAGCCGGCCGCCAGGTAGTTGACTGTCGACACCGTGTAGTACTTGTTGGCGTCTTTGAAGTCAACGGGTTGGCCGTTGACTGCCAGCGACAGCACGTTGGTGCCGTCGGGCAGATCCGGATACTCGTCGTGGTACGTGATCTGCACATCCTTGTTGGTGTCGAGCATGCAGGTCGTATAGCGAGAGTAGCCGCCGTGACCGGGAACGTACTTGTAGTAGTAGTAGTTGCGGTACCCCCGCTCCAGGATCGCCTTGAGCTGCGGACCGTTGATCTGCAGCACGACCAGCGAGTTCTCGTACGGCATCAGCGTGAACATATCATGCACCGCCAGCGATACGGGGCTGGCTGGGGTGGCTGCCGTCGCCACCTTCTGGTTGGTCATGGCGCCAGAAAGATGGAAGTCCACCGTGATGCCGTTTTTCGCCAGCTCGAACACCGAAGCGTCAGCCTGCAAGTTGGCGCCGTTCGTCTCCTGGGTGTAAGCGCGGGTGGCGTCGATGGGCACTTTGGTCGCACCGAGGACCGTCTGCGTGTAGGCGGTCAGAGCAGCGACATACGGGTCGACGATGGCCTTGATGCGCGGGTCTTCCAGTGTGTCCTTGAATACAACGGGAATGGAGGTCCCGGCGCGTGCAGCCACCTCATAGCCGCCTTCTGCTTTGGGCAGCAGGCCCAGGGCCACAACGCCGAGGTAGCTGTTGTAGCGGTAGGCCTGGTTGATGATCACCGGTACGTTGTTCGGGTTGCTCACCACCGCCGGCAGATACAGATACGCTCCTGAGGCATCCGTCTGTTTGGTGGGGTCGGTGTGGCTGTGCCCGCCGATGATGGCGTCGATCCCCGTGGTCTCTGCCGCCAGGTTCGTGTCGACCTTCGTGTCCACCTCTACGCTCTTCGGGTTCGTGGTGAAGCCGATGTGGGTCAGAGCGACGACGACGTCATTGGCGCTCTTCAGCGTTGGGGCCAACGCTTTGGCGGTGTCGATAGGATCGGTAAAGGTCAGGCCGACGATGTTACTGGGCAGCTCATATTTGGGCACGCGGTGGTTGCCGATACCCAGGATCGCCACCTTGATGTCGCCCTGAGCGCCGCCCGGCAGCGTTACCGTCGTGGACGGCAGGACGGGCACCTCGGCGATGCCATAGCGACCGTCGTCCTCGAGGTTCGCCTGCAGCACGGGGGCAGTCGACTGCTTCAGAACGCTCTTGAAGACCTCGTTGCCGAAGTTGTACTCGTGGTTACCAAGCGTCCAGGCCGTATAAGTCATGGCATTCATCACAGCCATCATGGGATGGGTCTGCAACTCCGCCGGCAGGGGCGTGCCGTCGGCGCCGTGGCCTTGGGGCGCTGTCTTGTAGTAGTACATCATGGCGTCGCCCTGGATCTGGTCACCGGCCTGCAGCAGCAGCGTGCGCGAGGGGTTCTTTGCCCGCCACTGATTGATCAGGGTCGCCAGTTGGGTGTAGCCCACGAACCGGCCCTTGTACAGGTTGCCGTGTGAGTCGTTGTGGTGCAGGAGGGTCACCGGGATGACAGGACCGTCTGTGTTGTTGCCGACGCGGGTGATGCGGCCGTCCAATGCGCCGGCATAGGGGGCGCCGACAGGGTAGGTCTTGGCCACCCAGCGTTCGACTCCATCCAGCATGTCACCCCAGTACGATGTATTCTTGATGTACTTGAAGGGCGTGTAGCCATCCTGCCCGGCTGGGGCCAGGAACTCGTTGGTGGCGATGCGGTAGACTTTGTTGAGCTGCAGCGGCTCCCAGTCGCCGGTCGCGCGGTTCTTCACCTCGATGTCATAGGCGCCCCATGCCCACCATTGCCCCGGAGGCGCATCGCCGTAACGGTAGAAGGAGTAACGCACGCCCGAGACCTGCAGCGCACCCTTGAACAGGGTGGCGCTCTGGTTCAGCAGCTCCTGAATCTGGGCGCCGGTCATGTCGCCGGCGATGGTCACGTTGCCGAAGGGCAGAACGCTGTACAACACCCCGTGGGTCAACGTGTAGGGATTCATGCCCCCTGTGGGTATGTCAGCGCGCAGCCCGCCCGCATTGTTAAAAACCATGTCGACGTCGTTGGCGGTGGTTTCATCCGTGTTGAGGTCGCCGTAAATAGCATCGTTGACGAAAGCTCCCATCAACGAATCGCCGTAGTACTCACGGGTGATGGTCACTGCCGTGAAACCGATGACCTGGTTGATCTGGCTCTGGTACGTGGGGTCACTGGACCACGTAGTGATCCGGGCTTTGACGTCGGGGTCTTCGGCGCCCTTGGGGTCAACGACAAGGGACTGCCAAGCAACCTTGACGGCGCCGGTGCTCTTGTCGACGCCGATGTCGGCGCGACCCACCCTGCGACCGGCATAGTACGCCTGCACCACCGCTGTGTTGCCGACCATGGTGGCTACGGTCAGATTGGTGTGGCTATGGCCGCCGATGATGAGGTTGGCCGGTTTGCCGGCAGTGTTCAGGTTCTTGGCCAGCGTCTGATCGCCATAGACGGGGAAGCCATAGCCGTAGCCGCCATCGGTGTAACCCAGGTGGCTGAGGACGATGATGGCTTCGGCGCCGGCGGCCTTCATGTCGTCGTAGTAGTGGACGATGGAGGCGGTTGGATCCTTGAAGCAGAGCCCATCGGTGGCCGAGGCGATGGTGATGAACGGCGTCTCCGGGGTGGTGACGCCGATGAAGCCGAGAACGGCCTGGCTTCCGGCCGCACCGACCGTCATCGTGTACCAGGGTCGCACGTTTGCAAAGGCGGGTGGCGTCCAACCGGCGCTGGCGCAATCCGCTGCATCCTTTTGGACAATGTTGGCGGTGACGAAGGGGAACGCGGCCTGCGCCGTGCGGTCACCTATCACCGTCTTGCCCCAGTCAAACTCGTGGTTGCCGAACGTGGCGGCATCGTACCCCATGAAGTTGTAGACGTCGATGGTGGACTCGCCCTTGAAAAGGTTCGAGAGCAGGCTGCCCTGCATGATGTCGCCGGCGTCCACCAGCGCCACATTGTCGGGACCTACGGCAGCCCTGACATCGTTGACCACCTTTGCCACACGGGCCATGCCCGGATTGCTGCCCGCCAACTCCAGATTGCCATGGAAATCATTGGTATGCAGCACCGTGATTGTCACCACAGCACTGGGATCGGTCGCCAACGGCTGGCGCGACGGTTGTGCCAGCGCCGTGGGTGCGGCGCCGCTTGCGCCCAGGATCACGACCAGCAGCCCGAAGGCCAGCAGCGCAACGCCAAATGCCAGCGCCAGGGTGGTCGCCCTGCGGGAAATGCCTGACATGATGTCCTCCTTGACAGCTGTCAAGTTGCTACAGTTTGGGAAAATGGATCAAAGTGCATTGTTGTGAATCGTTCTTCTTCCCTTTGTTAGGCGCACCTCCTTTTTGAAACATAACCCAATCGGGACCAAGTAGGGCAGCCGGTCAGGTGCGACGCGCCCTCCGCCGGCCTGTCAATGGGCCGGCGTCACGGCGCCGCAAGTAGTTCTCGCCTGCCATACTAACACGCGCTGTTTAAGGCGCCGGTAACGTCAAGTAAAAGTTCCTTAGTCATCATGTTAAGCACTCACGTTCATTACCTGGTCGAACAGTGTCTGGTGCTTTGCGATCCGGTCGTCCTCCAGTGCGGTGTATGCAGTGAACTAGTGATTCTGGGAAGCGGGCATCGTTGACCGCGCTAACAGCTTCTTCCCCTATTGAGACTGGCCGAGAAGCTGGATGCCCAAGACAAAGAATACCTTTATTGTAACCTGAGGTACCAGAAATAGCTAACCAAAGAGTGCGACGCACCTTGAAGGTGCGTCGCACTCTTCCTGTTCACAGCAGCCAGCGTCAGGGCGCGGGCTGGAGCTTCATATTGCCGGTGTCAACCTTCAGATTGATGACCAGATTCTCACCGTCGAACACGTAGCTGGCCGCCTGGTTCAGCTCGTCGATGAACTTCTGCGACTTCGAGCTCGCCTCGCAGGCCTTTTTGGTAGAGGCGGCCACGTCCAGACTCAGGCTGCTGCCTTCAGTCTGATAGGAGCCGCCGCCGTTGTTGCAGTCAGCCAGAAGCTGCACGGCGCCGGCGGCGGCGAAGAGAACACTGTAGCGCGCCGGCCACTTGACGATAAATTGCTTGTCGTTACTGTAGCTGGTGCCCAACCACTCCCACACGAGGCCGGTGAGCTGGGGACCGGCGGCGGTGTCCGTCATTGTCTCAGACGCGGGCGCGGGTGTGGCCTCTGGCGTTGCCGCCGGGGTCGACTCGGCCTCCGGTGTGGCCGGGGTCGCCTCAGCAGCGGCCGCTGTGGGCTGCTTCTCCGCGGCTGCGGGTTGAGGCTCGAACTTCATATCCCCGGCATCAGCCTTAAGGTTGAGGACCAGATTGCCCTCTGTCATGACGTAGGTGACGACGGCGTTGAGTTCACGCACAAAGCGGTTGCCCAGGGAGCCCTGCGGGCACGCCTTGCGCGTCAGGGTGGCAGCATCGATGGTCAGGCTGGCGCCATCGATCTGATAGGCGCCGCCGCCGCGATTGCAGTCAACCCGCAGCGTGACCTTGCCCTCAGGGAGAAACGCCAGAGTGTACTTTCCCGGGAACTTAGGCGCCACCGCTTTGCCGGTTCCACTTGTGGTGCCGAGCCATTGCCAGACCACTCCGCTGAGATCGGCGCTTGTCGTGGCGGTCATGACTTCACCCGCGAGAGCGGTTGCGGTCATTACCTCGGCGGGCGCCGTCTCCGGCTCCACCGTGCCAAGCTCCTGCAGCGCAACCTGCTTCAGCTCGCCATTCTGCAGCTCATAGGCAGCCATGACGTGCTGTGTGGGGCAGCACATCGGATCATCAGGCCCATGCGTCACCATCTCCACCAGGATCTGGTTATTCTCGATCGCCAGAGAGTAGGTGCGCACACGGTCGCCCAATGAGGCCGTGGCCACGTTGGTCGGCTTGCCATCGACCCTCTGCACCACGGCCAGGTCCATGAAAACGCCGCTGCCACCCGTGTTCGTGCCCAGGATGACGGCGGCTGAGGACTCGCCGTTCAGGTCACCGAACGCTGCCTTGTCGGTGAGCATGGTGGCAATCTGCTCGCTGGCGCCTTCGCCGGTCATCTGGAGAGACTGACCATCGGTAAGGGTCACCGTGCCCGACTGCGTCAGCGTGGACTGATAGCTCATGTTTCCCAGCGCGGCCGCGTCAAGGGCGTTCTCCGCAGGCTCGGTGGTAATGTAGCGGACCAACGTAGCACCATCGGCGTCGAGCAGTCCCAGCTTGCCATCCACAATGGCGTAGGCGGCAGCCGATTCCAGGGAACGGGCATAGGCCGTCTCCTGTTCCATGACACCGTTGGGCTCGACGCACATCTTGCGCGTGGTGACCACGGGGCCAAACTTGATGCTGTCGCCGGTGGCCTCGAAGGTCGTGACGTAGTCGTTGCATCCGGCGCTGCCCGTGACACTACCATCGGCAAACGTGGCCGAGATGGTCGTACCCGCAATGGTTGGCGTCAGGCTGCCGCTGGCATCGACAATAGCTTCCGCCAGCCAGGGAGCGCCTTCGAGGCCGGAGGCGGCATCGGTTGCGGTTGGGGCTGCTTCTGACGAAACGGGCGTTGCGACCGAAACGGGCGTTTCAGCGGGAGCGGTGGGAGTCTCCTGGGCCGCCAGGGTGGGGGTGTCGCGCGGGATGGCGGTAGCACCCGGCAGGGAATCCGGCGCGCAAGCCGTCAGAAGGCCCAGAAACAACACGAGGACAACGATAAACAAGCTTGTCGATAGGTAGGTGCATTTCATCGATTTCTTCTCCATTGGGGGATAAACGAAAGAACAATATCCTAACACGCCGTCACGCGCAGACAAAACCGCAGCAGGTGCAACACAAACGTGCGCACAACTTTCGCCCGTCGTTTGTACACCTACAGCGTTCCGCGTGTTTGCTCTTTTTTCAACTGCTATCGCGCGTTCGTCACCCTCGGACGCAGCAGTTGGTGCTCAGGGATGCCCTGTTCCTCTCCCCAAATCGACCAGGGCCTGGTGTTGGGCGCGCAGATTGTCATAGGGCGTGTCAAGGGGAATCTCACAGCCGGCGCCGCTGAAGCTGCGCGACCCACCGTCCGCCATACAACGCACCGTCGCCCGGTACACATCCTCCGGCACGCCGTTAAGCATCACCGCCACCGGGTCGAAGTTACCGCAGAAAGAGACCCGGTCGCCGTATTCGCGTCCCGCCCTCTCCCAGTCCACCATCCAGTCCAGGTCGATGATGTCAGCGCCGCTGGCGACCATGTCGCCGACGATGTGGTTGGTGTTGCCACAGATGTGGAGGCGCGCCACTGCGCCCATCTCGTGGATGGCGGCAAAGATGCGCTGTTCATAGGGTTGGGCAAACTGCCGGTACATGGTGGGACCTACCAACGATCCCACCGCATCGCCCAATCCGATCATGTCGGCGCCAGCCTCGACCTGAGCGCGGGCAAAGGCAATCGCCACCTCCGTACACAGCTCCAACAGCTCCTCCACCCACTCCGGCTGTTCGACCAGGTCCACCATCAGGTTGCTGACCCCGCGCAGGTCGGCGGCCTCCGCCAGGGCGCCCTCCACCCATCCCATGATGGGGACCTGACCGCCGATCTTCTCCCGAAAAAGGCGGACAGCCTCCAGCCGGTCGCTCATACGCTTGCCGGTGGCGGGGTCAGGTTTGACGAGCTTCCGCAGGTCGTCCGGATCGGCCAGCAAAGGCTTGTGGCACAAGGGCAGGTTGTCGTAGGGAAACTCAATGGCAGCACCGAAGTCGTGGGTCTCGCGGTAGGGGTCGGAGATGGCCTGCACGAGATCGATGTTGAACGCTTCGACCATGGCCAGGTTGGCATCCACCAGGACGCGATGATCCAGATAGTACTGTGACAGAGGCTGGCCAATGTAGTGGGCGGCAAAGGTCATGAAGATGTCGAAGTTGGGCGGGCGATCCACCGGCTCTCCGGCCAAACGACGGGTGAAGCGCTCGTAAGCGTTCATGGTTACTCCTTCTGGTAGGGTCGGTTCCCCATCAGTCGCTGGCCACCTGGCGCTTGTGCCAGTCCTCGGTGAACAGGTTGAAATGCAAGGTGCGGAACGGGTGAGCGCGAATCACGTCCTCGTTTAGCGTCACTCCCAGGCCAGGCCCGGCCGGCAAGGCAAAGTAGCCGTCGCTGACCGGCGGCACGCCCGGCGCCGCATCCTTGACATAGGCTTCAGAAAAGTCGTTGAAGTGCTCCTGGATCTTGAAGTTGGGGATCGTCGCCGCCAGGTGCAGAGCGGCGGCGGTGGACACCGGCCCGCCGACGTTGTGCGGGGCCATCAGCATATAGTAGGCATCGGCCCAGGCTGCCAGCTTCTTGGTCTGCAAGATGCCGCCGAAATGCGTCAGGTCCACCTGGATGATATCGGCAGCCTGCAGCTCGAACAGCTCGCGGAATTCCGGCATGGTATGCAGACGCTCACCCGTGGCGATGGGGATGCCCAGCGGCGCGATGGCGTCGGCTGCCTTCTTGAGGGCCTTGAGGTTCTCAGGCGGCACCGGCTCTTCCACCCAGCTCGGCTTGAAAGGCGCCAGCTCGCGCGCCATCTCCACCGCAGTGACCGGGTTGAAGCGCCCATGCATCTCGATCAGAATCTCCACCTCCAGACCGACGGCGTCGCGCACGGCCTCGACCAGGGCGATAGCCTTGGTCTTTTCCCCGCGCTCCAGCTCGTAGTAGCCGGCGCCAAAGGGATCGAACTTGAGGGCGCGATAGCCTTTCGCCAGCACGCGTAAGGCGGCGGCGTGGAACTCATCAGGCGAGCGCTCGACCGTATACCAACCGTTGGCGTAGGCCTTGATCTTTTCTCGCACGGCCCCGCCCAACAGGCGATACACGGGCTGGTTCAGCGCCTTGCCGACGATGTCCCAGCAGGCCACCTCGACCATGGCGATGCCCGACATCACGATGTCGCCCGCGCGCATAAAGTCTTCCCGCATCATACGTTGGACGAGCTTCTCGATCTCGAAGGGGTCGCTGCCGATGATGTAGCGGGGCGCCGCCTCGGACAGATAGCCCAGAACCGCCTCGGTGCGGTTGACGACGCGGCATTCGCCCACACCCACCAGCCCCTCGTCGGTCTCGACCTTGAGGAAGGTGATGTTGCGCCAGGCGGTGCCCATGACGAGGGGAGTGATTTTGGTGATTCGCATCTGCTAGCCTTTCTCCACAAAGCGAACGTCTGGTAATCCTTTGAAGTCCGCATCCTGCGTCCACAAAATGGCGTCGAAGGCGCGAGCTGATGCCAGCATGATGCCATCTGCCATCGGCAACTTCAGGGTGCTGGAGAGGTACGCCGCCTGGAGCGCAAGGGCTGCATCCAGATTGACGACCTTCCCCTGCTGCATGACTCCAGTGACCTGCAATGCATTGGCCTCTCCTCGCTGCGGCAGAACCCGCTTGAATACCTCGTACAGGCTCACTGTAGGCACCAGCAGTTGCGCCGTGTCTACGATGGCGGATGAGAAAAACTGAGCATTTGGGCCGTCGGCAAAGTACTCGAGCCAACCAGACGAATCCACGACGTTCATTCTCGATCTGCCTCGCGTTCGACTGTGGTGTCAATACCACGTAGGAAGCCACGATAGCTCTCGATGGGCCTTATCGGGATCAGCTCTATGCGGTTGTCATAGACGACAACCTGCACCTTCTGTCCCACCTGAAGACCGAGAGACTCGCGGATTCGCTTCGGAATAACGATCTGGAACTTGGGAGAAACGGTTACCACTTCCATACTGACCTCGGTTCGATCATATTCTCGTCATACGCCACTGCATTCTATGCGATCTCCGCCTTACGGACAACAAACGACGGCAATCCTCCTACCGTCGGCACAGACCGTCCAAGCACATGCTGCCGCACTTACGGGGTCGCGACCCTATGCGCTCCTCTGTGTCCATTCGCCGTCGACAAAGCGCCATATGTGGCCGGTGGGGTTGGCGTCCTGCAGTTCGACCGGCAGGCGGTGGGGGCGGACGTTGTCATAGCTGTGCAAGGCGGCAAAACGCAGCATCGAGGCCGGGATGCCCACGGCGGTGAAACCGGGATGGCCGGTGGCCGGGAAGGGCCCGCCGTGGTTCATGGCCGGAACGACCGCCACGCCGGTGGGCATCTTGTCGTTGAGCAGGCGGCCTACCTTTTGGCGCAGGATCGGTTCGAGCCGGTCGTACAGGTCGTCATCCTGACCTTGCGTGTGGGTATAGACTCCGGCGGTCAGGTTGCCTTCCAGGCTGCAGGCAATCGCCAGCATTTGCTCCTGGCTGCGCGCCAGCACCAACAGGGCCACAGGGCCAAAGACCTCTGTCTGCAATGCCGGCGCGTTGAGCAAGAAGCGATCGCCCGAAACCGCCAGCACGGTATTGGCGAAGCGGTAGCCGGGGCCATCCAAAGCGGTCCCACCCACCACTACCTCAGCGCCGTGCGCTTGCAGAGTGGCGACTGCCGCCGCACATTCGCCAGGGGCTCGCTCGCTCAGCAGCACGCCGGGGGTATGCCCGGCCATGAGTCCGGCCACGGCTTGTACGAAGGCCTCACCCTGCTCGCCGGCCAGCAGCACAGCCACGCCGGGTTTGGTGCAAAACTGGCCCGCGCCCAGGGTGCATGACCCGAACAGGTCGCTGGCGATGGCGGATGAGCGTTCTTGCAGGGCGCCGGGCAGGATGAAGATGGGATTGACACTCGACATTTCCAGATAGATGGGCTTGCCGGCGCCGTCGGCCGCCTCTTTGAGCGCCATACCGGCGCGGCGGCTGCCGGTGAAGGCTGTGGCCCCTACCAGCGGATGGCTAACCAGACGCAGGCCGTCCTCCGGCTGCAGGTGGTAGAGCATCTGCACCAGTGCGGCCGGAGCGCCGCTCGCCCCGATGGCAGTCAGGGCGGCTTCGGCCAGCAGCCGGGTGGCGCCGGGATGGCCGGGGTTGGCCTTGGCAATGACCGGGTTGCCAGCGGCGATGGCCGCGGCAAAGTCGCCGCCGCTCACCCCGTTGAAAGCATACGGGAAGTTGTTGGGTCCAAAGACGACCACAGGTCCGTCCAGCGGTCCCAGGATGGATCGAATGTTGGTTTTGGTGTCGATGGTGGCCCGGCGCCAGGAGCGGTCACGGGCGGCGGCGGCAGCCTGTCGCAATTGGCCTGTGGTGCGCGGCAGCTCCACCGTGCGCAAACGCGGCTCGCGCGGCAGCGCCGTTTCCAGGTGAGCCATCTCTACCAGGGCATCGGCGCGGGTCTCGATCTCAGCGGCGTAGGCCTCGAGAAAACGAGCGCTGATTTCAGGCGCCTGGCCAGCCAGTTCCGCCTTGGCCTCATGCGCGGCATGGAGCGCAGCCTCGATCTCGACCCAGGTCGACACGGGGTAGCTGTCGGGCAAGAACTCGCCGGTGGCAGGGTTGCGCGGGGAGAGGGTAGGGGCGTCCGGCCGGGGATCCTGCCAGGCGCCGCCGATCAGGGTGGGGTGTGTGGTCATGGGAAAGGTACGTTTGCACGTTTGCACGTTACACGTTGCACGTTGGTGGGTGCGCAACATTGTCGTGTGGCACGGTCCGTGGTCTGTCGTCCGTGGTCGTTACAGAACAACAGGCATGGCGTCGAAGCGAAGCGTCGACGCCATGCCTGTTGGTGTCGCAAGGTTTGAACGTTCCAACGTTTGAACGTTCAAACCTTGAGCAGGGCCTTGGCGTGGCGGGCAGCGCTGCCGGCATCGGGGGCGAAGCCATCA
>CAZHTZ010000045.1:0-22452 GCA_964535455.1 uncultured Caldilineales bacterium
ACGCGGGGAACTCACCGGCAGGAAGAAACAACTGCCGTGAATTTCCCGTTTTTCGGGTCTCCTGCCCCCTGGCGGGACACGGCCCCTGTCAGGAAACACCCACCCACCCCAACCACCACTCCCATGAAACCACGACGAGACTACACCTGGCTCATTGCCATCGTTGGGCTGATCGCAGGCCTTCTGATCGGCGTATGGGCAGGCGCACGCTGGGCGCCAAGCCTGGTCGGCGTCAGCTACAGCGACCTGAACGCCCAGCAGCAGGATGATTTCGTAGCGCTTGTGGCGCTGGGTTACAGCCAGGCAAAGGATTTGGAGCAGGCGAAAACGCAGCTCCAGACGTTGCAGGCGCCCAACCTGGGCCAGCTCGTATCGGGCGTCGCCGAACGACGCATCAACAGTAACGGCCGCCCCGAAGAGATCACTGCTCTGGCCCAGATGGCTCTCGCCCTGGGTGTGGTCAGCCCTGCCCTGAAACAGCGTCTCCCCACGCCCACATCCCTGCCGACCCCGACTGCCATCGCCCTGGCGCCAAGCCCCACGCCGCTGCCCGCCACGCCGGCGCCACCAGCGGCCACGCCCACGGTCGAGCCAGCGACTGCCACGCCCCCTGCCTCTGCCACCACTGAAGCACCCACGGCGATGGCGGCGCCTGTGCCGGCGGTCATTGCCGTCGCCGATGTCAACGTTCGCAGCGGGCCGGGACTGGATTATGACGTCGTCTTCACGTTGACCACTGGCAACAAGGCTCCCATCACCGGCACCGATAGCACCGGCCAATGGTGGCAGGTGCAACTGGAGGGTGGCGCCACCGGTTGGGTGTTGGGCCAGCTCGTCTCTACGGAGGGCTCCGTCGAAGGTGTGCCCATTGTCGCCAACGTGGCGCCGTCGCCGGTCACACCCACCCGGCCCCTGCCGGTCAGCACGCCGGTGCGTCCCACGCCGGCGCCCACCCAGCCGCCTGCTCCAGCCTGGGCGGTGGACGTGCGTTTGCGACCCGTCGGCCAGGATGCCCAACACTGCAACGGCGGCGATCACAACATCTTTGTATCGGTCGTGGACGCCAATGGCAGTCCCATCAATGGCCAACGCGTGCGCGAGATCTTTACAGGCAGCATCCAGGTCACGGGAGACCAGGGCAAGGGCGACGGCCGGGTCGAATATGACATCTATCGCGGCGGGGGAGGGGTTGTCGAACTCATCGACGGCGCCGGCAATGCCATCAGTCCGCAAAGCCGGGGGATGAGCGCAGACTGGCCTGACTTCGATCTGATGCTTGCCGCCGGGTACTGCAACTGCAAGCCCCACCCCGATCCAGCCAGCTGCGAAGCCGATCTGCAAAACAAGACCTACCTGTTCGCGGTCGGTCACTACGTCTACGATGTCGTTTTCCGCCGGGATTTCTAGGCTGGAGAATCATTTCAGGGAGTTCCCCAAAGACGACTCGGGTTGGAGATTTCGTCCCACTAGGCTAAACTGGCGGTTGCTTTAAGAGGCAGCTAGTCCAAACGGGCTGCCCAATTTGGCATGGACGTGAATCCGGACAGGTCGAAAGGCATCCACGTCTCGCCATCAAGCTAAGGAGGTACCAATTCACGTGAGCACTAACCTACTGGAGCGTGCCTCACTCTTCGCTGACTTGAGTCCGGAGGAGCGTGGTCTGCTGGCACAGCGGCTGCAGCCGCAACGTTTCCAGCCTGGCGAAGTCGTCTTCGCCGAGGAAACGCCCAGCACAGCGCTCTACCTGATTAAGTCGGGTGGTGTCCAGCTCACCATGGGGCCGGTTTCACTGGCAACACTGGGTTCGGGCGCCGCCTTTGGCGAAGCAGACGTGTTCCTGGGGCGCCCACACACGGTGGGAGCGCAGACCACGGGCGAAACTGAGGTGTGGGCGCTTTCCACGCAGGATCTGCAACAGATCGTGAGTGCCCATCCGGGCATCGGCCTTGCGCTTTCGCAGGGATTTGGCGGCAAGTTGGTTCAGCTTGACGCCTACCTGGCTGGCACGCGTCTGGCCAACGCCCCCGGATTGCAGGCGCTAACCGATCAGGAACGAAGCCAGATCGCTGCCCAGTTGACCCTGGAAACCTTCCGATCGGGCCAGACCCTCTACAAAGCCGGCGTCGAGCCCGAGGCCATGTTCGTCGTCGAAAGCGGAGGCGTACGCGTCCAGCGCGATGGGCTCCTCATCGACGCCGGTCCCGGTGAAGTGCTGGGACTCATGGCGTTGGTGGCCGGCAAGGCCCACCCTGAGACCGCCCAGGCGCACCCTGAGTACCCTCAGGCCGTCACCCTGGCGTGGTCGTTGAGCCGCGAGGCGCTGGCGGAGCTTGCCGAGCAGAACCCAGAATTGCTGACACGGTTGAGCCAGGGTCTGCGCACCGGCCTGAGCCTGGAAGACGAGGCCTTGGCGATCGAACGACTGCGGGCATTGCCCATCTTCAGCACGGTGGACGACGCCACGCTGAAGGCTGTGTCTCAGCGCCTGATGCTGCAGCACGTCCCCGCTCGGGAGGTCGTCTATGCCGAAGGCAGCCCTGGCGATGCGCTCTACCTGGTCGATACCGGCCGGGTCGAGATCGTCAGCAACGTCAGCCGCCGTGGCCAGGTGCTGGCACGGCTGGGGCAGGGTGGCTTCTTCGGCGAGACGGCGCTGTTGACCGGCCACAGCCGGACAACCGGCGTCCGCACCGCCGAAGACACCAATCTCTGGGTTCTCTACCGCAACGATTTCGACGACCTGATCGTCACCTACCCGGTCTTGGGCCAGGCCCTGGGCCGAACCTTGACCGAACGGCTCAACCAATCGGCTGGCGCCTTCGGCGAGAAACATCTCCGGCAGATCGTCCTCTTCGCCGGTCTCACCACCGACCAATTGGCCGATGTGGCCGACCGGCTGCTCCCAGGCCGCTTCCGCGCACGAGATGTCATTTACCAACAGGGTACAACCGGCGATCGGCTCTACCTGATCGAGACGGGCAGCATCCAGCTCGACAACGGCCAGGGCGAGCGGTTGGCGCTGAGCAATGGCGCCTTCTTTGGCGAGTCTTCATTGCTGACGGGCGACCCCCACGGCGTCACGGCGGTGGCCGAAACCGATGCCGAGGTGTGGGCCCTGATGCGGGATGACTTCGAGGCCCTGGCGCTCAAATACCCGACGCTGGCGCTCAACCTCAGCCGTGCAATCGCCCGGCGACCGCACTTCCATAGGACAGGCCATGGCCTGCCGGCGGGAGTTGCCCTGGCAGGCGCAGCAGCAGTTGGCCCTGAGTACTCTCAGGCCGTCACAACAACAAGCGCTGCTACGACAGCGGGCGCCATGGTAGTGGGCGCGGAGGCAGCCGGGCAACCGACTCAGGCTGCCGTGGCGCCTCCTGGCGCGCCGGCCGCGCAACCCGCGACGCCGGCTCCCACCGTCAAAAGGGGGCCGTTCGATTCATTGGCAAACTGGTACGGTGGTCTTTCCTCAGGCGCGAAATGGCGGCTTGCCATCTTGATCCTTCTGGTGATCTTCTTGCTGGGCATCTCACTCCCGGCGGCGATCATCAGCGCCTTGCGCACCGCCTCCGCGCAGGAGTCACCGGAGACGCTACGTGTCGCCATGGTGTCCTCCACGAACGACGTGGCTACAGGGGCACTGGCCCTGGCCGATGCTTCCACGCCGGAAGAGGCCGGGTTCGCCCCCACCGCCACCTACACCCCACCGCCCACCCTCACACCGGTCCCCACCGACACGCCACAGCCGACGGCGACGCCCACTGACACCCCTGAGCCGACGGCGACGCCCACTGACACCCCGACACCGGCTGATACGGCGACGCCGGTGCCGCCCACGCCCCAACCGCGCGTGGCTGCCCTGGCGGCGCCGGCAGCGAAAGCGGCGCCTGCTGCCGCCGCCGCTCCGGCTGCAGCGCCCAAGCCCAGCACACAGTACAGCCTGATCGAGATGCGCCGGCTCGAACCGTGCGAGAACCGCGGCAAGCACAACGTCTACGTGCGCGTGGTTGACGCAGGCGGCAACGGCGTCAACGGCATATGGGCCATCCAGGCGGGCAACGGCAATCCTGGTCAAGTGGTGGACGCGAAGCAGACAGAAACCAAGGACTCCTGGCTCCTCAATCCGCAGCCCGGCTGGTTGAACTTCGACATGTGGAAGGGCGCCGAGTACATGGTCTTCGTTTCCAACGACGGCACCACGCCAGCCAGCACGGACTTTGCCCAACCGGTGCACAGCAACTTCACCGATGAAGCCAATTGCGCTGACGGCAGCGGTGGCAACACCCTGTTCCACAACTCCTTCTCCCTGGTGTTCCGCAAGAACTTCTAGGCTAGGGTCGGGCGACACAAGCGCCCGATTCCGCTCAACACAACAACGAGGCCCGCTGCAAAGCGGGTCTCGTCTTTTCCCGAGCGTGTTAATTCGGGCTTCACCCTGCCCAGAACCCAAACCAGTCTGCCTTTGTCCGGGCTTTCGCCGTGTGCTACAATCCAGGCGCCTGTTTTGCCACCCCTGGAGGATACTCTGGTGCGTTTTGTCGTTTTCGGCCATCTGACACGGGACATCATACCCGGTGGATACACGCTTGGTGGGACGGCAAGCTATGCTGCCATCACCGCTCACCGCCTGGGCGCCCAGGTCACGGTCGTCACCCGGGCCGATCCCGATGATGCCAGGCACCCGGCCTTCGCGGACATTGAGGTTATCAACCTGTCTTCCCCATACACGACCACCTTCCAGAACTTCTATCAGCCCGATGGGACGCGGCTGCAGCAGGTGCGCGTGGTTGCGGCGCCCATCTTTGTCGACGATTTGCCGGAGGGTGTATGTGAAGCGGATGTCGCCCTCCTGGCGCCGGTTTGCCAGGAGATCGATCCGGCAATCGCCCCAAGGCTGGATGCCATCATCGGCTGTGGGCCCCAGGGCTGGATGCGGGAATGGGATGAGCGGGGGCGTGTCTACGCCGTCCCCTGGCTCAGTGCCGGCCGTCTGTTGCCCTACCTCGACATGGTGGCGTTATCGAAGCACGACTTGGCTGCGGATCCTGACTTTCTGACGACTCTCACAGGCGCCGTGCCCGTGGTCGCCCTCACCCAGGGTTACGCAGGTTGCACGGTCTACACCGGCAGCCATGTCCACACGATCACCCCTCGTCCCGCCACCGAAGTCGACGTCACCGGTGCGGGCGATGTGTTCAGCGCTGCTTTCCTGGTGCGCCTGTGGGAATCGAAAGACCCACTCGAAGCCGCCTATTTTGCGAACGTTGCCGCCAGCCTCTCCGTAGAAGCCTCCGGCGTCGAGGGTATCCCTTATCGCGCCGACGTTGAAGCCTACCTCCGCCAATATCGCCTCCCGGGGGTATGACCTTTCCGGCCCTATGACTTACGTTTATGCAGTTGCCAACCAGAAAGGCGGCGTGGGCAAGACGGCCACTGCCGTCAACCTCGGCGCTTACCTGGCCCTTGCCGGCCAGCGCGTGCTCATCATCGACATCGACCCCCAGGCCAACGCAACCAGCTCACTGGGTCTGGTCTCCAGCCAACTTCCGCGCTCCATGTACGACGTGTTGGCCGGCGAGGCGACCCTGGCCGACGTCATCACCCTGACGAACCGCATCCGGCTGGATCTGGCGCCGGCGTCCCACGCCCTGGCTGCTCTTGAAACCGAGGCGGTGGAAAGCATCGCCGACCCCTTCCGTCGCAGCTTCCTGCTGCGCGAAGCGCTGCGCCCCACGCTGCATCGTTACGATTACGTTCTCATCGACAATCCGCCCAGTCTGGGGCTCATCACCGTCAACTCCCTGGCGGCCGCCACGCATGGCGTCATCGTGCCCGTACAGGCCGAATACCTGGCCATGGAAGGGCTCGGCCAACTCATTGCCACGATCGACCGCGTCCGCCAGGCGCTGAATCCGCGACTGGAGATTGCGGGGCTGGTCCTGACCATGTTCGACTCGCGCCTGCGCCTCAGCGCCCAGGTCCAGGACGAGGTGCGCACCTATTTCGGCGACAAGGTGTTCAAGAGCGTCATCCCGCGCAACATCCGGCTGGGCGAAGCGCCAAGCTACGGTGAGCCGGTAGCGACCTATGCGCCCAACTCGCCGGGCGCCCTTGCCTACCAGGAGCTTGCCGCCGAAGTGATGAAGCAGAACCAGCAGGTCGCGCCAGAAAGGGTCCGGACATGAACCGGCGTGGACTGGGCCGCGGCCTGAGCAGTCTGATCCCCACCACCTCTGCCGAAAGCGAAGAGGCTGTCGCGTCCACAAGCGTCGCTGCACCGCCCGGCCTGCGCTTGATTCCGGTGGCGGATATTGCTTCCAATCCGCGACAGCCCCGTCAGGTGATTTCCCCGGAAGCGCTGGCGGAGCTGGCAGCCTCTATCAAAGAGCACGGCCTGATCCAGCCCATCGTCGTCACCAACAGCCGTCCGGGCGATCCCACGCCCTACCTCATCATTGTCGGCGAACGTCGCTGGCGAGCTTCGCGGCTGGCCGGGCTCAACGATGTCCCCGTTGTCATCAAGGAAGCCAGTTCGCAGGAGATGCTGGAACTGGCCCTGGTGGAAAACGTCCAGCGCGCCGACCTGAACCCGCTGGAAGAAGCCAACGCCTACGAAACCCTGATGGAGGAGTTTGGTCTGACACAGGAGCAGGTGGCCGAACGCGTGGGCAAGAGCCGCACTGCCGTGGCCAACATCGTTCGCCTGTTGCGTCTGCCAGAACTGACCAAGCACGCGCTGATTGAAGGCCAGATTCACGAAGGCCATGCCCGCGCCATTTTGGGACTGGGCAACGACAGCGCCGCCATGACGGAGACAACAAAGCTGGTAATTCAACGCGGGCTCTCCGTCCGCCAGACCGAAGAGTTGGTGCGCCGTCTCAACTCCCCGGCGCCCCCACCCGCAGCCGTTGCTGACACCGATGAGGTGGAAGCCAGTCCGGAAACCAGGGCCCTGGAGGACCGTCTGCGCGAGACTCTGGGGACCAAGGTCGATCTCTTCCGCACCCGCAAGGGTGGACGCATCATCATCCATTTCTACTCCGAAGAAGAGCTGGCAGCCCTCTACGACAAGCTGTTGCTAGAGCCGCTCTGAGGTGAGTCTTCTACGCGCCTTCTTGCTCTCGCCCCCACCGGCTTCTTCGCCGACTATGGGTGCCATGTCCGCATCATGGGTCAACTACGGGCATTGCAGCAGTTGGGTTACGAGGTGAAGCTGGTCACCTATCCGGCCGGCCGGGAAGTCTCCGGCTTGAGCATCAAACGTCCGCCCTTGCCCTTGGCAAGAGACATGCCGGTAGGTTCTTCGCGGCGCAAGATACTCCTCGACGGCCTGTTGGCGCCCACCGCCCTGGCCGTCGCCCTCCGTTTTCGACCACATCTCATCCACGCCTATCTGCACGAAGGCGCCCTGATGGGTTGGGCCATCGCCGGCGTGTTGCACCGCCCTCTCACGTTTGACTATCAGGGCTCCCTCACGGCTGAAATGCTCGACCACCGCTTTCTGGCGCCCAAGTCGCGATTCCTGCCCGGCCTCAAGCGGCTGGAACAATGGATTGAGCAGCGCCCCAACGTCCTCTTTCCTTCGTCAGGCCAGACGGCGGCGCTCCTTGCCAGCCGCGGCCTGCCTGCCGCATCGATTCGGCCCCTGCCTGACAACATCGACCCCGAGCTGTTTGCACCCCGGCCTCGCGACCCCGACCTCCTTGCCCGTCTCGGTCTGGACCCCACCAGGCCGGTTGTGGTCTACCTGGGCCTGCTTGCCTTGTATCAGGGCACCGATCTGCTGCTGCGCGCCGTGGCCGAGCCCGCCCTGGCTGCGCACCCGGCCCAGTTCCTGATCATGGGTTTTCCTGCTGTGGAACACTACCGCAGTCTGGCGAGGCAATTGGGCGTGGAACACCGCACCTTGTTCACCGGACCGATTCCTTACGCGGAGGCGCCGCGCTACCTGGCCCTCGGCGACCTCGCCGTGGCGCCCAAGCTCTCGCTCACCGAAGGCAGCGGCAAGCTCCTGCCCTACATGAGCATGGCCCTGCCTATCGTCGCCACCGACACACCCGTACACCACGAGTACCTCGGAGACGACGCCATCCTCGTCGCTGAACCGCAGCCCGCAGCCCTGGCGCAGGCGATTGGCTTAGCCCTCGATCACCTGCCGGACCTGCGTGTGCGGGCGCTGCGGCTGCGCCACAAAGTCGAGATGCAGTATACTTGGGCGCAAGGCGCTCACGTCATGGACGACGTCTTTCGCTCACTGGTGTGACGCGGTCTCACTGCCGATCGCGCACGCACTATTTCGGACCCTTGAGCGATTGTCAGCCGGTTTTCTGACTGTTCTGCGCACATCCTGATGAGCCTGCAGCCACCTGGCGAAATTTCGGTGAAGCGCAAGGGAGCGACCTATCTGGTCGACATCGGGATTCTCGCGGCTGCGTGGGGTCTGTTCTTCTGGCGTTTTCTCACACTTGCACAGGTAGACCGGCTAGGTTTTGCCCCCGGCGACTTCACCTATGAGCACTTCTACTCCGCTTACTATGCGGCGCAGCGCCTGGCGAGTGGCGCCTTGCCACTGTGGCAACCTTATGCGTATGCAGGCCATCCCTTTGTCGGGGACATTCAGAGAAGTGTTTTCTACCCTTTTCGCCTCCTGACTGTGCTTCTGCATGCCAGCGACGGCTTGCGGCAACAGAATCTCGAACTTGAGAGCCTTCTCCACCACCTGGCAGCGACCGTCTTTACTTACATTTTGGCCAGGCGCTTGACGCGGCATCGAATGGGTGGACTGTTCAGCGCCGTGGCCTTTGGCTTCAGTGGCTATTTGACGGGCTATCCCATCTTGCAGATCAACTTCATCGAGGCCGCGACCTGGTTGCCCCTGTTGCTCTGGTCCTGGGATCAGGCGGGTGAACGATGGGCGCTGCGAGATTGGCGCAGAGCGGCGCGCTGGGTCGTCTTTGCCGGGGTGATCTTGGGCATATCGCTCCTGGCGGGAAGCGCACAGATCAGCCTCTATATGATCTACGGGACCATAGCATTTGCCGTCTTTCGGTTATGGGCTGCGCGACTTCACACCGTTCGCCAGTGGGCGGGTGCATTGACCGCCATCGCGGCCTACGTCGCCCTAGGACTGGGCGTCGCCGCAATACAGCTTGTTCCTACCCTCGAGTTCATCCCGCTATCCGTGCGCGCGGCGATCGGGTTTGAGGAAGCCGGTAAGGGCTTCACGCCCTATGACTGGCTCCAGGTCATTTTTCCCCCGCTCGGGGGTGCGTTTCAGGTTCTGTATGTAGGTGTTCTTGTCCCTGGCCTGGCAGCCGTGGGCTTGACCATGGCGCGCCGGGCTTCAGACCTGCCACGGGTCAGTCGACAAACGATCGCGTTCTTCGGCTACAGTGGCCTGATCGCAGTTCTGCTGTCGCTTGGAAAGCACTTGAGTTTGTTCACACTGCCCTATTTGCTGGCTCCGGGATGGGGCCTTTTTCGCCAGCAAGAACGTGTTGTCGTCTGGGCGATTCTGGCGCTGGCACTGCTGGCGGGCTATGGAGCAGCCTGGCTGGCCAATGCCTGGCGACACCAGGGCGCCGGAGAGAACTCGGTCGCGACGATCCCCGACCGAGGGGATCCCGAACCTGTTCATGCAGTCGTCTTTCGACGACTGGCGGTTGGCTATGGCGCGGCAACCCTTGCGGCCTTGGGTCTGGCGATGGCCTTTTTCCTTGGCTATCAGGCCGGGCAGGAACAGCTTTGGGGCTTCACGGCTGCTTCTATGTACCTGGCGTTTGTGCTCGCACTCGCCTATGTGGGTCTGCGCAGTCGACGCCCCTGGCTGCTTTTGGCGCTGCTGGCGCTGGACCTGTTCTCCGTCAATGCCGGACGCAATGGGAAGCCCGGCCCCGACCCCGCGGACGTGGATCCACCGCCGGCGCTAAGCGCCCCCCTTGCTGACACGGACCCGTTTCGCATCGCCAACGAAGTCCTTCCCGGCAACTACGGCGGCCTGTACGGTCTTGAGGATATCAGTGGGACAAGTCCTTTGGTGCTGGCGCAGTACCGCCAGTGGCTTGAGGCGCTGCCGGTGTCAAGGAGCTGGAACCTGCTCAATGTGAAATACGTGCTTACATGGCGTGAGCAACTCGACGCACCTGCCGAGCGCGTCTGGGAAGGTGTTGGCGCGGATGGCAAGCCTGTGTACACATACCGTCTGGGCGAGGTGGGGCCGCGCGCCCGATTGGTGGGGACCGCCATCATCGAGAGCGATACACGCCGGGCGATCGAAAGGACAGGAGCTGCCTCCTTTGATTCATCCACACAGGTCATCCTGCCTTGGGCGCCGTCAGGCTACGGATCGGTGGCGCAGTGCCAGGGCGCCATCCAATGGTTACAACGCCAGCCAGAAAACCTTGCATTGGTCGTCACCAGCGACAATCCCTGCATTCTGGTGCTGAGTGAACTCGACTACCCTGGTTGGCTGGCAACCGTCGATTCGGCGCCCACTCCCATTCTCCTGGCCGACGGCCTCCTGCGCGCCATCGCAGTGCCTGCGGGCGAACACCAGGTAGTGTTCACCTTCCAGCCGGCATCGATCCGCATGGGGATGGTTCTGACTCTTGTGACGCTGATAATCGCTGTCGTGGCTTTCCTGGTCGCAGGTCGCCGGCATCAACCGGTGTTACCTGCGTAGCCACCCCATCATCGATTGTGCGCAGATGCTTGTCGCTGTGTCAGGGTAATCGCACGAGAGCGACGGCTAAGGGGTCGGCCATACGTGCGCCGGAGACCGGATCGTAGAAGCCGGCGACCAGCGTGTAGTCGCCAGAGGATAGGTCGGATGGCAGCGACAGACTGAACCGATCGCTCACGACATCACCCGAGTGCCAGAGCGTCGCCGGCAGATAGTCACCGCCAGGGCGATGGTCGTCAGCCTGGGCGACCTTGCCTCCTCTCCCATCCACCAGTTGCAGGAAGCTGTGCCAGGGCACAGACGGCTGCTGCACCACTCGCCAGAACAGATCGACTTCCAGGACCCCCCCAGGTTGCGCGTCCCCCGTCCAGGCCACATTGAGCCAACGCAAATCGTCGCCATAGGGCGCTTCGTAGCTGGGGTCTGGCGCCGGCTGCGGACCCAACACCTGGACGAGACCGCTGGTCAGCGGCTGTGTCTGATATCGTGCTTCGATGCCGGACATGGGCTTGATGGTATAGACTGGGCGCCCCGTGGCCACTGCCGCCGCGAGCGTCGTATTCAAGTCGGTCCACGCCGGATCGGAACTGAGCAACGGGAATAAGCCGGTCATGCCCGGCACGAAACCGCCGGCATGCTTGAGATAGAGCATGGGTGTGATCTCATCGCGATCGTCACTAACCAAGACGGCGTTCCCCGGCAAATCCTGATGGAGGATCTCTTGCCAGCGCAACTGAGTGGCGTATGCGGTCGAGCGATCGAACTGTGGACGATACGCCCGAAAGGTCAGGTAAGGGAGGACGAGGATGGCAAACGTCAATACCAACAAATAGGGACGTGCGTACGTACCGGTCACGCGCGTCACGAGCTCAACCAGGTAGGCAAGGCCAAGCCCCAGCCAGAGAGCGGCGATGACATACGCCGGTATGTAGAAGGCCTCGATATCCTGGATGCCATAGAAGAGATTGAAAACCACGACGAGCAGCAAACTGACTCCGGTCAGAGCCAATACGGGCAATTGGTCCTCGAGGATCATCGCCAGCACACCCACGACCATCAGGGCCAGACCCACCCAGCCAAAGTGCGTCAGGAAGAGTTGAGCAGCAACGGGTATCTGGTTGAAAGCAGCGCTGGGAGCGCGCAGATCGGGAGCGAAACGCACCCCCAGGATGAATCTCAGGACGCCGCCAAAACTGCCATCGAACAGGTTCAGCGTTTGACCCGGCGCCAGCTCCACCCGCAGCCATGGGCTGGCGCCTGCCCTCAGTGGGACGAACAGATAAAGCAGGAGGGGCAACAACAGGAATGGTAACAGCCGCAGGAGGTTGCCAGGCCTAAAGGTGTCGGGGCGGACAAGATAAAGGTAGAGCAGCACCCCGGGCGCAAAGAGGATGATGGTCAGGTGATGCGCCAAACCCAAGCCAAACAGCAGGGCGACAGGCCACGCCACCGGTCCCTTACCCAACCAGCGCAACCCTGCGCGGGCACTGGTGCGTCCTGTGGCAACCGTGGCGCCAAGCAACGCCGCTACCAGGGCGGCGTGCATGGTGTAGACCTCGGCCTGAGTTGCCTGGGACCAGAACGTGGGGTTGCTGGCGAACACGATAGCGGCAAGCGCCGCGATCGGCACAGCCCCCCGCCGCCAGTGCAATCGGGTTAGCAAACGGCTCAACACCTCATGCGCCAGCAGGTAGAACAGCGCCACCGCAATTGCTCCCCAAAGAGCGCTAAACTCGTTGACACCCTGGGCCGGATTGGCGTGATAGAGCCAACCCCAGGTCCAACCCAGAACGTGGTAAAGCGGGTAACCCGTAGGATGTGACAGGCCCGCAAGAGGCACGGTGAACTGAAATTCACCGGCATCGCCCGGCAGCACCGCTGGCGCGGCGGTCAGTCGATAGGCCAGAAAGGCAAGCAGGCCCAGAAGCAGGGCGGGGAAAAGGGAACGGGGGCGCATGGGTCCGGTATCCTGGCAGTGATAGGGTCAGCTCAACGCCGTCTACTCGACACGCAGCCAATCAAGGGCGGCCGCCAGAGTGCGAAAGTCGCCTGCGATACGCAGAAAGGCATCATCAGGTTGAACGATCTCGGAGGCCGTGCCGGGAGCCGCTCCCACCAGACCGGCAAAGGCATGCGCCCGGTTCTGCAGAGTCGCCGGATCGCTGACGCCCGACCCCAGGCGCCGCAATGCGCTCACAAGCTCGGGAGAGACAAAGTCACCGGCGCCTTCCCGTGTAGCCAGGATGACGATCTGACCTGCGGGTAGGTAATCCAGGTAGTCGACAAGTCGTTCCACTTCATAAGGGTTAGCGACCGTGTCGAAGCCTTGTTGATCGATGATAGCCCCGCTGGCGGGGTCAAGGGTGGTGACGTTGTAGCCCCGGCGTCCACTCGAGGCGGCCACCGGCTGTCCTTCAGGACCGGTCAGGGAGATGTAGGCCTGATCGAAACTGTGCACCTCGATATCCACAGGCGCCTGGATGCCGGTAGCGCCGATCATGGCCTGGCCAAGGCGCTGGCGCGGGCTGTCAGCGCGGCTGAACTCCAGCCAGAGGTGGTTCATACCAGACTGGGGGTTGATGTCGAAAGCCGGCTCGTTCCAGCCCTCGGCCAGGGTCACAACGCCAACACTTCTGCCATTCAGCGTCAGGCGCAGGCTTTGGGGCGCGGCGCCAGACCAGGTGAAGGGAGCCACCCGCAGGGTGAGGCGGCGAGGTGTCGCATCTTCACTGCGGAAGAGAAGGTGCGCCTTTTGTCCGGTCGCCCAAATGCCATCGACGCCGCCTACGTCGCTCTCATCGACGCTCCACCCCTCGCCCCGCCATGCATCGGTCACACGAGCGCCAAAATTCAGATCAAGGGGAAGCGGCGCGCCGGGCGTGACGCTGTAGACGCGCACCTGCCCATCGTCGATGATAGGTGCAGCATCATGTGGCACAAGGTCCAACGCCAACTGTTGGGTTGCCCGCCAGGTGTCGGCATAGGGAAGACGCCCCGGCACCGGCGGTGTGGTCATCAGGTAGCGCACGCCCCACAAGGTGAGCAGGTCGTCCACCTGCTCGCGGGCGGCAGCAAGCACCGTGGCATCCGGCGTTTTGCCGAACTCCTGGCCGGTAATGGCCTGCACCAGTGGCAGCCGCTGGAAGTAGTCGAACTTGATCGAGGGATTGCGTGACGTGTTGCCAGATAGGATCGGTTTGCCATGCGCACTTTGGTAGTATTGGACGCGGGTGTCTTCGGCGCCCACCACCCCGAAGCTATTGCGCCAGCCCATCGGCAACTGCAGTACGGCGCCTTCCGGCAGTGCTGCCAGTTGTCGGACCCCATCGGGTATGCGGGCGTCAGTGAGCGGCAACGGCACGGTGGCGTGCTCGAACAGGATGGCTGCGGCCAGCAGAGCCACAAGCCCAACCCGCAGTACCCTTCGCTCCCGACCACGCAGCCGCGCGAGCAGGGCTGCGGCGCCCCAGGCAGCCAGAACCGCCAACGAGAGCATCAGCACAATGCTCCAGCGGTTGGCCGTGCGATTTCCTTTGACGAAGGGAAGGTAATGAAGAAGCAGGAAAGGCAGCGGAACGGAGGTTTGCAAGCCGTCGAAATCAAAGAGGTAGCGGCCTCGTATCTGCAAGAGCGGACCCAACGTGAACACGGCCGAGAGCGCCGCCGCCAACAACCATCCCCGCGTCTGGCGCCACGCCGTCACAGCACCCACCAGCGCCAACGTCGCCGTGACAAAGCCCCAGAAGACCGTGTTTACATCCAGAAACGGTGCTGTACCCTCCTGCACGGCGCGGAGATAGCGCACCCAATCCGTGCCCCAGATGGGATGAAGGGCGGTGGGCGTGAACCAACCGGCGAGGTCGGCCGAGAGTTTGAGGGCATCGCCCCAGCCGCTTAGCAGGAAGTTGGCATTGCGGAATGACTGCACCGTCGCCCAGAAGTAAGGCGCGGTAAGCAGCACGGCCACTGCCGCCGCACCCGTAAGGGCCAGCCAGCGCTGGCGGCGTTGGGGCCCGCGAAAGAGCAGCGGCCGCAGAGGTTTTGTGAGCAACAAGCAGACCGCTAACAAGGCCATGAACACGCCCCACTGCATATCCACCAGCAAGTTCAGGGCTCCGAACAATCCCGCCAGCCCGATATTGTGCCTGATCGGTCGGTCCACCAGTCGCAGCAGGTATAGGACGAAGAAGGGAAGGTACTGGACATTGTGGACGTTATAGTGTCCCAGCGCCAGGTAGATGCCGCGGTTACTGGCATAGGCAAAGACCACACCGGCGATGAACGCGGCTAGACGAGCATGCTCATGGCGGCGCAGCAGCCAGAGCGCCAGCAAGTAAGCTCCGAAGCCCGATAAGGTTACGCTAAAGAGCAAACTGGCGTTTGCCGCCGGGACCCAACCCATGGCCATGCCTAACGGCAGGGCCAGGATGGCAGCCATCAGGTTGTAGCTATAGAGGATCAACTCCATCCCCAACGGGTAGAAAATCCCCTGGCTGTAGAAAAGGGAGTGTCCCAGGTCCACTGCGCTGTGCTTCAGCCACCACATCGACCAGATGAAGGTGTACTCATCATGCGCCCAGGTGTCTGACCCGGGAACGTGAGTGGTGATGCGGGTGGCAAGTGGCCAGGTGGCCAGCAGGGCCAGCACAAAGAACAGTCCCAAGACGATCCCGTGCTGGCGGCGTGCGGTAAGGCGCATGAATCCGATGTAGGGGGCAAGCTGGATGGAAAACCATCGTACCATAGGCGACGAACAAGCCCCCAACGCCGATCACTGACGACAGACCGCCGACCACCGACCGTTGACCGCCACCACAAGACCTGCGCGCATCCATATCTCCCCTTTTACGACGTCACGCGCATGGGGTATACTCGTCAATCGACGACCGTATCCTGGTCGGCAATAGTCCGTCGCCTACCCCAGGAGATGCTGCCCCGCCAGGAGCAGCATCTCCATTTCATATGTGAGGTTTCTCTACTGATGATTCCCCTGGTTGATCTGAAAGCCCAGTACGATACCATACGGCCCGAGATCGATGACGCCATTCAGCGCGTCATCGACAATACCGCCTTCATCATGGGCAAAGAAGTGTCGGATTTTGAATCGGCCTTCGCTGGCTACTGTGGCGCCAAACATGCCGTGGGTGTGTCAAGCGGCACATCCGCCCTTTTCCTCACCTTGCTGGCTTATGGCATCGGTCAAGGCGACGAAGTCATCACCACGCCCTTCACTTTCTTCGCCACCGGCGAGTCCATCTCTCAGGTGGGCGCGCGACCGGTCTTCGTAGACATCGATCCGGTCACCTACAATATCGACCCCGAACGGCTGGAAGCGGCGATCACGCCGTTCACGCGCGCGATCATGCCCGTCCACCTTTTCGGCCAGCCGGCAAACATGGACGCTATCAACGAGATCGCCTGCCGCCACGAACTGCCCGTGATCGAAGATGCAGCCCAGGCCCACGGTAGCACCTACAAAGGCAAGCGCGCGGGCAGCCTGGGCGCAGCCGCATGCTTCTCTTTCTACCCCAGCAAGAACCTGGGCTGTTACGGTGACGGTGGAGCAGTCGTGACCGACGATGACCACGTGGCCGACCGTGTCCGTCTGCTGCGTGACCACGGCCGCATCAGTAAGTACGAGCACGGCGAGCTGGGTTACGGCCACCGGCTGGACGGCATCCAGGCCGCGATCCTGTCTGCCAAGCTGCCCCATCTGGATGATTGGAACGATGGCCGGCGCCAGTTGGCCGCCCGCTACGGCGAGCTGTTCGCCGGCGCCCCTCTCGTGACACCGGCGCAGCTGCCCGAAACCAATCCCGTGTACCACTGCTATGTGGTGCGCGCGCCCCGGCGCGACGCCACGCTCAAGTCGCTGCAAGCGGCAGGCGTGGGCGCTGGTGTGCACTACCCGATCCCACTTCATCTCCAGCCCGCCTATCGTTACCTCGAACAGGAACCGGGCAGCTTCCCGATTTCGGAGCAGGCCGCCCGCGAGGTCATTACCCTACCTCTCTATGCGGAAATGACTGAGACGCAGCAGGATGAGGTGGTAACGGCGCTCCGGGGCATCCTGGACGCATAGAGGGCGGATCGCAGCCTGCATCACCGCTTGCTTCGCCGATTGCATCGCCTTCTCTTCTCACAGCGTACCCCGCGATGGCCTCCACTCTCAGGGTTTCGGTCCTCATCCCGGCGTACAACGAAGCCGACAACGTTTCCGAACTCATCGCCCGCACCGCCCAGGCCTTCTCCGGTCTGGGGGTTGCGGGCGAGTTGGTTTTTGTGGACGACGGCAGCGGCGACGGTACGGCCGACCGCGTCCTGGCCCTGCTGCCGGAGCATCCCTGGCTGCGGCTCATTCGCCACCGCCGCAATCGCGGCCTCACGGCGGCGCTGCGCAGCGGCTTTCGCGCTGCCGGCGGCGACTACATCCTCTTCTTGCCTGCGGACCTGGAGTCTCATCCTGACGAGGACATCCCCAAGCTCTTCCAGGCGCTTGAAGGCGGCCTGGACGTGGTGGCGGGGTGGCGGCAAGGCCGCGCCGACGGCAAGGTGCTGGCTTCCGTCATCTATAACGGGGTCAGCCGCCGGTTGTTCGATGTGCGCGTACACGACGCAAACTGGATCAAGGGGTTTCGGCGCGAGGTCATCGCCTCGCTGCCTCCCCTCCGCTCCGACTGGCACCGCTTTCTCGTCCACATCGCCGCCGATCAGGGGTTCCGGGTGGGCGAAGTGGTCACCACCTGGTATCCTCGCAAGACCGGCCGTTCGCATTTCGGGTTTGGCCGCATCCCGATCTCACTGCTCGATGTTTTGGTCATCCGTTTCCTGCTCACATTCAGCCAGGCCCCCATGCGCTTCTTTGGTGGTCTGGGGCTGGGCTCCTTGCTGGTGTCTGGCTTCGTCTTCGTCGTCCTTGGCTATCTCTGGTTTTTCCAACAGCAAACGCAGAAACGGCCCATCTTTTGGACGGCCCTGGTGCTCGCGTTGGCCGGACTCCTCTTTTTCCTGGTCGGGTTTCTGGCCGAGCTCATCGTGGCGCAAGGCGATCGCCTGACCGATCTCGAAGATCGCTTGAACGACGCCGAGTAGCGGCGGTCGCCAGTTGGCGGCAGTCGCTGATCGCTTGGACGGCATCCCATGACCCGGTTGCTGATCATCACCACCAATTTTCCGCGCTGGGAGGGCGACCCGCACTCGCCATGGCTGGTGGAATTGCTGCGCTATCTGCGACAACAAGGGGTCACGGTCGACGTCCTGGCGCCTGCCTATGCCGGTCTGCGCAGCCATACGATTGAGGGGATGCCCGTCCACCGTTTCCGTTATGCGCCTGCGCGCTGGGAAACCATGACCCATGAAGAGGGCGCACCCAACAAGATACGCAAGAATCCGCTCTACCTGTTTCTCATCCTCCCCTACCTTGTCTCCGGCTGCTTCGCGGCCTGGCGTCTGGGCCGCAGCGGCGACTATGACGTCATCCATGTTCACTGGCCGATGCCGCAAGGCCTGCTGGGTTTGGCAGCACGGCGGGCGGGCGGCAGATTGGTCGCCACCTTCTATGGAGCCGACCTGGTCCTCACCCGGCGCTTCCGCTTCCTGCAGCCCTTCCTGGCCCGGTTTGTCAAACAGTGCGATGATGTGGCTGCCATCTCCAACTTCACGGCGGCGGAGCTGAGGCGAATGACCGGCCTCCAGCCGCACGTCATCCCCTACGGCATCACCGTGCCCGCCCTCGACCAGTCTCCGGCGGCGGAGCCGGGTCTCATCCTGACAGTCGGGCGGCTCATCGCCCGCAAGGGCCACACGTATCTGATCGAAGCGCTGCCACTGCTGCAGAAGCAGCCCGACGCCCACCTGGTCATCGTGGGTGAAGGGCACGAACGTCCGGCGCTGGAGGCCCTAATCAACCGCCTGGAGCTTTCGGGGCGAGTGACGCTCACGGGGCGAGTGTCAGACGAGGCCCTGCAAGAATGGTATCGCCGTTGTCAGGTGTTCGTCCTGCCCTCTATCGTCGACGACACGGGCGATACCGAGATGCTCGGCATGGTCCTGCTGGAAGCGATGCGATACCAGAAACCCGTCATTGCCACCGCTGTGGGCGGCATCGCCGACATCGTCACCAACGGCGAGAGCGGGCTTGTTGTGGCTCAGCGTGACCCGGCTGCACTGGCGAAGGCCATCGACGATGTACTCTCCCATCCGGCGCTGGCCGAGCGGCTGAGCCAGGGCGGGTACGCCGCCGCTCGCAGCCAGTTCTCCTGGGACTACGTTCTCTCCGAGACATGGTCCCTGTATGGTCGTCCGCAGGTGTGATGGCCCGGTCAACGATCTGCACCGTATGTAGCGGACAAAAACAGGCGTTGTGCGGCGCAAGATCAAAGTGGAACCTTGGAGGCATTTTGATCGCCCTGGTGTAGAATGGCGCACATGCTTTCGAGACTGCGTCGCCCGGCGCAGATATTCTTCCTGTTGTTGGCGCTGCTCTTCATGGCGCTGCTGGTGGAAAGCCACTGGAGCGAGCTGCGCAGCCACACGTGGCGTTTGCGGCCGGGCTGGTTGGCGCTTTCGGCGCTGTTCATGGCCACCGGCTGGCTGTTGGAGGTGGCCATCTGGCGACGTCTGTTAGGACGAGTGGGAGGCAAGCTGTCGTTCGGCATGGCGTTTCGCATCTGGTACATCAGCGCCATTGTCCGCTATGTCCCGGGCAACGTCTGGCAGCCACTGGGCATGACTCTGCTCGCGCGCCGGGAAGGGGTGCGAGTGGAAATGACCATCACCAGCATCGCCCTCTATCAGGTCGTCAACCTGCTCTCGGTGGCAGCCATTGCCGCCGTCTATTTCCCTCTGACCCACAATCTGGGTTTGCTGCAGAGTCTGAGCATCGTTCACCTGGACTGGCTGATTGGTCTGGGTGCGATCCCGGTGGTGGTCTTCGTGGCGCGACCCCAATGGCTGATCAGTATCCTGAACTGGCTCCTGTCGAAGATCGGACGGTCGCCACTGCCGGTGGAACTGTCGAGCCGCGAGCTTCTGTGGGCGCTGCTGGTGGCGACCGGTACGTGGGTGATGATGGGTTTCGCCTTCCTGGCCTTGACCATGGCCATCACCGACCTCCCGGTTTCAAGTGTGCCGGTGCTGGCGCCTCACCTCATCGCTGCTTATCCGGTGGCGTATGCTATCGGCTATCTCAGCTTCGTTACGCCCAGTGGCCTCGCCGTGCGCGAGGGCGCACTGGTGCTGCTTCTATCGACCGTGATGGGCGGCGAAATCATCGTCGTGGCAGCCCTGGCCATGCGGCTGTGGATGCTGTTTGGCGAGCTTTTCGCCGCCGGTCTGAGCCTGGCGACATGGCCCGGCGGTTGGCGCCGCCGCCGGATCAATGATCCAGGTGCTGCCACGGCTGCCGAGGCGCAAACGGGCGCGAAGGCGACTGCAGTTGAAGGCCCGGTGGCCGGGGCGGCCCTCGATGGCGAGACGATTTGACCGGCACCGCCTGATTCTTATCTTCCTCATCGCGCTGTACGTGCTGGTCTTTGCCAGACTGGCATTCGACCAGCACGCGGGGATGCGCACACACAAGTCGGACCTGGGCCAGATGGATCAGGCCATCTGGAATACGAGCCGGGGACGGTTTCTGGAGTCGGTTCAGGATGACTATCTCTCCACCCGGCTGACCGACCACGCCGAGCCGATTTTTGCCCCGCTCAGCCTGGTGTTCTGGCTGTGGGACGACGTGCGGGCACTACTACTGCTGCAAGTCCTTGTTGTGGCGTTGGGCGCCTGGCCCCTCTACGAGCTGGCGGTGCGCCTGCTGGCCGGACGGGCGCCCCCGGACACGCCCGCCCAGTACTCTGGGTCCGCCTCCACCAGCCACCGCACCCTGGCGCTGGCGCTGGCCGCAGCCTACCTGCTGGCGCCGCAGCTTCAATCCGCCGTCCTCACCGAATTCCACGCCATCCCTCTGGCTGCGCCGCTCATCCTTTGGGCTTTCTGGGCCATCGCCGTCGGCCGGTGGTGGCAGTTCGCCATCGCCACATTGCTGCTCGCCAGCGTCAAAGAGGAGGCGGCTCTGCTTGCGACCGGTTTGGGGCTTTGGGCGCTGTGGCGGCTTTTCCGGGCGGGCCGGGCGGCAGGCCGCCGGGATAGAGCGGCACTGGGGGCCGTCGCCATTGTCCTGGCCTCTGTCGCCTGGTTCTACATCGCCACGTTCATCATCATCCCCTCCTACGGCGTCCGCGTCCATCAGGTGGCCGAGAGCACCTATTTCCAGCGCTACGGCGCCCTGGGCGATAGCTCGGTAGACATCGTCACCAGCCTATTGACACAACCGCGCCTGGTCTGGCAGATCGCCGGCGAGCCTGCACGCGTCCGTTACCTGTTCGGCCTGCTGGCGCCCTTCGCGCTGCTCAGCGTCTTGGGTGCGGACGTCCTCTTGCTCTCGCTGCCCGTGCTGCTTGCCAACCTCCTTAGCGCCTATCCGGCCCAGTACTACGGGGAGTTCCACTACTCCGCCCCTCTGGTGCCCTACTTCGCCGTGGCCGCCGCCTACGGAGCCGCACGCCTGGTAGCGCTGGCTTCCCGCTGGCCGGCGCTGCGCCAACGCCGCCGGGCCCTCCATCTGGCGCTCACCGTGTGGGTTCTTGTCTGGGCATTGGCGTCCTACGGCCTGGCCGGCCGCGGTCCTTTGGGTGGCCGCTACGACCCCACGCCCATCACCGCCCATCACCGCCTGCTCGACCGCTTTCTGGCCCAAGTCCCGGAGACTGCCGCCGTTTCGGCCACTGCTGCCGTTCATCCCCACCTTAGTCATAGGCGTTATGTCTATCAGTTTCCTCTTGGACTGAAGCCCGGACAGGCCGATTGGGCGCTCATCGACGTCACCACCGCTACCGATGTGGCGCCCGGCGCCGTGCGAGATGAAGTCGAGCGGCTGCTGGCAGGCGACTGGGGCGTCGTGGATGCCGCTGACGGCTATCTGCTCTTGCACAAGGGGGCGCCCGCCAAAACAGTGCCTCCCGCGTTCTACGACTTCGTGCGGGCGCCTGGTGATGCCTCCACCGCCCGCGGTCCCCTCAGCCTGGTCGACATTCAGGTCGACGACTGGCGACCCTGGCGGCGAACTCAGGTGCAGACGCGCTGGCAGGTGGGCGCGAACTTCGTGCCAGAGAACGTGCGGCCCTGGCTGGAGCTGCGCACCGCCTCCGGAAACCTCCTGTACACGTTCGCCGATCTGACCCCGCCTGCCCTGGTGTGGTATCCGTCGACGCAGTGGCGGCCGGGTGACTTGATCACGATCCTGACGCCGCCGCTGGCGCTGCCACGTGCCTGGGGCGCCGCCGTCGCCACCGTTCACGGTCGCAACCCGTTCGAGCCAAAAGACAGGGTGCCCATCGACGACGTCGTTGCTTCTCCGGCTTTCCCCCTGAGTACTCTCAGGCGCTCGCCCGACGGCTCGCTGGCGCTGGTCGCTGCTTATCTGCGTGATCGCCAGGGCCGGCTGCAGGACAGCTTGACCGCGCTGGGCACCGAGAGCTTCAGCCTGCCGCAAAGCCGCAGGCTGAACGAACATGCGGACCGCTTTCTGGGTCCGGACGGTCCCATTCGACTGCTCGTCCGGCTGCCACAGCAGGTCCCGGCGGGGGAGCCTGTCGACCTCTGGCTGCAATGGCCCGATGGCATCCCCGAAGGCTTCGTCCCCTTTGTCCACCTGCGCCAGGGCGATGATACGATTGCCCAGGCTGATGGCCCACCGCAGACCTTCATCGTCACCGCCG
>CAZHTZ010000046.1:0-22447 GCA_964535455.1 uncultured Caldilineales bacterium
CAAAGCTCACGGTGGTTCCTGCTAACCCGCCTTAGAAATGAGCGAACCGCGAGCTTCAACCTTCAACCTGCAACCCTTGTTTTCCGCCGGCGATGCGGCGGCGGGCCAGGTCGGCATAGGTCGCGTCCAGCTCGTAGCCGACATAATGCCGCCCGGATTGGAGCGCGGCGATGGCGGTGGAGCCGCTGCCCAGGAACGGATCGAGGATGACGTCATCCTTGAACGTATAGAGCTCGATCAACCTGCGGGGCAGTTCGACGGGAAAGGGGGCAGGGTGGCCGACCCGTCTGGCCGATTCCGTGGGAAAGCGCCAGACGCTCTTGGTCCACTCCAGGAAGTCATCACGGCTGATGGTCGACTCTCTGCCTTTGCCTGGCCGCTTAAAGCGGTCCTTGGAGAACACCAGGATATATTCGTGGGTGTCGCGAATGGTGGGATTGCTCGCAGAGCGCCAGCTTCCCCAAGCCGTGCTACCCCCGGCGCTGGAGCCCTTGTCCCACACGATCTCCCCGCGCATGAGGAAGCCCTCCTCGCTCATGATCAGGTTGATGAAGCTGCTCAGGGGGATATAGGGCTTGCGGCCCAGGTTGGCGACGTTGATGCAGGCCCGCCCCCCCGGCGCCAGCACCCGGTAGGTCTCGCGAAACACGCCGCGCAACAGGTCCAGGTATTCGACCAGTGTCAGATCGGCATCGTAGTCCTTGCGGGCGTTGTACGGCGGCGACGTCACCATCAGGTGAATGCTGGCGTCGGGAAGCACGGTCATGCTCCGGCTGTCGCCCTGCTGCACGGTGTCAAGCAGTTCGACGGGGACAGCGTGCTCGACCGCAGGGACGGTCTCTCCCGCAGCAGGCAGGTCGCCGTAGAGCCGGCCCGCGTAGAAATAGCTGGCGTCGTGAGCGATGCGGCCGGCGGAACCAAAAGTGGAGGTCTGAGTGCTGCGCGAGCGCTGGCGGGCCATGGGGCGTTGGAACGTTAACACGTTTGCACGTTGGAACGTTCCAACGTGCAAACGTGCAAACGCAACCGATGAGATGCTGGGAGAGAAGTGTGTTACAGGTTGCCCAACCGGGCGATGTCTTGATAGCGGAAGCAGGTCACCAGGTGGTCGTTGACCATACCTACGGCCTGCATGAAGGCGTAGCAGATGGTGGGACCCACGAAGCGGAACCCACGGCGAAGCAGGTCCTTGCTCATGGCCTGGGACTCGGCGGTCTGCGCCGGCAGCTCGCTCAACGACCGCCAGTTGTTCCGGATGGGTCGACCGGCCACGAACTGCCAGATGTAGGCATCGAAGGTGCCAAATTCAAGCTGCACGCTGAGGAAAGCCTGGGCATTGTCAATGGTTGCCTGCACCTTTGCGCGGTTGCGGACAATGCCGGGATCGGCCAGCAGCGCCGCCACCTTGTCGGGAGCATACGCGGCCACGACCGCCGGGTCGAAGCCGTCGAATGCAGCCCGATACGTTAAGCGCTTCTTCAGGATGGTCGACCAGCTCAAACCGGCCTGGGCGCCTTCCAGGATCAGCATCTCAAAGAGCCGTTGGTCATCGTGGACCGGCACGCCCCACTCCTCATCGTGGTAGGTCACATAGAGCGGGTCCGAGCCGGCCCACTCGCAGCGTTGAACCGTCATAATCCGGCCTCCAGGATCTTGCGGATGAGCACCTGCCAGCCTTGATGGAGTACCTCGATACGCCCGGCGAATGCGGCCACGAACAGGTCGATCGCCAACTGCGGGCGCTCTGTGGCCGGGAGTTCCGGCTGCCACTCGTAATCATCGAAGATCAAGATCCCGCCGTTTCTGAGCAGCGGCCAACTTGCCACAGCATCCGTCAGGACGTTGCAAGCGCGATGGCTGCCATCGATGAAGATGATCGCATAGGTGTGCGACGCCAGAGCAGGCAGCACCGCCTCTGATGGTCCTTTGAGCTTGATGACCCGGCTGGCCTGACCAGATACCCGGATGTTGTGGTCGAAGAGCGGCTCGCCTCCTAGACGGTAGAAAGGGTCGATGCAGGTCACCGTGGCGGTCGGATGGGTGGCGATGTTTGACAGGAACCACAGCGCCGAACAGCCCTCAAAGCTGCCGATCTCCAGAATCTGCAGGTCCGGTTGCCCCGCGAACGCGTTCAGATACTTGTTCCAGATCGGCGCTGCCTGGCTCATGCTGTCTTCGGTCAAGGTGACCCCAGCTTCGTGGGCCACGTGCCGGCGGAGTGAAAACTCTGCAGCGCGACCGAGTGGGGCCTCGGCAGCCTGTTCTATCAAGGTCATCCCTTTGAGAAGCTTACGCAACGCCTTGGTAGTATTCAGACTCATCGTGAAGAGAAACGGTTGCTTCATTCGGAACCCGTTCTATCATGCTTTCTGAACTGCAGTCGGTCGAACAGCCAGACCAGCGCCACACCGATGGCAATGCCGATGGGAAACCCCAGGCCGAAGCTGTCCATGGCGATGCCGATGAAGAACCCAAGGGTGAGACCGACGGCAACGCCAAGCGCGAACCTGGCGGTTGTGGGCCGGGTATCTTCTGGCTTCGGAGTCATGGTAGATCCGAACGTGAAGCCGGGATGTCCTATCCGGTCCTCACTCAATCCTCTTCGTCGTCCAGGCCGAATCCGATCTCGACGGTGACCTGCCACTGCTGGACCTTGCCGCCGGCGATGCTGCCGCGCGTATCAATGACCTGGAACCAGCGCAGGTTGCGGACGGTCTTGGCTGCGCGCTCCAAGGCGTTGTTCACGGCATCCTCAAGGCTGGTGTTCGAAGTGCCGGTCAGCTTGATGTGCTTAAAGATGGGATCGCTCACGAGGGTCGCTCCTGATAGGGGTGAAGGTTGATGACAGTGTAACGGATCAAGGGTTGAAATCGCTTGCCCCATCATACCCTCGGCGGACAACACCAGACAACAAAAAGGACGCAGCGGAGAGACGCTGCGTCTAGGAATTCGCTGCCGGGCTTGGGCACCGGTCGCGGTCGCCCGGAGCTGTCCGGCGCGCCCAGTTGCATGCGCTGCATTTCGATGATCCTATTCAATGACAATTTGTGAAAAAGACCGTAATCATATAGACGAGAGGCATCCCTTTGCCGTGGCAGGCAAGTGGGCGTACACTGGGGCCGTAGCTTACCAACCGGCCGAGGAGGGCTGTGACCCTGATCCATGCCCCTCCTTGCCCTCTTCAAGGGACTTCTAAATGCGCATTGCCCTCGGCTCCGACGAACGCAACCACGTGACAGACTACCTGGTCGAAAATCTAGAAGAGCGCGGCTACGATCTCGTCCTCTTCGGACCCCTACAGGCGGAGGCTGTTGCAGGTGATGAGAATGGCCTGTGGCCAGTCGTTGCCCACCATGTCGCTCAGGCCGTTGCCAGGGGGGAGGTCGACGAAGGAATCGTCTGCTGCTGGACGGGCACGGGGGTCTCTATGGCTGCCAACAAGGTGCCGGGCATCCGGGCAGCGCTCTGTCACGATGCCCAAACCGCGGCCGGCGCCCGCCTTTGGAACCGCGCCAATGTGCTGGCGCTGAGCCTGCGAGTGACCAGCGAGCCACTCGCCAAGGAAATCCTCGATGCCTGGTTCAGCACACCGCTCGGCGAAGACCCGGTCGACGTCAGGTGCGTAGCCTACCTTTCCGAACTGGAAAGAGCACTGGGAGAACACGCATGATCACCCTTATCGATTTGCTCACAGCTACCGGTGGTCAGTTGCACGGCGCAGCTTTCGCCAGCACCTGGGAGGACTTCTGCCACGACTCGCGGCTCGCCCAGCCCGGTCAGCTTTTCGTGGCCTTGCGCACGGCTACCGGTGACGGTCACGACCACATCGCCGAGGCCGTTGCCCGCGGCTGCACCGGTGTGCTCTGCCAGCAGGTCGGAGCGGAGCCGTTGACCGTGACGACGGTCCTGGCGCCGGATACGGGCGATGCCTTGCGGGCCTGGGCTGCACACATCCTCCGCAGCTACGGGCCGATGGTCATTGCCATCACCGGATCCAGCGGCAAGACCACGGCCAAAGAGCTTGCCGCCGACCTGCTGGAGCGCGCCTATCCCGGCCAGGTCTTTCGCACCCGTGAAAGCTACAATGACCGCCTTGGCATCCCTCTCGCCTTGGGGCGCTTGCGGCCAGATCAGCGGTTTGCCGTGATCGAGGTGGGTACGGACGCTCACGGTGAGACAGCGGCGCTGGCGGCGCTCGTCCGGCCCGACTTGGCCGCCATCACCGTGATCAATGACGCCCACATTGGCACGTTTGGCAGCCTGGAGGCCATAGCCGCCGAGAAGCTTGCCGTGTTTCATGGCCTTCGCCAGGGCGGTGTGGCTGTGGTGAACGCCGACGATCTCTGGCAGCAGTCGCCCGGCGTCGATGGCGACGTCACCGTCCTGCGGCACAGCGCCGTGGCGCCGAGTTCCTTGCGCCTGGCTTCAGCGGGCCCTCCTACTGTCGATGGCGTTCCACTCTCGCTCGAAATCGGCGCACCCTTTACCTCCGCGCCAATGACCATGCGCCTGCGCTCCCAGCTGCTTGGAAAGCACCAGCATGTGGCGCTGCGCACGGCGATCGCCATCGCTCTTCATCTCGGTGTGGCGCCGGAGGACATTGCCGCCGGTGTGCAGGAGTTTCGGCCTTTGCCCGGTCGCCTGCGGCCCCTTCCAGGCTGCAACGGCGCCACCCTGCTGGACGACACCTATGGCGCCAACCCTGCCGCCACGCTTGCCGCACTTCAGACCCTGGCTGAACTCCCGGCGCCGCATATCGTGATCCTGGGCGAGCACAGCGGCCTTGGCAGCCAGGCGGAGGGCCTGTTAGCGGCCTTAGGGCCCACGGTCGCTGCTGTGGCGGATCACCTGGTGGTCGTCGGTGCGCAGCCTCAAGTTGTTGCCGCGGCCGCCCTGGCGTCCGGGCTGCCTGCCGCCCGCATCCACACTGCCGACACCCCGGCTGCCGCCGCCGAACTGGCTCGCCCGTTGCTCGTTCCTGGCGCCACCTGTCTGATCAAAGGCAGCCGCGAGGCCCGCCTGGAGCGCACCGTGGCGGCTCTGCTGGCCCTCCCAGACACGGCCGGCGCCGAGCTGACCCGCCAGAGCACAGCCTGGCAGCACCTGCGTTTGCGCAATACGCTACGACCCACGTGGGTGGAAATCGATACCCTTGCCCTGGCCGACAACGTGCGGGCGGCGCGCCGCCGGTTGCGTCCCGGCGTCAAGCTCATCGGGGTGCTCAAGGCCGATGGCTATGGTCATGGCGCCCCTACGGTGGCTCGCGTCGCCTTGCAGGCGGGCGCCGATGGCTTCGCGGTGGCCTGTCTGCCCGAAGCTCTGGCTTTGCGCCGGGCCGGCATCAGTGCACCGATTCTCATCCTCGGCTACACTCCTCCCTGGCAGGCGCGATCTGCGGTCGAACTCGATCTGCATTTGACCGTCTACGATGCCGATGGCGCCGCCGCTCTCAGCCAGGCGGCCGTGGCGTTGGGGCGTACGGTGCCAGTCCACGTCAAAGTGGATACCGGAATGGGGCGTCTGGGTCTGTTTCCCGAAGAGATACCTGCCTTCCTGCGTTTTCTGCACACACTACCCCACTTTCAGGTGATGGGTCATTTTACGCATATGGCCAATGCCGACGTGCCCGGCGACGAACATACTCATTCGCAGCTTGTCCGCTTCGAATCGCTTCTTGCTGCACTGACCGAGATCGGCTTGCGTCCACCCCTTGTTCACGCCGCCAATACAGCCACATTCCTGACGCGACCCGATGCACACTACGACGCCGTACGCCTGGGAATCGGCCTCTATGGCCTGGCGCCGGGCGCTGACCTCCCTCTGCCAGCCGATTTCCGGCCGGTGCTCTCCTGGAAAACCACCGTTGCGCAGGTGAAGACCCTGCCGCCGGGCAGCACCGTGGGTTATGGCCTCACCTATCGCACCAGCGAACAGCAAACCATTGCCATCATTCCCGTCGGCTATGCCGATGGCTTTCGGCGTGCACCCCGGCACTGGAACCATGTGCTGGTGCGTGGCTGCCAGGCGCCCCTCGTCGGCCGGATCAGCATGGACCAGGCCGCTATCGATGTCACCGCCATTCCGGGCATACGGCCGGGCGATGAGGTCGTGCTCATCGGCCGCCAGGGAGATGCCATCCTCACTGCCGACCAGATAGCCGCCCAAATGGGCACCATCGGCTACGAGGTGCTGACCGCCATTCGGGCGCGGGTCCCGCGGTTGGCAGAGTAGGCGCTGACGCTACCCCGGCGCTCCTTTTGCGGCGGGCGTCGGGGTGGATGCGGGCGTTGGGGTGGACGTCGGTCGAGGGGTAGGAGTCGACGTGGGGGTTGGGGTGGGTGTGGGCGTCGGTGTGGGGGTCGGTGTCGGCGTATCCTCCGGGAAGAGCAAGGGGGTGTTGCTCTGGCTGCGTTCGGGCGCCGAACCGGGGATGATGCTGGGGAGTCGCCGGCCGCCGTCGCCGAACATGAAGGTAAGCAGCAGCGCCAGCAGCACGACGGCCACAGCAGGCGCCACCCAATTCAGCATCCTGCCCAGGCTGGACCCAAACGAGCGCCGCCGCGGGGGTTGGGTCAGGGCGGCCGTGAGGAAGGCCGAACGACCGGGCCGGAGACCGTGTGGGGAAGGCGGCGCCGACTCCAGGGCAGCGTGCACTTCACGGCCGAGCAGCAACAGGGCGGCGTCATCCGTGTCAAGCGCAGCCCAGGCGCCCGTGGACGAGCGGCTCAAGGCGGCGTCGATAGCCTTGTCGAAGAGGAGGTCGCTCTCGGGGGAGGTCATGGCTGGCGATCTGGCACGACAGTGGCAGGAGCAAGAAGACGGCGGAGATTGGACAGGCCGCGGCGCTGCAAGGCGCGCACGGCTTCTTCGGTCTTGCCCAGGACTTCGGCGGCCTGCGGCGCCGTCATGCCCTCGCCGAAGCGGAGAAGGATGACGTCGCGCTGGTCAGCCGTCAGCTCGTCAAGCGCCCGCCGCAAGCGTTCCCGTTCCAGGCGGCGGCCGACGACCTGGTCGGGATGGGACTCTTCGGACACCGCAATGCCCTCGTGCAGCAGACTGGTCGGGCGACGCTGCTGATGGCGGATGTCGTCGACGATGAGATTATGGGCAATGCGATAGAGCCAGGCTTGCAGGGCGTCATGGGCAAACTTGTTTTTGTCCAGGGCCTCGAGCATCTTGACGAAGACACCGCCTGTCAAGTCCTCAGCCCGGCCAGGGTCACCTACGTGACGATAGATGTACGAGTAGATTTTGGGCGCGTACGTATCGTAGATGGTGGCCAAGGCGCTGGGATCTCGCTGCCGTGCACGCTCGAGCAGCGAAGTCTGATCGGTCATGGAAGCGCGCACTGCGGCCGTTGTGCGGCGGCCGGCAGCCTGGACAGAAGAAGCGAGATACGTCGTTGCCATTGTACTAGCATGACGTCGCCTATGTATCCTTCCGTATGGGTCGGTCCTGGAGTAAGCAGGCAAGCTCCCATTGCCGGCGCACGATCTGCCACCCCGCAGGGCTGTCTTTGGCCCGACGTCTGCTGTCTTTGGCCCAGCGTCTGCTGTCTTTGGCCCAGCGTCTGCGGTCTGTGGCCCAGCGTCATCGCCTCAGCGACGCGGCGCTCCGCATTCGCGGCAGAAACGGTCATCGCGGCGGAATTCCGTTCCGCACTGACGACAGAAGCGATCGATGCCCGCATCCGTAGGCCCTGCCGGCTTTGTACTCCCCGGCTTGCTCGCCCGCGGAGGTAGGACAGCGGCTTCTGCAGGCGCCTGGCGCGTACGCCAGAGGCCAAATAGACCCACGCCAACAAGGGCCACGGCAAGGATGCCGAGCAAGACGATGAGCAGGGTGCGAGAGGATGTCCCCCCGCCCGCGGCCGGGGCGGGTGTGGCGGCCGGTGCAGGAGCCTGTGTCGCTCGCGCCCCCTCGGCGACCGCCAGGGCGCCCGTGGTGTTGTCATAAGTGAGGTTCTGCTCGATGGCAGCGCCAGCGGCAACTGCCCCCAGCGAGCGCTGGTACACCTGACCGCCATTGTCCGAAGTGCTGGACAACTGCATAGCAGGATCGCTGCTGAAGCCTGTGGCGCTTGGTGGGAGCAGTGCCTCGATCACGGTGTCGGCTGCCGCGAGGTACCCGGCAGGTAAACTGAAACTGCTGATGCGCTGGCCACCGTTTGCGGCCAGCGGCACGTAGTACTCGACGCGGAAGCCGGATTGAGCCGGTTTGAAGCGGATAATCGAAGTGCCGTCGCTGGCAGTTGCGGTCTCCCATTCCGCGTTAAGGAAGTTAGCGCCCTCCGCCATGGTGGCAACGGCGTTCACCTCTGCCTGCGGCGGCAGAGGGATGCGCACGGTTTGGCCGGGCTGGTTCATCTCGCCATCGATGATGACGAGCAAACGCGGGTCATCGAATTCAGGCCAAAGCGCAATGCGGAGAGTCTTGAGGCCGGCCGGCTCCTGGGCGAAAACCGGCACGGCGAGGCAAAGCAGGAACGTGAGAAGGGCGAGAAGTCGGTATCTCATAGGTTTCGGAGAAGCGGGTTTGAGGTAGCGTGCCGGGATTATAGCATGGCGAGTAGAAAACAGGCGCCGACGTTGACCCCAGAGAACACCGGGCACGAAAAGGCCGGGGTGTCGCCCCGGCCTGGATGGGTGGGAAAGTAGATGGCACTGTTGTGGCTGCCGCTCAGCACTCGCTGTAACCGCAGTTGTGGCACTTCCGGCAGCCTTCGGTGTAGAGGAAGGTGGCCTGCCCGCAGTCGGGACAGAGGTCACCGATCTGGGCCAGAGGCAGTTCCATCTGTTCCGCGGTCGTTGCCGCCGGCTTGGCCAGGGCCTGCACTTCGGCTTCGTTCAGGTACTCGGAGAGAACCTGGGCGATGGCGTCGGGCAAGGACCGCACTCGCTGCGGTCCGAAGCCCAGGGGACGGCCTCCGCCGATACCACCCAGTTGGTAAACAATCTGCTGCAAGCGCTCTTCCGGGTCGAGTGGACTGGGCATGCGCAGAATGTAGCTCATCAGACGGCCCAATGCCTCGGCCACCGCAGCCACATCAGACCCGGCCTTCCCCACGTTCAGGAACACCTCAAAGGGTTCTCCAGTCTCGGCGCCGTTGACGGTGATATAGGCCGTGCCAAGGGGCGTTGGCTGGCGATAGGTGTAGCCGTGCAAGCGGTCTGGCCGGCGCTTGCGGGCAGGGATAGGGGCAGGCGCGGCCTCGGCCTCAACCACAGTCAAGGCTGCACCGCCGGCTGCGCCAGCGCTATTCTGCTTGCCTTTCGATTCGGCCGTTGCCTTTGTCTCGAGGACGACATCCTGCCGGCTGCCCGTAACGTAGACCGTCAACCCCTTGCAGCCCAGTTCCCACGACCTCAGGTAGCTCATTTCGACGTCTTCGACACTGGCGTCGGGTGGGAAGTTGCAGGTCTTACTGATCGAGTTGTCCACGAAACGCTGCAGGGCGGCCTGCATCAGCACATGTTCTTCGGCCGTCACATCTTGACTGACCACAAACGTATGCAAGATGTCAGCAGGAAGTTCACCGACATGTTGGCAGGTACCCGTGTGGAGGATTTCGTCGATAATACGGTCGCGCCGGTCGCCGGAGATGCCGGCGGTGTCCAGGACCTTGAGGAAAAGCGGGCTCACGTAGGTGAGGGTGACATCACCGCTCGCTTCTTTGACATAACGAGTGTAAGCCAGGGCAAAAACAGGCTCACAGCCATACCCTTCGGTGCCCGTCACCGTGCCGATGGTGCCCGTAGGGGCGATGGTCGTTTGGGCGCCATTGCGGATGCCATGGGCCTTGATGCCGGCCACGATGGCATCCCAGTTCAGGGTGGGGCGCCCGAAATCGATTTTGTAGGGCTTGAGCGGCGTTGGCGGTTCCCACTTCAGATGGGTCGGGTCATAGATGGAGCCGCGAATGGCTGTGAAAGGTCCCCGATCGCGTGCCAACTCAACAGACGTATGCATGGCGTGGAAACGCACGAATTCCATAATCTGAGCGGCCAGTTCCTGGGCTGCTTCCGTGCCATAGCGGACGCCGAGAACATACATGACATCGGCGAGACCCATGATGCCGAGTCCGATGCGCCGTACCCGGAGCGCGGCCTCCTTGAGTTGTGACACCGCGGGCACATAGGCATTTGCCTGCACGACGTTGTCGAGGAAGCGAGTGGACTGAACGATGGTCTCTTCCAGTTTCTCCCAGTCGACGCTGTCCTGGTCGGTCAGATGCAGGGCGAGATTGATCGATCCCAGGCAGCAGTTCTCATAGGGCCCCAACCACTGCTCGCCACAGGGGTTGGTGGCTTCCAACTCATACAGATGGGGGACGGGATTGGTGCGATTGGCGGCATCGAGGAAGAGGACGCCGGGCTCGCCGTTGCGGTGGGCATAGGCCGCAATCCTATGGAACAGGTCGCGGGCACGCACCGTGCGCCACGTGCCACCTGTACGCGGGTTGATGAGATCGAACTGTGTGTCTTCCTTGACAGCCGTCATGAAGGCATCAGTGACACCCACCGAGATGTTGAAGTTGGTGATCTTGCCTTCTTCGGCCTTGGAGGTAATGAATTCCTCGATATCGGGATGGTGGACCGGCAGGACGGCCATGTTCGCCCCGCGCCGGGTGCCGCCCTGGGCAATGACGCCAAAAGCTTTGTCGTAGGCCTCCAGGAAGCCGACCGGACCTGTGGCGACTCCTGCCGAAGTGAGCACCTTGTCGCCGCGCGGGCGCAAGCGACCAAAGCTGAAGCCATTGCCGCCACCCGTCTGCTGGATGAGTGCAGCATTGCGCATGGTCTGAAAGATGCCGTCGGGGTGCTTCCCCATGTCATCTTCAATCGGCAACACGAAGCAGGCAGCCAGCTGGCCTAGAGGCGTCCCGGCGCCGGTGAAGGTTGGGGAGTTTGGGAAGAACCGCAGACCGGCAAGCAGGTCATAAAACACCTGCGTGGTCTCCTCCACGGCGCCGTTGAACTCGGCTTCCACGGCGCCCAAGTGATGGGCAACGCGGTGGAACATCTGGGCCGGGGTCTCTACCGGCTTGCCATCCGGCCCCCGGCGCAGATAGCGGCGGCGGAGCACTTCCAGGCTGTTGGCCGAGAGGCTAATAGTGTCGTCGCGCACATAGTCCGGAAAAGCGGCGGCTGCCGTCTTGGCGCCAATGTACTCGGTCATGCGTCACTCCTCGACGTACGAAGAACGGAACGTTAGCTGTGACCCATCAGCCGGTTGATTTCGCGCTGCACGGCTTCCAGGTCGGGGAGTTCCATATAAATGGTGGCGAAGCGAATATAGGCGACCGGGTCGACGGTCCGCAGGCGGTCGAGAATCATGTTCCCGATCACCTTGCTGGGGACCTCAGCTTTGCCCGACCCATAGACAAACTCCTCGATCTGATCGGCGATGCGCTCCAACTCCGCCATGGCGATGGGTCGCTTGGCGCAGGCAATGCGGACGCCGTTCAGCAGTTTGGTGCGGTCGAAAGGTTCTCGTCGACCATCCGACTTGATGATGTGTACGGCGGTGCTCACCTGCTCATAGGTCGTAAACCGCTCGTCGCAGTTCGCACAGAGGCGACGGCGACGAATGCCATCGCCAGACTCGCGCGTGTCGAGAACGCGTGAGTGATCATGACCGCAATGGGGACACTTCATGGTATCTCTATAAGGTTTTGCAGCCCAAGGGGGCCCTACAAGAGGTGGGCTGTAAGGCGAAATCGTGCCGCCCGTGGCATCAGGGGGTAGATGCCACAATAATGGCTCACGACAGGTCTATCACACTACATTTAGTGGTTATTTGAAGACATAACCACAATGGGTAGTAAGTTGGGAGTGCAGAGTATAGCACGGTGTCGGGAGAAAAACAAGCCCTTTGGAAGCGAATCCCTACAGATCAGCGGTCAGTTTTAAGGTAGTGCTGCCGCTTCCCAATGCTGGTGCGAGGATGAGGAGCGCCCGCTGGCGAGCTGTCCGGACGCTCCTCATCCTAGTGTGTTGACGGCTTACTGGGTGCTGCTGCCACGGGCGCGACGCAAGAAAGCCGGGATATCCAGGTTTTCTTTGTCATAGGTTTGCGCCGGGAAGTGAATCGTCTTGCTGGAGGTCGGCTGCTGCTGAGGCCTGGCGTGTGTGTTGTCGAAGCCGGTGGCGATCACCGTGATGCGCAGCTCTTCCTTGAGGTTAGGATCGATGACGGCGCCGAAGATGATATTTGCCTCCGGGTGCGCTGTGCGGCGAATGATCTCAGCCGCTTCATTGACCTCGAACAGGCTCATGTCCGGCCCGCCCGTGACGTTGAAGAGAATGCCGCGGGCGCCATCGATGCTGATATCCAACAACTGCGAGTGAATGGCAGCTTCCGCTGCCTCCGCCGCCCGGTTGTCGCCGCGAGCAACGCCGATCGCCATCAATGCTGCGCCACCCTCGCTCATGATTGTGCGCACGTCCGCAAAGTCGAGATTGATGAGGCCAGGAATGGTGATCAGCTCGCTGATCCCCTGGATGCCCTGGCGCAGCACATCATCCGCCGTCGCAAACGCAAGCTGGACACTCGCGCGCTTGTCCACGATCTGTAGCAGCCGATCATTCGGGATCACGATCAATGTATCTACGTGCTGGGACAGATTGGCGGTGCCCTCTTCCGCAATTTGGCGGCGCTTGGCGCCTTCAAACGTGAACGGCTTTGTGACCACACCGATGGTCAGGGCGCCTGTCTCACGCGCCAGCCGGGCAATCACCGGCGCCGCGCCGGAGCCGGTTCCACCCCCCAGACCGGCAGTGATGAAGATCATGTCGGCCCCTTTGAGGAGCTCCTTCAGTTCTTCGCCTGACTCTTCGGCGGCCTTCTGGCCGATATCGGGGTTGCCACCCGACCCCAGGCCTTTGGTGAGCTTGTCGCCAATACGCACGCGCAGCGGCGCTTCGGCCAGCATCAGCGCCTGTCCGTCGGTGTTAACGACGACAAACTCGACGCCTTGAATGCCTTCCTGGATCATGCGGTTGACGGCGTTGCCGCCGGCGCCGCCTATACCGAGCACTTTGATCTGGGCCAGGTTCTCGATGTAGGGTTTGGTGGTCTTGGTCATGTGGGTCGCCTCCTCGAGAGGGTGAAGCTCACACACCGCGGTGTGCGGGCGTGCAACAAGCGGATCGCCGGGGGAAATTGAGGATTTGGGCTGCCGGTCCGATTGCTTATGAAGGGCAAATCATACCGGAGACCGTGGAAAACTTCAAGCCACCAGTTCAAGCCACCACGCTGGACAAGCCCACCGTGGCGTTCTAGCCTGGAAGCAAACCGCGCAACCACATGCGCAGGCCAGACGATAGATTCGTCGACCTACGCTGGGGATCAGCAGGGCCGATACGCTGGCCCCACATCAGCAGGCCGATGCCGGTGGCATAGGCGGGCGTCAACCACTGGCGTTGGACGTTGCCAACGCTGACCGGGACGCCGGTGCGCACCGGCATGTGGAAAACCTGGCGGCCCATTTCTTTCAAGCCCTGAAGCTGGGCAGTGCCGCCCGTCAGGACCACGCCGGCAGGAAGAAGCCCGTCATATCCCGACCTCTTGATCTCGCGCTGGATCATCTGCAGAATCTCTTCGCTGCGCGCTTGCAAGATTTCCGAGATGTAGCGACGGGAAATGGCCTGGGTCTGCACATCGCCAAAGGCAGGGGCGCTGACCACCTCGTCGGCAGCGACCCATTCCGGCAGGGCGTGACCGTAGCGTACTTTCAACATCTCGGCGGCGTCATAGGGCGCCTGCATGCCCACCGCCAGATCCCGGGTCAGCTGGTCGCCGCCGATGTCCAAAACGATGGTGTGCCACACCGAGCCGCCGAGGAAGATGGCGATGTCGGTAGTGCCGCCGCCGATGTCGGCCACGGCCACCCCCATCTGCCGCTCGTCCTCCGTGAGGACGGCCTCGCCACTGGCCAGTGGCTCCAACACCAGCTCGTCGATGGCGATATTATTGCTCTCGATGCACTTGACGAGATTGGAAATGGCGGTCGCAGCGCCGGTGATGATGTGGGCGTTGACTTCCAGGCGATAGCCGTGCATACCGATGGGCACCTGCACACCTTCCTGCTCGTCCACGGTGAAGCTGCGGGCAATGGTGTGGATGATGTCCCGATCGGACGGGATCGGGATGGCGCGGGCGGCATCCAGTGCACGGTCGACGTCGTGCCGGGTGATGCTGCGGCCGCGCGGTATGGCGACAGCGCCCGCCCCGTTATGCGAGCTGATATGCCCGCCCACAATACCCACGTAGGCGCTGCGAATGGTGACGCCGGCGTCGTGCTCCGCGCGCTCGATCGATTCAGCCAGAGACTGTGTCGCCGCTGCCACGTTGATCACCACGCCCTTGCGCAGACCCTGGCTACGAGCCAGGCCCGCGCCCAGCAGGCGCAGCCGGCCTTCAGGTGTGTGGTCGGCGATGAAGGTACAGATCTTGGTCGTGCCTACATCGATGGCGGTGATCAGGTCAGACACTGGGACACATAGCCTCAGGGGAGGGGGCGGCAGTCAACGCCAATACGGACGCTGGTACCTAAGGTCAACCTCTTGGACACGCAGCTTTTGCTTCAAGAGCTGCTGGCGAATGGCTTCCCACGCCGCCAGCTTATCGCTCATGTTCTCGGCACTACCGAGATAGACACGCCATCCTTCGGGGCTGAGGAAGACTAGACCATACGGCGCCTGGTAGCGAAACGTGTTGATCTGGGGAAGATTCGTCGTGATCTGGCGGATGGCCTGCAACAGGGCCGGGTCGATGTGCCGGTTATCTAGCTGGACGGCGGCGGCATCGTCGATTAGCCTGGCGAGCCCCTGGCGCTCGGCGACAATCGGCGCAATCACGCCGTCGTCGTCAACCCACTTGACATCGCTTTGCACCTGGTAGAGGAGGGCGGGCTCACGCTCCTCGATCAGGATATGGACCCGATTGGGCAGTCTTACCCATGCCTCAGCGTGCCGGATGTGCGGAAGTTGCTCCAAACGAGTGGCCACTTGCGTTGGGTTGATAAAGAAAGCACTGAAACCATAGACGCCAGCTTGTTGATAGATAATGTCGGCCGGAGTATAGCGTGCGTTCTGAATGTCGGCATTATAGACGTAAAAATCAGAAGCGATAAAAACGTACACTAACGTTGCAATGGCCCCCAACAGTACCACAGACGCGACGACATGGCTGGCATTCCACTTCCGCCTGGTGGCGCCGCGGCGCAGCTTCACACGTACAGAGGGCCGCGCGGGGGCCTTCGCCGTCGGCGGAGGATTGCTCAGAAGGCGCCGCGGGTTCAGGACCGGCAGCGTTGGCGCATCGAAGCGTCGCTGCCGCGTGGTTCGGCGGCGGGGCGCCGCGGGTTCGGCGTTGGGCTTGGCGGGGCGAGTGGCTGGGCTGCTGCGATAGTAGCGGGGCATGTGGATTCAAGCCTGGGGAAGGGCTGTGAATGTCGTGCGGTTGCGCGAGCGTTCCGCGTGGCGGGCGAGGGCAAGCTCGATCAGGCGGTCCACGAGGCGAGGGTAAGGCACACCGCTGGCTTCCCAGAGCTTGGGGTACATGCTGATGCTGGTGAACCCGGGGATGGTGTTCACTTCATTCAGGAAAACTTCGCCGGTGGCGTTGTTGAGCAGGAAATCCACGCGGCTGAGCCCACTGCCGTCGACCGCGTGGAAGGCGCGAACAGCCATGTCCTGCACCGCAGTCGTCTGTTCGGGAGTGATGGGTGCAGGGATGCGCTCGGTGCTGGCGCCATCCAGATATTTGGCGGCATAGTCGTAGAACTCGTTGCTGGGAACGATCTCCCCTGGCAGCGAGGCAATGGCATCGTCGTTGCCCAGGACGGCGCACTCGATCTCGCGGGCATGGGGCACGCCCTGTTCGACCACGGTTTTCCGGTCCCAGGCTGCGGCTTCGGTCAGGCCCGCCGCCAGGCTGCCGCGGTCGCTGGCCTTGCTGATGCCCACGCTCGACCCCAGGTTGGCTGGTTTGGTGAACATCGGGTAGGCGAGGTGCGTTTCCAGGCGATCGAGCACGTCGCCTGGCTGAGCTTTCCACTCTTCCCGCATCACGACCTGCCAGGGCGTTTGGGGGAGGCCATGAGCGGCAAAAACCATGTTCGAGACTGCCTTGTCCATGGCCAGGGCCGAGGCCAGCACCCCACACCCCACGTAGGGGATTCCTGCCAGGTCGAGCATACCCTGCAGGGTGCCATCCTCACCATAGGTGCCATGCAGGACGGGGATGATCACGTCGATTCCAGCCAACTGCTCGGGCCGCGGCCAGAAGGGAGCGTCTGCCGATGCGCTGCCACCGCAGATGAGCTGTTCCAGCGGGTCGCCGTCGAACAGCCAACGGCCCTGCTTGTCAATACCGATGGGAACGATGGTGTAGCGCTCCTTGTCGATCGCTTTCAAGACGGCTTGGACGCTGCTCAGACTGACCTCGTGCTCGCCAGAGCGACCACCGAAGATCACACCAATGCGCAATTGACTGGACATAACGTGATAACTGGATGAAGCGTTGGGGAATCTGCGGCTGATGTGCCGGGCGCCGCCCGCAGCACCTCAGACCGCAGGAAGAGGGGATAATTGAGGTCCTGCAGACCAGTCGCCCACAAACAAGATTTCGGGCTCGAGGACGACGGCAGAGTGCTCGTAGACCGCACTGCGAATATGGTTCATCAATCGGACGACTTGGGCAGCTGTGGCGTCACCGCGGTTGACAATGAAGTTGGCGTGGAGGGGACTGACCGTGGCGCCGCCGACTGCGAAGCCCTTCAGCCCCAGCGCTTCAATCAGGCGACCGGCATAGTCGCCGGGCGGATTCTTGAAAATGGATCCGGAGCTCTTGTCGACGGGCTGAGTGAGGCGGCGATGAGCAATGAAACGGTCGGCCAGGACGGCGTCTTTACCTTCAGGATCATGCTCGAGGTGGAAGGTGGCGGCAAGCACAACGGGTCCGAGTCCGGGGGCAGCGACCACACCCTTGAGGCGGCTGCATCGATAGGCATACTGGAGATCGGCGGACGGGACTTCCTGGACCTGGCCGTCTTCCCAAAGGCTGGCGCAGTGCAGATTGTCGGCGACGCAGCCGCCGTGTGCACCGGCGTTGCCGACCACGGCGCCTCCGACCGTACCGGGCACGCTGGCGGCCCAAGCCAGTCCAGCCAGGTGGTGCTTGATGGCGCCGCGGGCCAGTCCGGCCAGCGCTACGCCACTGTCGGTGCGCACTGGCAGAGTGGTCGCCGGTGCGCCCGGCCAGTGGACCTGGCGGCAGTGATTGAGAACAACGAGATCGGGAACGCCGGCATCGCTGATGAGGACATTGGTCCCGCCTCCCAACATGAGGAAGGGGACCTGACGCCGATGCAGGACATCCAGCACGGCAACCAGGTGCGACAGGCGCTCCACCGTGAGCAGGGATGCCGCCGGACCGCCGATGCGGAAGCTCGTGTACGGGGCGAGGGGCACGCCGCTTTGCACGCCCTGGCGCCCATAGGGACCGAGTTCGGCGCCGAGTTCGGCGAGTAAGAAGGCGGGAAGGGGAGCGGCTGTCATAGCCTTGCTTGGCTCTCGTCGCGTTCCTGCTATTGGGGTACGGGCGCGGACAACTGATTAAGCAGCTGCGGACCGAGCTGCGTGGCGCTGCCGGCGCTGAGGATGATGACCAGGCTGCCCGCCTGCACATGATCTAGCAGAAAGGCCAGCGTATCGGCGAGACTGCCGGCGCTGCGGGCATCGGGATGGCGACTGGCGGCAGCCACCTGGGCGGAGGTCACGCTGGGATCGTACGGTTCACGGGCAGCATAGATGTCGGTGACGAGAACATGGTCGGCCGCACCGAAGGCCCCCTCAAAGCGATCCTGCAGGGTTCGCGTACGGCTATAGGTGTGAGGCTGATAGACTGCCCAGATTTCGCGGTCTGAATAGGCAGCGCGGGCGGCGGCGAGCGTGGCCCGAATCTCGGTAGGATGATGGGCGTAGTCATCCACTACCAGAACGCCGCCAGCTTCGCCCTTGATCTCGAAGCGACGACCGGCCCCCTGATAGGTTGACAACAAGGGCGCGGCTTGTGCCTCGGCAACCCCGACGAGTCTGGCAACAAGCAGAGCAGCGGCGCTGTTGAGGGCGTTGTGGAAGCCGGGGATGCGCAGTTTGGCGCCGGTCAAGTCGCCTGCAGGGCTGCGCAGGTGATAGGTGGTCCCGGCCGGTGAAATGTCCACATCCTGAACCCGCCATTGGGCGTCGGTGCGAGCGCCATAGCCGAGCCAGTGGCTGTTGCCCCGCTGCTCAGCCAGGGCCCGCAGGCGGTTGTCATCCTGGCAATAGACGATGTAGCCACCGGGTTGCACCTGATCGATAAAGCGGTTGAAGCTGGCTTCGTAGACTTCGGCGCTGGGGAAGAAATCGGGGTGGTCCCAATCGATGTTGGTGATGACGATCACTTGTGGCCGCAGCCCCAAGAACGCATCGTCGTATTCGTCCGCTTCGATCACAAAGTGAGGCCCACTGCCGGCGGCGCTGATTCCCAGGCCAGGGATACTGCTGCCGATGATATACCCCGGCTCCATTCCGCTGCCCTTCAGGACATGGGCGACCATGCCCGTGGTGGTGGTCTTGCCATGCGTCCCTGCCACCCCAATCACCTGGCGACCACTCGTCAAAGGGCCGAGCAACTCCTTGCGCTTGACGATGGGGACGTCGAATTCCTGAGCCGCCTGTATTTCCGGATTGCCGGTGGGAATGGCCGAGGACACCAGGACGAGGTCCGGCAGGACCGGCTCCCGGGTGCTCAACAGGTGAGTCGTATCGTGCCCGATGCTCAGAAACACTCCGCTTGCCGCCAGATCCTCTGTGCGTGGTGAGGGCGCCTGGTCGCTGCCACTGACCTGAAAGCCCATTTCGAGCAGCACATTGGCGATTGGCGCCAGACCAGTCCCACCAATGCCGATGAGGTGCAGGCGATGCTCGTGCCTCAGCTCTGGCGTCAAGGCGAACAAGGTCTGCCAGGATAGGGTGGGGTGTTGGCCGGTTTGCAGCAGGCTGGGGTTCATCACTTCCGCACCCGGGCGATCAGCATGAGCAGCAGCATGGCGCCCCAGAAGATAGGAGGGATGACATGTGCGGGAAGATAGGGCACCAGCGATTGGGCTGCGGACGTCAAGGGGAGAGTCAACAAGACAGTCTGCCCGGCCGCGTTCTTGAAATCTGCGGCCGGGTATTTGTACACGTCCTGAAAGTACCAGAGGGTGCTGGCGACCAGGACACCGTTCAGCAAACCTACCAAAAGGTTGAGTACAAAGCCGCCGGCGCCCGTATGCTGCTTCCCCTGAAAGCTGAACGTTTCACCCGCATAGGCCCAGAAGACCACGACCAGGAACAGCAGGCTGTAGAACAAGGCATAGAAGTGCTGGAGCTGGCGTTCGGCAAACTGGAGGCTCAGTTCACTACCGAGGAAGTTGATGAAGCGCGGCAGATACTTCTCAAGAAAGAAGGTGATGAGAAAGAGGGCGCCGAAGATAACGGTCGTGACCCCAAGTTCACGCGGATAGCCACGCACAAAGGCAATCAGCACGAAGAAGACAACGATGGCTAGCCACAGGATTTCGAGGGGGCCCATAGGATCTCTTAGCTTCGGAGGCTGCGCAGCAGAATCAGAACAATAGCGACGATAAGGACGGGAACAAAAAGGACGCCCAGGGCATTCTGGAGCCAGTCAACGGGCAACAGCAGGAGGTCGAAGGCGGTGCCGAACAGCGATGCCAGCGCCGTAAGTGGCGAGTCGGTGTTCAGCGGCGGCAGCAGCGGCTTTCCAGAGAGGTAGGGCCGGAAAACGTAGATCAGTGCCAGACCGTTGACGATGCCCATGAAGACGCCCAACAGCTTGCTCGACTTCCGCTTCACCCTGGAGCTAACGAAAAAGGCCAGAATGATCAGGAGGATCATGAGCACGAAAAGCAGGGAGTCGTCGGCCGTGGGCGGCACAAGGGGTCCTGCCTTCTGAGCTTCGTCCAGAACCTTCGACAGGCTGTCGCCGCTGAGATCGCCGGACAGCAGAAGGCGGAGGCCGCCATCGATGACAATCTGGAAAACGAGCCAGACGCCGTTGATGACGCGGATGACCGTGGCGCCCAGTATGCTCTTCTGGCCGACGGCAAAGGCCAACAGAATCATGCCGAACTTCACCAGCTCACCGATGAAGCCGCGCCTGTAGCCAAGCCAGGCGAAGAAGGCAATGATGAGCAGGAAGAGAATGACAGTCTCGGCGATGTTCGTCATGGTCAGTTGGGGCGCTGCGCCCCGCTGAGTTGGAGCAGGGCGTCGGCCAGACGATCGGCGGCGTCCGGTTGCGCCAGCGCTGCGCTGGCGCCGCTCATAGCGGCCAGACGGTCAGGCTGAGCAAGCAGGGCTCGCAACGTGGGTAGTAGCTTCTGGTTCATGTCGGCGTCGGCTACGATCTCGGCTGCCCCGCGGTCGGCAAGATAGCGAGCGTTGGGAAGTTGATGTTGGCCCGAGATGGGAAGGGGCACAAGAACGGCAGGGAGGCCAAGGGCCGGGAACTCGCCGAGCGTGGAAGCCCCAGCGCGGGCAACGACGAGGTCGGCAGCGCAAAGTGCCGCGACCATATCGTCGTGGAGGTACGGGAAGCCGCGGTAGCCGGCCTGCTGGTCTGGCGTGAGCCCTTGGGCGCGGGCCTTTGATGACTCCCAATCCAGCTCGCCGGTGATGTGGAGAACCTGAGCGCTGTCCAGGAGGTCGGGAAGGATGGCTGCCGTGGCCTGATTGATCGAGCGCGACCCGCGCGAACCTCCGAAAATGAGAACCGTGGGACGGTTGGGAACAAGGTCGAACGTGAGGCGTGCCTCAGCTTTGCTCAGACTGCGCCGGCGTAATTCCTGGCGGACAGGGTAGCCAGTGACAACGGCCTTGTCAGGGAAGTAGGCAGCCACCTCGGGAAAGGTGACGGCAACCCGGTGGGCGTAGCGAGCGAGGCGCTGCACCGCCAGACCAGGCGTCACATCGGGCAGGTAGATAAGGATGGGGATGCGAAGACGGTCAGCGGCCCATACCACAGGAGCGCACACGAAGCCTCCCGTGACAAACAGGGCGTCCGGTCGCCACTGCTGCATCAGCCGCAGGGCCTGCACACCGCCCTTGGCCATCTTGCCGCTGTTGAGGGCCAGTCGCAGGGGATTGCGGATGTGCATCTGGCCGGCGGAGATAGGGACAAAGTCCAAACCGGCACGCGCGACCAGGGCAGCTTCCACCCCTTCGCGGGTGCCAGCGAAGCGAATTTGCTGCGCGTCGCCCTGGTGAAGGCTAACGCTTGCGCGAGGCGCTGCGGGTGTAGCCTGCACTCTGCTCTGCAGTGCCGTGACGACCGTCAGAATCGGGTACACGTGACCGCCCGTTCCGCCGCCAGAAACCAGAAATCGCATTGAGCCGGAGACCTCCTCTGCCCCCGCGTGAAACGTTTAGCAGGATGCCAACGGCTGCCAGGTTGGCAACCGTGCTCGATCCTCCATAGCTGAAGAACGGCAGGGTCTGGCCCGATGGCGGAACTGTGGCAGTCATCACCGCCATGTTCAAGAGCGCCTGAAAAACCAACCATGTGGTAATGCCAAATGCCAGCAGCGTACCGAACGTATCGGGCGCTCGTAGGGCGATGCGCGTGCCTCGGTAGGCAAAGAAAAGGAACAGACCGAGGACGAGCATGGTGCCCCACAGCCCCAGCTCCTCGCCGATGACGGCGAAGATGCTGTCGGTGTGCGCCATGGGCAGGGTATGGTTCAATTTGGATGTGCTCTCGGATAAACCGCGGCCGAAAACACCGCCTTTTGCCAGTGCGGTCAAGGCCTGGGCGATATGGTCAGACCCGGCATGGGTTGGGTCAGAGATGGTGTTGAGATACGCTGTCACTCTAGCGACACCGTAGCCGGAGAGTACGATCGTCAGCACGAACGTCACAACGCCCAACAACATGACGAGGAGCACCTGAAACAGATCGGCGCCGGCGATGAAAAACATCGTAATCGCGGTGAAGGCGATCACGACCGATGTATCAATGTCCGGTTGCAGCAGGATCAACCCCACCAGCAGGCCGAGAAGAACGGCGAAGGGCAGTAGACCGACTTTGGCGCTCTGCAAGCGATCGCCTTTTGAGCCTAACCAGGCTGCCACATAGATGATGATGGCTAACTTGGCGACTTCAGAGGGTTGAATGGAGCCGTTCAACAGTTGGCGGCTGGCGCCCAGTTTCTCGGTGCCCACGATCAGCACCAGTAGCAACAGAAAGAGCGTCACAGCGAGTATGGGGATGGCCCAAGCCTGCCACGGGAGGTAGTCGATCATCCGCGTGATGCCACCCGCCGCGCAGCAGACGACGTTCCCGGACAACTGCCTGACGAAGAAATACCGAACCGTTTGGCTGTAATCCGAGG
>CAZHTZ010000047.1:0-22343 GCA_964535455.1 uncultured Caldilineales bacterium
TCTGTCCTCTGTCCTCTGTCCTCTGTCCTCTGTCCTCTGTCCTCTGTCCTCTGTCATTCCCGCCGGCCACCCCCGCCTTCACATCGTGGAGGCTCTCAACCAACGGAGGTTTATGCCATGTTGAAAGGTTACAACAATCGCGTTGCTCGTATCGACCTGACCGCAGGCAAGATCCACTACGAGAAGCTCAACGAAGAGGATGTACAGAAGTACGTGGGGGCGCGCGGTCTGGGGGTGAAATACGTGCTGGACAATGGCCCGCAGGTCGACCCCTTCTCACCCGATAACCTGCTGTGCGTCATCACCGGTCCCTTGAGCGGCACCGAGGTGAAGATGAGCGGCCGCCTGTGCGTAGTCACAAAGTCACCCCTCACGGGCACGGTCACAGACAGCCACATGGGCGGTTGGACAGCAGCCAAGCTGAAATGGGCCGGCCTGGACGGTCTCCTGTTCAAGGGAAAATCCGACACGCCCGTCTATGCCTATGTCGAAGATGGTGAGGTAACCCTCTACGACGCCGAGACGGTGTGGGGCATGGAAACCGGCGCCACGGTCCGCTACCTGCAGCATGAGCATGGCGACGACTGCGCCGTGATGTGCATCGGCCCGGCGGGCGAGCGGCTGGTGCGCTTCGCCGCTTGGATCAACGAGAACGAGCGTGCGGCCGGCCGTGGCGGCACCGGCGCCGTCGGCGGTTCTAAGAACCTGAAGGCCATCGTGATCAAGGGCGACAAGAAGAATCAGCCGAAGCCCTCGGACCGCGCCGCTTTCAAAGAAGCCGACAAGAAGGCGCTGGCCGCCATCATGAGCGAGGACGTGATCACCGCCCCGCGCAAGGGCGGCCTCAGCCTCTACGGCACCAACGTGCTGATGAACATGGTCAACGTCGTCGGCGCCCTGCCGACCAAGAACTCGCTCAGCACCTCCTTCGAGGATGCCGAGAACCTCTCTGGGGAATACGTGCGTGAGCACATTCTCATCGACGACCCCACCTGTCACGCCTGCCCGGTAGCCTGCAAAAAGGCCTTCGAGATACCTGAAGGCAAGTTCAAGGTCAAGGGCGAGAGCTACGAGTACGAGTCAGCCTGGGCGCTGGGCGGCAACTGCCTGCAGGGTGACACGGCCGCCGTCGGCTATATGATCATCCAGTGCAATCGCTTCGGCATGGACACCATCGAGATGGGCAACGTTCTCTCGATGTACATGGAGGCCTGCGACAAGGGCCTGAACAAGAACGGCTTGCTGGCGTGGGGCGATGCCGACGGGCAGGTGGAGCTGATCGAGCGCATCGCCTACCGCAAGGACCCCGCGGCCGATCTGCTGGCTGAAGGCACCTACCGCGCCGCTGTGGCCCTGGGCGACCCCGACATCGCCATGACCGTCAAAGGCCAGGCCATCCCGGCCTATGACCCGCGCGGCATCAAGGGCATGGCCCTGGGCTATGCCACCAGCAACCGCGGCGCCTGCCATCTGCGCGCCTACACGCCGGCCGCCGAGATCATCGGCAACGTGCTGGGACCGGCGGAACTGACCGACCGCTTGGCCTGGGAAGGCAAGGGCAAGCTGACGGCCATCTTCCAGAACGTTCACACCATGACCGACTGCCTGGACCTGTGCAAGTTCTCGACCTTCGCCGAGAGCTTGGACGACTTTGCCGCCCAGTATTCCACCTTCACCGGCTCCCATGCCACGGCCGGGGACCTGCTGAAGCTGGGCGAGCGCGTCTACAACCTCGAGCGCTTTTACAACAATCAGGTGGGTTTCCGCGAAGGCAGCGACTATCTGCCCAAGCGCTTCCTCGAGCTCCCGGCCGACGGCCAAGGCTCCGTGGGCAGCGTCGCCGAGCTACCCGAGATGCTGGCCGAGTACTACGCCGAACGCGGCTGGGTCAACGGCGTCGTGCCTGACGCCAAGTTGCGCGAGCTGGAAATCATCGCCTGAGCGCCCTGCGCTTGCAGCGAGCCACTCAAGATGTTCGAGCGGCGTTCTTAGCCTTCGCTGGGAGCGCCGCTCTTTCTTGCACCCGCTCAGGCGCACGTCCGTTTTGGGAGACAGGTCCGGGACGACTCAGCCCCCACCCACCGGCGGAAAGATGTCCACGCGGGCGTTGTTGGGGATGACGGTGGCGACATCGTCCAGGAAGCGAATACTGCGACCGTTGATGAAGATGTGAATGCGGTGCAGCAGCTCCCCGTTGCCGTTGACCATCTCCGGCCGCAATCCCGGCCAGCGCAGCACCAGCTCGTTGACCAGCGCCTGGACCGTGGCGCCCGACTGCGTCTCCACCGGCACGACGGCGCTGCCGACAATGGGACGCAACATGGCATAGACTTTGACTTGCATGGGCGGGCTTGCTCCTTTCAAGGGCCGCATTCTAGCACCCTACCGCAGGGCGAGGCAATCGGCCACCCGTAGTAACGACTTTAGTCGTTTCCCCGCCGCTCAAGCGACTGAAGTCGCCACTACAAGAATAGGTTGAACTCCCCAGGCGTCGTATTACCAGACCCGGCAGCATCGCAGAACCATGTCTCCACACCCTTACCGGCAAAATGATTTGACACCCCGTAATGCCAGATGCTATAATCCCCATCGCTTGTACGTTAACAAGACATAAGGCATTGTCCGAAATGAACGGAGCGCCGTCGCTGCCGGTCTTTGCACCGGTAGAGGAACTTCCCGACTCCCACCCCAACAGGGCTTGCCCTGGCTAGGGTCTGCCCCGGCGGGACAAGGTTGCCCCACGAAACCGCAAGTGGGGGCGCCCACCCGGCAACGGTTGGGTGACTACAACCGCAACAGCAAGTATGCCCGCCAGCGGCCCTGGTTTCGCCAGGGTGCGGGTGAGGGCTGAAACGGTGGGGTAAGAGCCCACCAGCGGTTTTGCAGCAATGCAGCCGGCTAGGCGAGCGTGCAACCGGGAGCAAGGCGAGTGGGCCGGGTTTCGACGCCGGAACGCAGGTTCTGGCCCAGGGATTCGGTCTCGTCGCAGTGACAGCCGGTGAAGTCGGGTAACACCCGGCAGGCCAGGCGTCACCAGTCACTTCGGTGGCTGAGACAGATGACGGCTACCAACAGAATCGGGAGTACATCCGTTCGTATGCCCCAGTTCAGCGGTTGCCAATGCCGAGCCGACGTGGCGGAACTGGCAGACGCGACAGACTTAGGATCTGTTGACCGCAGGTCGTGGAGGTTCGAGTCCTCTCGTCGGCACCAGCTTTTGGCCACCGCGATGGGCCCGTGGCCTAGTGGGAAGGCGCCTCCTTTGCACGGAGGAGATCGTCGGTTCGAATCCGACCGGGTCCACCTCCTTCGTTTCGTACAGTCGTACAAGAGTCCGGACACTTTTTTGCGGGCGTAGTTCAGCGGTAGAACGTCTCCTTGCCAAGGAGAAGGTCGTGAGTTCGAATCTCACCGCCCGCTCTTTTCTTACCAGAGGGCTGAGCACAATCCTGTCCTCAGCCCTCTTTTGGATCACGCCGAGGTAGCTCAGTTGGTAGAGCACGCGACTGAAAATTGCGGAGTCGCCAGTTCAAGTCTGGCCCTCGGCACCTCCCCTCCACGATGGGGGATTGTCTAATGGCAGGACGGGGGACTTTGGATCCTCTAGTTCAGGTTCGAGTCCTGATCCCCCAGCCAGAGGGTGCCGGAGCGAGGCAGCTTCGGCGCCTCGCTCCGGTTCTTCGTATTGCGCTCTTTGCGTTGTTTCCCATGCGTGGTGGCCATAGCTCAATTGGTAGAGTGCCTGGTTGTGGCCCAGGAGGTTCCGGGTTCAATCCCCGGTGGTCACCCTGTCAGGAACGTGTTCGGCAAGTGCGCTGAGCACGTTTTTGTTTTCTAGCACCCGGTTCAGCTTCCTTGTCAGCCCCTCAGGTCGTATGAACAGTGCCGTGTTGGTCCTGAACGCCAGTTATGAGCCGCTCAGCATCATCTCCGTCAAGCGCGCCATTGTGCTGCTCTTGAAGGAGAAGGCGGAGCTTGTCGAAGCTGCCGAACGCCACCTGCAGTCTGAGCACGTGCGCCTGCCGCAGCCACTGGTCATTCGTCTGGTGCAGTACATCAGGGTGCCGGGACGCCTGGCTCTGCCGCTGACGCGACGCATCGTCCTGGCTCGCGACCACTACACGTGCCAATACTGCGGTGCGCAGCCGGGCTACAACGCCCTCACCATCGACCACGTCATTCCGCGCAGCCGGGGCGGGGTCAAGCGCTGGGACAATGTGGTGGCAGCCTGCCGGACGTGCAACCAACGCAAGGGCAGCCGCACCCCCAAGGAAGCGCATATGCAGCTCATGCGCGAACCGTTCCGCCCGCGTTACATCGCTCTGGCGCTGGTGGGCGAGCTGCAGCAGCACGACGCCTGGCGCAAGTACATGTATTGAGTTCGGTGGGTGCCCTTGCCCAAGACCGGTAGGGTCCCCAGACCCGAAACAGCAAGAGGCCGCCCTTAAGGGCGGCCTCTCACGTTGTGCGCCGTGGCAGTTTACGCATTCCTGCGAGGTGATGCCACGGCGCTGTGCTTACTACCTAAGTCCATTGACATCACCTCCTGTTGTGAAGGATGGCGGTGTATGGGGCAGGCGCCCGTTGCCAGGCGCCCGACTTTGAAGTTGGCTGGATTATGGCACAGGGTGGGCGGGGTGTCAAGGGCGGGAAAGACCGGGTCTTGGCAGGGCGATCAGTAGGTGTGTGATCTCGCTTGACTTTACAGAAACATGGCAAAACTGTAAATTGGCATTTGACACATTTCGATACTTGGCGTAAAGGTAGCCCGATTTTCGTTGACAAACCCCTGCGTGCCAATTCCTTGGCTGTCCAGCTATGTCTCTGCATTCTCCTCGTCGAGGAATTGCTCCAGGTCCTCCAAGAGCGGCTCCAACTCCTCTCCCGACACGTCAGCTTTCTCTGACTTGGGGTAGATTGTCAAGAGATAACAGGCTCCTTCTTCGCGATCGACCGCGTAGATGACGCGATAGCCGCCCCGCTTTCCGACCTGCATGTCGGTACTGGCCAGGCGTATCTTCCAAACTTGATGGCCGTAGCCGGGAATGGCTACGCCGGCGAAAGGAGCATCCTGGAGTATATCCACCAGGCGTCCGAGATCAGCCTTGATGTGTCGGTACTTCTTCTGCAGGCGCTTGGCTGCGTTGTCGAAGGCTGGGATCGAAAAGACCTCATAGCTCACTGATGAGTTCCTCGACTCTGCGAGCCTTACCCTCCCCGACCTGTTTCAAGCCGCGATCGACGATGCGCTTGAAGGCCGGCGACTCCGCCAGATAGGCGGCTTCTTTGAACTCGTCTTCACTGTGCACCGCCGCGCGCAACACGCTGGCGATATCGGCCACCAGGGCCAGTTGCTCTTCCAGGCTCAGGCGCCGGGCGCTGGCCAGAACCTGTTGGTAGCTTGGGGATTTGGGAAGGGCGGTCGTCATGGTGATCAAGCCTCAGGCTGGTAGCTGATTCAAACGTCATCATAACGCAATCGCAGGAGAAGCCGCAAGCAGTTCGTTTTGCCTTGCAGTGTCCCTCACGCGAAATACCATAAGCTTGTTGGCAGCCAGAAGCAGTGCTTCTCGCCACCGCAAAACCCTTCGTACGAGAGCAGAACACTCGATCACCTGCGTCAGCGTCCGGTCGTCGTTCCGCAGCTTTGCGAATGGCAAGTACGATATCGAAGTTGATCAGCAAGACTTCGCCCCTAACTACCCACGCCTTCGTCATCGAGAACAGTGAAAACCGTCAATTCAGCATCGGTTTCATAGTCGTCGCGCAAGGCCGCGGCCGCCGTATACAGTCGCTGCTGCCTCATGGCTTGTTGCTGGCGGGAGTCTCGCTGCCAGTCTGCGCGCATCATTTGCATCACGGCCTCAACGACGTCCAGGCGTTCGAGAGGCGACAGCTTGCGGAAGTCTTCCAGGATGGTGGTTTGGAGCGCTGTACTCATGGTCGTTCTCGCGGCAATAGTTGGTAGGGGCGAGGCAGGCGAAAAACCAGACTTTGCTAAGGCAAAACGCTTTGTCCGCCTGCCTCGCCCGTACTCGATGGGCGCATTGTACAGGCTTTGATGGGAAAAAAGAAGTCCTGGTCCGACGCCCCCGCCGCCTGAAGATTGGCCAGCGACGTACTCTATATTAGACTACAAGGGTCACCACAAATTTAGATCGCGAGGTGCGTCATGAGTTCTGCAGCTCCACAGTTTAATACGACCCTAAGCCTGAGCGAGATGGAGGCCTTGATCCGGCGCGTGGTCAGGGAGGCCGTTCACGAGGAGTTGACCACCATCCTGCGACAGACCCCTGTTTCGCTCCTGGAGGACTGGACCCACGAGGGTCCCGCTGATCCCGAAGGCGACCGAGTGCTTCTCGCCGAAGCGCTGACGCTGCGCGAGCAATACCGGACCGATCGACAGGAATGGGTAGACCTGGAAGTCTTCAAAGCCGAATTGACGGCAGCGGAGGCAGCCGGTGAGCTGCCGGATTGAAATCTCGCCGGTAGCCCGCCAGGAAATCCGGGCTCTGCCCGCCTACGTACGCGCCCAAGCGATACAGCTCATAGAGGAGTTGGCGAGAGACCCCAGGCCCGCGCGGGCGAAGGAGCTCCAGGAGCGGGAGAACATCTTCCGCAGTTGGCTGGCCGGTCGCTGGCGCATCGTGTACGAAGTGGATGACGAGTTGAATGCGGTGCTGATCATGCGGGTGCGCCGCAAAGACGATATCGACTACCCTGGCCTGTAGGCGGTTTGCTCACGAAAGGACGTCATTTGAACCCCGTCGGCACACCGGTACACTGTCGGGCGGCATTTGACAACGAGATCGGGCTAGTATGGCTGGCCTTGCAAGGGCGGCTGGTACAGCAAAGGCCTCGATATCGCCGCGGACGCGCTGTTCGATCTTGTCAATCGCCTCCAAGATATCCAGCAGCCGTTCCCGGTCGCTCCTCATAACGGAACGGCCTCTCGGATCACCTGCGCCCGGATACGCGGGCGCAGCCCCTTTTCGGTGACCACATCCACTGCCCACGCCCTACCCCCTCCACTCCGCCAGCAACGCGTCCAGATCGGCGGGCTGGCGGATGCCGCGGACGACGGCCACAAAGGTGGCCAGGTCGGGCGTCAGCTTGCGCAGCGCTTGCAGCTTGGGCCCGATGGGGTCGGAGGAAGCGGCGCCGGTGGCATAGGAGCCATGAAAGGCGAAGAAGGCCTGGTTGAGCTTGCGCAGGGCGTGGCCGTTCTTGACGAACTCCTGCCGGCGCTGCTCCATGTACTGCTCGGCCTCATCGACCTTGCCCTGCGCCAATAGCTCGTCCACGTGCAGGCGGGTGCGGCGCATTTCCGTCTGGAAATCGAAGCGGTCGGGGTCGGGCGGGGGCAGAGACCCCTGGCTGCCCGGCGGTGGGGGAGGAGGTGGGTAGGGGATGCCGTAGAGGTCGTACGCCAGCTTCTGGCCGACCTCCTCCCCGACAATGGTCGCCACCGTCTCGTTGATGGTGTTCATGCCGGGGCTGTCGAACATATGCTGGCCGAGCGCGTGGAACACCATAGTGTTGTGAACCCATTCATGGGCAACCGTTTCCAGGATCCAGGCCAGATCAGCCTGATCGAGCACCAGCGTCGGCCAGGCGCCCAGCCCGCCCAGGCCCTCCACCAGCGTCGAGCGATCGAAGCGCGCCGCCACTTCCTTCTCGATGGCCTCGATCGCGGCCATGTCCAGATCAGGCTGGAGGTGGGTGCTGGCTTCGAGCTCGATGCGGTCGCGCGGGGAGACGACGAGATAGTTCGGCGGGGAGGTGAAATTGAAGCGCAGCGGCGGAAAGACGATCCCGGCGGAAGTCAGGCCTGCGGCCTCCAGCCCGGCCTCCACCTGGCGTTCGAGGATCGCCTCCACTTCCGGCCGGATGTTAGCCTGCAGGTCGCGCAGCTTTGCCAGGCGGGCGCGCGGCTCGGCGCTGGCGGCGTCCGCATCGGCCACGGAGGCATCGGCGTAGATGCGGTTGACCTGGCCCTGCACGTGGCGAATCTCTTCAGCGCGCTGCTGGTATTGCTCGACCAGCCGGCGCTGCTCCGCCACACTCAGGCGCACGCCGGGGCGTCGCCCCAGGTCGGCGACCTTGGCGGCGATGGCGTCAACCTCGTAGCGAACCAGGTCGAAGCGGGCGTCTGCGACGGCGCGAACGACCTCTTTCTGGATGGGCGCATGGCGGCTGAAGCGCTGCCAGGCGGAGGCGCCCACAGCGCCAACGCCCGCCAGCATCACCACGACAACCACGGCGACGGTAATCAGAAAGGTGCGGCGTGACATAGAAGCCAGAATGCAGACCGCCCCCGGCAGCAGCCGGGGGCGGCGGGGAGCGAGGACAAGGTCAGGGGGTGGATCAGGAGCGGGCGTCCTGGTCCACGTAGTCGCGTTCGTCCGCACCCAGATAAATCTGGCGCGGCCGGGCGATCTTCTGAACGGCATCGAGCAGCATCTCGCGCCACTGTGCGATCCAGCCCACCGTGCGCGGGATGGCGAACATGACCGTGAACATGGTCGTGGGCAGGCCCAGGGCCTGATAGATGATGCCGCTGTAGAAATCGACGTTGGGGAAGAGCTTGCGCGAGACGAAGTAGTCGTCTTCGAGGGCGATGCGCTCCATCTCCAGGGCGATGTCGAGGAGCGGGTTGCGGCCGGTCACCTCGAACACGTCGTGCGCCGTTTTCTTGATAATGATCCCGCGCGGGTCGAAGTTCTTATAGACGCGATGGCCAAACCCCAACAGCCGCCGCTCGCCCCGCTTGACGCTGGCGATGAACTCGGGTACGTTCTTGACGTCGCCGATCTCCGACAGCATGCGCACGACGGACTCATTGGCGCCACCGTGCCGCGGGCCGGACAGGGCCGCCGCTGCTGCCGCCACCGACACGTACGGGTCGGGCAGCGAGCTGCCCACCATACGCATGGTGCTGGTGGAGCAGTTCTGCTCGTGGTCGGCGTGTAGGATGAAGAGGACGTCGAGGGCGCGCTCCAGAATCGGGTTCGGGCGGTATTTCTGCTCGGTCATCTTGAACATCATGTTCAAGAAGTTGCCGCAGTAGCTCAGATCGTTGTCAGGGTAGACGTAGGGCAGCCCCATCGCATGGCGATAGGCATAGGCGGCGATGGTCGGCGTCTTGGACAGCAGCCGCCGGGTCTGCAGCTCCACCGAGGTGTGGTCGTTGACGTTGCGCGCCTCAGGATAAAAGGTCGAGAGGGCGGCGGTCGTGCTGATCAGCACCCCCATGGGATGGGCATCATAACGAAAGCCGTCGAGCAGGGTGCGCACGTTCTCGTGCACCATCGTGTGGTGCGTGATGTCGTACACCCACTGGTCGAGCTGCTGCTGGTTGGGCAGCTCGCCATAGAGAATGAGATAGGCCACTTCCAGGAATGTGGACCTCTCGGCCAATTGCTCGATGCCATACCCCCGATAGCGCAAAATGCCCTTGTTGCCATCGATGTAGGTGATGGTGCTGCGGCAGGAGGCAGTGTTCAGATACGACGGATCGTAGCTCATCAGGCCGAAATCGCCGGCTTCCACTTTGATCCGCCGCAGTTCCATGGCATTGATCGTGCCATCAGTGATGGGAAGGTTGTACGTGGTCCCGGTGCGATTGTCGACGATGGTAAGGCTATCGTTGCTCATTGCTCATCCTCCTTTCCGTGGGTGGTACGACGCCTGAACGCAATTTACTAGGTGCTTTTTCCTGCCCCACACGGGCCAGGACATGGCGGATATTCTAACACACTGGCGACAAAAGGCGGAGCGCCTATCTTCCCATCTTGGCGACGCCGTTCCCGCACCGGAAAAAAGCGGCGCCCCGACCTGTTTGAACGGTCGGGGCGCCGCATGTGGCGGCCCATACGGGGTTCGAACCCGTGTCTCAGCCTTGAGAGGGCTACATCCTAGGCCACTAGACGAATGGGCCACAGCCAATGCGTCAGGGATTATAGCGACCCCGGTTGCGCCTGTCAAAGATTTGCAACAAAACCTCCGGGAGGCCCATGTTCCTGCTGCCAAGTGGGCCTCCCGGAGGTTCCCCCGCACGCGGCGTTATGCTAAAATAATCGCTTGCACCTCTATTCTCGGTAGGACGAGCCAACATCGAGTGAAACGCATTCTGTCGTGGGTCGGCCTGATCATCAGCGCCGTCCTGCTCTACCTGGCGCTGCGCGGCCTGCACCTGGCCGATGTCTGGGCGAGTTTGAGCACAGCCAGGTACTATTGGATCCTCCCCGGCATCGTCATCTACTTCTTCGGCGTGTGGGCGCGCACGTGGCGCTGGCACTACATGCTGCGACCGTTCAAGTCCGTGCCGCTGGTGCGCCTCTTTCCGGTCGTGTGCATCGGCTATGCCGGCAACAACATCTATCCGGCGCGGGCAGGTGAAGTCATCCGCTCGTTCGTGCTCAAGAAAACGGAAGACATTCCCATGAGCGGCAGCCTGCCCACCGTGTTCGTCGAGCGCATCTTCGACGGCCTGGTCATGCTGCTGTTCGTGTTCATCGCCCTGCCCTTCGCCCCCAACGTGCCACCGGTCTACCGCACCTGGGTCATCGGCTTTAGCATTCTGTTCGGCGTGGCCCTGGCCGTCTTTATCTTCGTCGCCTCCCGCCCCGCTCTGGCTAAGGTGCCGTATGATTGGGTGGTCCGGGTGCTGGTGCCCGAACGCTTTCATCCTAGGCTGGACGGCCTCTTTGAGCGTTTCATGCTGGGCCTGTCGTCCCTCACCCGGGCGCGCGACGTGATCATGATCTTTGCCACCTCGGTCGTGATCTGGCTGGCGGAGACCATGAAATACTGGTTCGTGATGCACGCCTTTGACTTCCACGTCAGCTTCCTGGTATTGATGCTGATGAACGGCATCGTCAACCTGTTCACCACGCTGCCGGCGGCGCCCGGCTACATCGGCACCTTCGACGCCCCGGGCATCAAGATCCTGCAGGTCGTCGGTGGCGTGCCGGGGGGAATCGCCGCCGCCTACACGCTCACCCTTCACGCCGCGCTTTGGGTGCCGATCACCCTGCTGGGCGTCTGGTACTTCTACCGTAAACAACTGCATTGGTCAGATTTCCAGCGCGCCGCCGACGCCGCCGCCGTGGGCGATGGCTGACAGCACCACCTTGATTGAGGCATTTCCGTTATGAAGACTATCTGCGTCCTTGGCGCCGGCTATGTCGGCCTCGTGACCGGCGCCTGCTTTGCCGACCTCGGCAACGAAGTCGTGTGTCTCGACATCGACAAGAACAAGATCGACGTCCTGCACCAGGGCGACGTGCCCATTTATGAACCGGGTCTCGCCGAGTTGATCGCGCGCAACATGCGCGCCGGTCGCCTTGAATTCACCACCGACTATGCCGGTGCCCTGGCCGCAGCCGAATTCGTGTTCATCGCCGTCGGCACCCCTTCCGGGGTGGACGGCGAGGCCGACCTGCAGTACGTGCGCATGGCCGCCGAATCGATCGCCGACGTCATGGATCACCCGCTGATCATCATCAACAAATCCACAGTGCCCGTGGGCACCGGCGACTGGGTGGCCGACATCATCCGCAAGCGCCAGAAGAGCCATGTACCCTTCTGGGTCGTCTCCAACCCGGAGTTCCTGCGCGAGGGTTCGGCCATCCACGACTTCATGCACCCGGACCGCGTCGTGCTCGGCTCGCTCCACCGCGAGGCTGCCGACAAGGTAGCGCAGCTTCACCAGCCCTTACAGACCACCATCCAGATCACCGACCTGCGCACGGCAGAGATGATCAAGTACGCCTCCAACGCCTTCCTGGCCACACGGATCAGCTTCATCAACGAAATCGCCACCATCTGCGAACGTGTGGGCGCCGATGTCAAGGATGTGGCCATCGGCATGGGCCACGATAAGCGCATCGGCCCCCACTTCCTCGACGCCGGCCTCGGCTTCGGGGGAAGCTGCTTCCCTAAGGACGTGCGGGCATTGGAGCACATGGCCCTGGTTCACGGCGCCCACCCGCAGCTCCTGCGGGCGGTCCTCGACATCAACCAGCACCAGCGCCACCAGATCGTGGTCAAGCTCCGCAGCCTGCTGGGCGGGCTCAACGAGCGCCGCGTGGGCATGCTCGGTCTTTCCTTCAAACCCAACACTGACGACATGCGCGAGGCGCCTTCGGTGGACATCGCCCGCCAGCTTCTGCGGGAGGGGGCGGACGTGCAGGCCTACGACCCGGTGGCCATGGGGGTCGCAAGCCGCATGGTGCCGGGGCTGCGCCTGGTCGAGAGCGCTTTCGAGGTGGCCGAAGGCGTGGACGCCATCGTCCTGATCACGGAATGGAACGAGTTCCGCCATCTCGACATGAGCCGCATCAAGGAAGCCATGGCCGGGGATGTTCTGCTGGATGGTCGCAATATCTGGAACCCGAAAGAGATGACGGCCCTGGGTTTCCGCTATGCCGGTGTGGGCCGGGCCACGCACGTGACCGAGGAGGGCGCCTGGGTCAACGGCGCCGAGTTCAGCGACGCCTCGCTCAGGGCGAACGGCGGCTCATGACAAACGGCCGCGACAGTATTGCCGCTAACGTCCGGCGCACCGTGTTGGACAACGGTCTCACGGTGCTCACGCGCGAGGTGCACAGCGCGCCGGTAGTCAGCTTCTGGGTGTGGTATCGGGTGGGCAGCCGCAATGAGCATCCCGGTCTGACCGGGCTGTCTCATTGGGTGGAGCACATGCTGTTCAAGGGCACGCCTACCTATCCCCAGGGTGATTTCGACCGCCTGGTCCAACGCGAGGGCGGCTACTTCAACGGCATGACCTGGATCGACTGGACTACCTACTACGAGACCCTACCCAGCGACCGCATCGACTTGGCGCTGCGTATGGAAGCTGACCGCATGGTCAACTCACTCTTCGACGCCAAAGAGACTGAAAGCGAACGCACGGTCATCATCTCCGAGCGCGAGGGCAACGAAAACCGCCCCACCTATCTGCTGGCCGAGCAGGTGCAGGCGCTCAGCTTCCAGGCACACCCCTATCACCACATGGTCATCGGCTGGAAAGAAGACCTGCGCACCATTACCCGCGACGACCTGTACCGCCACTACCGCACTTACTACGTGCCCAACAACGCCGTTATTGTAGCTGTCGGCGATTTCGAGACCGGCATCATGCTGGACCGCATTCAGGCGCTGTACGGCGGGCTGCCGGCCACGACGGAAACGCTCTCCTTTCGCATCCACGAGCCGCCCGGCCGCGGAGAGCGCCGCATCCGCATGGATGGCCCCAGCGGCGCTGCCTACCTCAGTCTGAACTATCGGGCGCCTGCCGCCACCCACCCTGACTTCTTCCCGCTCGCCGTCGCCGATGCCATCCTCAGCGGGGCCAAGGGCATGCCTCCCTTCGGCGGCGCGCCGCTGGGCCGATCGGCGCGGCTCTACCGCGGCCTGGTCAACACCGGGCTGGCCGTCAGCATCAGTTCTTCCCTGGGCGCCACCATCGACCCTTACCTGTTCACCATCTCCGCTACCGCACACCCGCAGCACACACCAGACGAGATAGAGGGCGCCATCCTGGCCGAGATCGAGCGCATCCGGACCGAACCCGTGAGTGCTGAGGAGCTGGCCAAGGCCATCAAGGGCGCCACCGCCCAGTTCGTCTACGGGAGTGAAAGCGTGACCAACCAGGCCCTGTGGCTCGGCTTCAGCGAGATGGTGGCTGCGACCGGCTGGCTGGCTGGCTTCCTCGACCACCTGGGAGCGGTGACGGCGGAGGATGTGCAGCGCGTGGCCTCCGCCTACCTATCCGCCAGGAACCGTGTCGTGGGCTGGTATCTCCCCGACGGAGGCAGTCACTGATGGCCGGCTTGCCCGCACCCAACACCATCGTCAGCGCCACCCTGGCCAACGGCCTGACCGCGCTCGTCTACGAGAACCATGCCAGCCCCACCGTCGTGCTCGACGCTTATCTACCCGGCGGATCCCTGGGCGAACCGGCGAACCAGGCGGGTCTGGCCAACCTGACCGCCACCCTCCTGCGCCGGGGCACCCTGCACCGCCCCTTCGACGCCATCAACGAGACGGTGGAGACGGCCGGCGCCAGCTTCGGATTCGGCAGCGGCCGCCACGTCACCTCGTTCGACGCCAAATGCCTGCCCGAGGACATCGACCTGGTGCTCGACCTTCTGGCCGAGAGCCTGGCCGAACCGGCTTTCGACGAAGGGCAGTTGGCGCAGATCCGGGCGCAGATCCTGACCGGCATCCAGGAGCGCAAGCACAATCCCCGCGCCATGGCCTCGTTGGCGTTTCGGGAGATGCTCTTTCCCGACCATCCCTATGGCCGCTCCCTTTCCGGCTATGAAGAAACCGTCAGCGGCCTGACCCGCGCCGACGTTCAGGACTTCTACCGCCGCACCACGGGGCCCACCGGCGGCATTGTCGTCTTGGCGGGGGCGCTGCCCGCAGACGAGGCTATCGCTCGCCTGGAGCGTACGCTGGGCGCCTGGCGACAGCCAGAGGCCACGGCGCCCGCACTGACGCCCCCCGTCACCTTCCCGGCAGAGACCGTGACCCGGTCCATCACCCTGCCCGGTAAGAGCCAGAGCGACATCGTTCTGGGCTGGCCCGGCATCCCGCGGCGCCATCCCGACTACTTCCCCGTGCTTCTGGGCAACGCCATTCTGGGCCAGTTCGGCATGGGCGGCCGCCTGGGCGCCAACGTGCGCGAGAAGCAGGGCATGGCCTACTACGCCTACAGCAGTGTCGAAGCCAACACGGCCTACGGCTCGTGGTCTGCCTCCGCCGGCGTCAACCCGGCCAACGTCGCCCAAACCCTGGCCACCATTCGCAGCGAGATCGTGCGCATCACGCAGGAGCCGGTGACCGCCGAGGAGCTGGCGGACGTGCAGGCGAACCTGACTGGCTCGCTGCCGCTGCGCCTGGAGACGAACGGCGGCATCGCCGGTACGGTGCTGGACATGGCCTGGTACGCGTTAGGCCTGGACTACCTGCTCACCTATCCCGAGCAGGTCCGGGCGGTAACGCCTGACGACATCCTGCGCGTCGCCCAAACTTACCTGCACCCGGATCGGCAGGTGGTGGTGGTGGCGGGGCCGTGAGAATTGCGAATTGCGAATTGCGAATTGCGAATTGCGAATTGAGAGACGAGAGACGAGAGACGAGAGACGAGAGACGAGAGGCGAGTTCGCGGCGTCGAGGCGTGTTACGCATTTCGCATTTCGCACTTCGCATTTCCCATTTCGCATTTCGTCGTCCGGGTTGGGTACTGCATGAGGAACGATGCGGACGGGCGTTGATCTGATTGAGATCGGGCGGTTCCAGGCGGTGCTCGACCGGCATGGCGAGCGCTTCCTCGACCGCGTGTTCACCCCGGCGGAGCGGGAACGCTATGCCGGTCGGGTGGGCTCTTTGGCCGCGCGTTGGGCGGCCAAAGAGGCCGTGGCCAAGGCGCTGGGCACGGGAATTGGCACCATTGGCTGGAAGGACATTGAGATTCTGGGCGACGGGGACGGCGCACCCGTTCTGCACCTGCGCGGCCCTGCCGCCGCCCGCGCCGCTGTCCTGGGCCTGACCGATTGGGCCGTGAGCCTGTCTCACACGCACGAGCACGCGATCGCCTTTGTGATGGCGGCGTGAGCCGAATTGTGCTCCCTCTCCCCAAGCAAGTACAATCGGGAATGCGTTGCACGTTACACGTTGACACGTTCGCACGTTTGCACGTTGACACGTTACCTCTCACCCGCTACCTGCCACCTGCCACCTGCCACCTGCTACTCCCATGACCCGACCCCGCCTGATGATCCCCGGCCCCATCGAGTTCACGGACGAAGTCCTGGACGCCGTGGGCCAGCCCTCGCCCGGTCACGTTGACCCGACCTTCATTCCCGTCTTTGGCCAGGCTCTGCGCGACCTGCGCAGCGTCTTCCAGGCAGGACCGGCCTACCAGCCCTTCATCCTCACAGGCTCGGGCACTCTGGCCATGGACAGTGCCATCGCCAACCTGGTGGAGCCGGACGACCGCGTGCTGGTGCTCGACACCGGCTATTTCAGCCTGCGTATGGCCGAAATCTGCAAACGCTACGGCGGCAGCGTGGACGTGCTCAGCGTTCCGCCCGGCGACACGGTGACGGTAGACCAGCTCGCCGCCCAGCTACAACAGGCCAGCTACCGCCTGGTGACCATCACCCATGTGGATACGTCCACGGGCGTGCTGACCGATGTGCAGGGTCTGACCGCCGCGGCCAAGGCCGCCGGCAGCCTCGTGGTGGTCGATGGCGTCTGCGCCGCCGCGGGCGAGGAGATGTGGCAGGAAGACTGGGACGTGGACTTGTATCTCACTGCCTCGCAAAAGGCCGTGGGTGTGCCGCCGGGCCTGGCCTTGCTCGTGGCCGCCCCCGCCGCCCTGGCCAAATGGCGGGCGCGCAGGGCGCCGGTCGCCAGCTATTACAGCGATTGGGGATTATGGCTGCCGGTCATGGAAGCGTACGAAGGGGGACGACCCGCCTATTTCGCCACACCTGCCGTCAACCTGGTCATGGCCCTGGCCGTGAGCCTGCGCCAGATTCTGAGCGAAGGGATGGAAAGCGTTTTTGCCCGCCACCGCAGCGTGGGCGACGCTTTTAAGGCCGGCATCGCCAGCCTGGGTCTGGACCAGGTGCCCACCCATCTGAGCCACGCCAGCCATACTCTTTCCTGCCCTCGTTACCCGGCGGGCGTCGATGCTACGAGCCTGCTGCCGCGCGTGCGGGCAGCGGGCGCCATCCTGGCAGGCGGGCTGCATCCGGCGATCAGGAACGAATACTTTCGCATTGGCCACATGGGCGCCATCTCCAGGCCCGATGTGCTCAGCACCCTGGGCGCGCTGGAAGCCGGGCTGCGCGGAGCCGGTTACGCCGTCGAGCCGGGCATCGCCCTGGCTGCAGCACAGGCGGTGTTGGAGGCGACCGCTGACCGCTGACGGCCGACCGCTTCTCGCCTCTCGCAGGCAACTCAGCGAGTTGCCCTACCCGTCTCTCACCTCTCACCTCTCCTTTGCCCCGGCGCCGGTACGGTGCTAGAATGGCACAAGCTGCTGCCTGGCGTCCTCCTGGCGGCGCCGTCAGGCCTCCATGCTCGACCTCGCCATCGTCATCGTCAGCTACAATACCCGTGACCTTCTCCGCACCTGCCTTCGCACGGTCTATGCCAGCGAAGGCAGTTTTGCGTTCCACGTCACCGTGGTGGACAACGCCGGCAGCGACGGCAGCATCGACATGGTGCGCGTGGAGTTCCCCCAGGCCACAGCCATCGCCACCCAGCGCAACGGGGGCTTTGCCTACGCCAACAACATCGGGTTGGCCAGTTACGGCTTTGCGCAGGGGCAGGACCCGGCCGCGCTGCCTCGCTATGCCCTGCTCCTGAACCCTGACACTGAGCTTCCTCCCAATGCCCTGGCGGAGATGCTGGCGCTGATGAAGCGGCGGCCCGACCTGGGCGCCTCCGGTCCCAAGCTGGTTCTGCCCGACGGTCGTCTGGACAAGGCCTGCCGGCGGGCCTTTCCCAGCCCCTATTCCTTCATCTCGCGCGGCCTGGGTCTGAGCAAGCTCTTCCCCCACAGCCGCCGCTTTGCCCAATACAACCTCACCTTCCTGCCCGAAGATGAGGAGTCCGAGGTCGATTCCGTCGTCGGCGCCTTCATGCTCGTCCGCGGCGAGGCCATCGCCCGCGTGGGGCTGCTGGACGAAGCTTTCTTCATGCACGGCGAGGACCTGGATTGGGCCTTCCGCATCAAGAAAGCGGGGTGGAAGGTGTGGTACTATCCTTGGGTGCGCGTCCTGCACCACAAAGGCGCCGCCTCCCGCGGGAATCCCCGCGTGCGCTATGCCTTCTACCAGGCGATGATCATCTTCGTTCGCAAACACTACCGGGCCGAAACGCCGTTCTGGCTCTACTGGCTCATCATAGCCGGCATCACCGTCAAGGGCGCCCTCGACGTGGGCAGTACCTGGCTGGCCAGCCTATGGCGAACGCGTTCCCATCCGCCTGGCCGCCCCATCGAGGCGGCGACATGAGACGCGCGCCCTCTCTCGTTGCTTTTCATCCCCCCATCCCCTCATCCCCGCTCTCTTCAGTATGAGACGCTCGCGCTGGGTCTTCCAGCTCATCACCATCGCCGTCGACCTGTTGGCCGTCAGTTTGGCGTTGTTCGCAAGCCACCGCCTGCAACGCCTGCTTCGACCCGAATCCGTCGACCGTCTGCTGGTCTATCTGCCCTTGCTGGTCGTGGAGTTGGCGGCGGCGGTGCTCTTGCTGTTTCTGACCAAGCGCTACCACGGCAACCAGCCCAACAGCCTCATCGATAGCATCTCCACCACGGCCTGGCCGATCACGGTCGCCAACCTGACAGCGCTGGTGGCCATCATCTTCTTCTTCCCGCCACAGAACCCCACCAACCCGGTGCTCTACCCGCGGAGCTTTCTGGTCTACAACTGGCTGATCGCCGTGATGTTGGTGGGCCTGCTGCGCTACCTGCTGGCCTACCTCTTCACCTTCTTCCAGGCGCACAACTTCGGGCGCAACCGCGTGCTGGTCGTGGGCACGGGCGAGGTTGGGCGCATGCTCGTGCAGAAGCTGCAGAGCGCCAGCGGCATCGGTCATGAGGTGGTGGGCTTCGTGGAGGCCAGCCCCGACGGCACCACTGTTGTGGGCGTGCCCGTACTGGGCCGGCCGGCCGACCTGCCCGCCATCATCGAGGCCTACAGCGTCAACGAGGTCGTCATCGGCCTGCCCGAGGCCTCGCACCGCCAGCTCGTGACCCTGATCTCGCAGTGTGAACGCGAGAAGGTCAGCATCAAGGTTTTCCCTGACGTGTTCCAGATCATGGCCACCGAGGTGACGGTGAGCGACCTGGCAGGCCTGCCGCTTCTCACCGTGCGCGACGTGGCCCTGCGCGGCTGGCGCTTGTCTCTGAAGCGCGGGTTCGACCTCCTTTTCGGCGGGCTGGCCCTTATCATTCTCTCACCCCTCATGCTCCTCATCGGCCTGCTGGTCAAGCTGGAATCGACGGGACCGGTTTTCTACATCCAGGAGCGCATGGGGCTGGACGCCCGCCCCTTCCCCATGCTCAAGTTCCGTTCCATGCGCGCCGACGCTGAACGCCAGGGGCCCGGTTGGACCACGGCGGATGATCCGCGCAAGACGCGCATCGGCTCCCTCCTGCGCAAGATCTCGGTGGACGAGCTTCCCCAGCTCATCAACGTCGTCCGTGGAGACATGAGCCTGGTCGGCCCGCGTCCGGAACGACCGGTCTACGTCGAGCAGTTCCGCCAATTCATCCCGCGCTACATGGAACGGCACCGTGAGAAAGCAGGCATCACCGGCTGGGCGCAGGTGAACGGTCTGCGCGGGGATACAAGCATCGTCGAGCGCACCAAGTACGACCTCTGGTACATCGAGAACTGGTCGCTCTGGCTGGACTTCAAAATCTGTCTCCGGACCGTTTTCCGTGTTTTCAGCGATCGCAACGCTTATTGAAGGGGCTTGAGGCTGGAGCGAGGCTGTGTTATCATAACTCAACCTGAGAGTTAGCACTCGCGTTACGCGAGTGCTAACTCTCAGGTTGGCTGTCATGAGCGATATCCTCCCCAACCTCTCCGAACTGAACGCCCGCCAGCGCGCTATCCTGGGGCTGATCATCCGCGAGTTCGTCTCCACCGCTGAACCGGTCGGATCACAGACGCTGGTCAAGGCGTACGAGCTGGGCATTTCAGCGGCCACGGTGCGCAATGAGATGAAGGCCCTCGAGGACCTGGGCTATCTCATGCATCCCCACACCTCAGCAGGTCGCGTCCCCACTCACAAGGGCTACCGCTTCTTCGTCCAGTACCTGCTGCAGGACCACAACCTGCCGCCGATGCTGGAACATACCATCCGCCATCAGTTCTTCCAGATCCAGCAGGAGCTCGACCAGTGGGTGCGGTTGTCGGCAAGCGTCCTGGCGCGTACTGCGCAAAGCGCCGCCATCACCACCCTCCCCCGGCCCGCCACCGCCCTATTCAAGCACGTCGAGCTGATCAGCTTGCAGCCGCGTGCGATGCTCATGGTCGTGGTGCTCCAGGGCGGCGTCATGCGCCAGCAACTCATCGCCATGGAAGATCCGTGGTCGCAACAGGCCCTCTCGCAGCTCAGCATCGACCTCAACGAATGGCTCTCCGGACTGGATGCACCCCGCATCCGCCAGTCTGATAGCGACGCCGATCCCCTGGCGCGGCAGCTCACCGATCTCATCGCCGAGACCCTGTCGCATGAAGACGAGCGCGAAGAACAGATTTTCAGCGACGGTCTGATCAATGTGCTGCAAGCCCCAGAGTTCCTCGACCAGGGTGAGGCCCGCCGCTTCGTCAAGATTTTCGAGGAACCCTCGGCCATCGAGCCCCTCATCCACGAGGCCCGCCAACTCCCCGGCGTGCAGGTCATCATCGGCGGCGAACGCCCCTATGACAACCTGCCTGACGTCAGCCTCGTGCTCTCCCGCTACGGCCAACCCAGACAGGGCACGGGCATCCTCGGCATCATCGGCCCAATCCGTATGCCTTACGGGCGTACAATCTCGACGGTTCGCTTTATGTCTAGTTTGATGAGCGGTTTGGTCGCCAGCCTCTACGGTGACGAAGAGAGCGGCGACGAGTAGCGGAACAAAGGACAGATGGCAGGCCGCCGCCAGCAGCATAGAATCTCACATCCATCCAACCTCATTGATAGCAACCATGACTGCATTCGACGAAGAGACCCCTTTTACCCCAAACGAAAACGAAGAAATGGAAACGACTGTTGAGCCATTGACCGAGGCTGCGGCGTCTGCCGAAGCTGAAGATGAGGTCCTTGCCGGCCTTGTGGTCGAGCTGACCGCAGCCAAACGCACCGCCGACGAGGCTAATGACCGTGCTCTGCGCGCCCAAGCCGAACTGGCCAACTTCCGGCGCCGCAAAGAGCGCGAAGCGGAAGAGCGCGTGGCGACCGCCAACGGGCGTTTGCTGAAAGAGCTGCTGCCGGTGGTGGATGACTTCGAGCTGGCCTTCGCCGCCATTCCTGAGACCGGAGAAGGCGAGACTAACGCCTGGGCCAAGGGCTTCGAGCTCATCCTGCGCAAGCTCCAGAGCGTCCTCGAACGCGAGGGCATCACCCCCATCGACGCCACCGGCGTCTTTGACCCGACCGTCCACGAAGCCATCAGCGTCGAACCGAGCGACAGCGTGGCCAGTGGCGAGATCATCGCCGAAGTCCGTCGCGGTTATCGCCTGCACGACAGGATCCTGCGGCCTAGTCACGTACGGGTGGCATTGTAGAGTTGAAGGTTGCAGGTTCAAGGTTGAAGGTGCAACCCTGAACCTGCAACCTGCAACCTGCAACCTGCAACCCGCCTGCCGGCGACAGCGTATCATTACCTGACAGACTCCTCACGCTCATCCCCCTCTGATACCCTTCTCATGTCCAAAATAATCGGCATTGACCTCGGCACTACCAACTCTGTGGTTGCCATCCTCGAAGGCGGCGAACCCGTCGTCATTACCTCCTCTGAAGGCAGTCGCCTGGTCCCCTCCGTCGTGGCCGTCAACGCCAAGACCGGCGAGCGCATGGTGGGACAAGTCGCCCGCCGCCAGGCCATCACCAATGCTGAAGGCACCATCTACTCCGTCAAACGCTTCATGGGCCGGAAGTTCAGCGACCCGGCGGTGCAGCGCGCGCGTGAACACGTGCCCTACCACATTACGGAAGCGCCCAATGGCGATATCCGGGTGACCATGTCCGGCCGCGAATATGCGCCGCCGGAAGTCTCGGCCATGATCCTGCAGAAGCTGCGCACGGACGCCGAGGCCTATCTGGGCCAGCCGGTCAGCCAGGCCGTTATCACCGTCCCCGCCTACTTCAACGACGCCCAGCGCCAGGCCACCAAAGACGCCGGCAAAATCGCCGGTCTTGAGGTTCTGCGCATCATCAATGAGCCGACGGCGTCGGCCCTGGCCTACGGTCTGGACAAGCAGCAGGAAGGCAAGATCGCAGTCTACGACCTGGGCGGCGGTACTTTCGACATTTCCATCCTCGACGTCGGCGACGGCGTGTTCGAAGTGCTCAGCACCAACGGCGACACCTTCCTGGGCGGCGACGACTTCGACCTCCGCCTCATGAATTGGCTGGCCGACGTCTTCCAGGCCGAGCACGGCCTCAACCTGCGCCAGGACCGGATGGCCCTGCAGCGGCTCAAGGAAGCGGCGGAAAAGGCCAAGATCGAGCTTTCCAGCGTCCTCCAGACCGAGGTCAACCTGCCCTACATCTCAGCCGACGCCAGCGGCCCCAAGCATCTGGTGGTCAGCCTC